>NZ_JAATJC010000001.1:0-300000 GCF_011927725.1 Sphingomonas kaistensis | reverse complement strand
CGGGGCCAGCCAGCACCTCCAGTCACCGGCGCAAGCCGTCAACCTGCTCGAGCCCGCTCCCTCGGCAGGACCGCTGGTCCAGGTTTCCTCCTTCGCCTTCCTGATCAAGAACTTGGTGCGCCAGCGCGCCCTCCAGCGGCTTGCCGGCAGCGTGCACCTGACGGGCACCGGAATGTGCCTTCCCTGGTCCCAGTTCGACGCGGCCGATCTTGCCACCGCCAGTATCGTCGAGGACATGCGGCTGGGGATCGAACTGGCCCGCAGCGGCAAGCATCCCCGGCTGATCGAGGATGCCGTCGTGTGGTCGCCTCATGCCGACCAGGCGCACACCCTCGGGCAGCGCAGCCGCTGGGAAGGCGGCTATCTCGCACTTGCCCGCGCCACGGCGCCGGCCTTGATCGGTCGCGGTCTGGCAAGCTTCTCACCCCGGGTGCTGGTCGCCGGCCTGGACCTGCTGGTCCCCCCGCTTGCCTTGCTGGCGCTGGTGAACATCGTCGCATTGGGCGCCGCAGCCGTGCTGGCACTAGCTGATATTGTCTCGTGGCTACCGGCCGTACTGCTCGCCACCATCGGCTGCGTCGCCGCGGTGGTCGTGCTGCTGGCCTGGTGGCGGGAGGGGCGGGCCTTTCTCAGCCCCTCGGCGCTGGTTCGCCTGCCGCTCTATCCGCTGTGGAAGCTGCCCATGTATCTGAAGCTGGCCCGCTCGGGCGCTCCAAAGCAGTGGCAGCGGACGGAGCGGCCTGGAGGAACAGGCGACGAAGCGCCTCCGCCGACGTCCTGATATCGAATTCGGCGGCGATCTTTGCCGGACCTGCAGCGCCCAGCCGCCGTCGCAACGCCGGATCGCTCGCCAGTGCCTTGATATGCGCTGCCAGTTCATCCCAGTTCGAAGGGGTGAACAACAGGCCGTCCTCCCCGTCGGTAACCAGCTCCGGAATGCCGGCCACGCGGGTCGCGATCACCGGCTTGCCGAGCGCCATCGCTTCCATGAGGACGATGGGCAGTCCCTCCATGAAGCTCGACAGCACCAGCGCGTCGCTACGGGCGATTTCGACCAGAGTGTCGGCTTCGGACAGGCGGCCGAGGAATGTCACATGGTCGCCGAGGCCCAGCCGCTCGACCTGCTCGTCGAGCTCAGCCCGCATCGGACCGTCGCCGACGATGAACAGCCGGGGCCGCTCGGCGACCGCGACCATGCTGATCGCCTGCAGCAAGCCACCGATCCCCTTCTCGGGAGAAAGCCGCCCGACGAGGATGAGGCGCAGCGCCGGGCCGTCGGTTTGCACGGGAGTTGGCAGCTCATCGAGCGCCAACCCGCAATGCACAACGGTCAACTTGCTCCATTCCCCCCCCTCCACCACCCGAAACGCCTGCGCGCGTCCAAAAAGGGATACGCATGCGACGAACTTCGACGCGGCGATCTTGTCGGCGAGGAGCAGGCCGGCCGGATAATCGAATTCCGAAATTCCATGGATGGTGAAACTCCAGGGTATTCCGACCTGGTGGCTGGCGAGCATGCCGACCGTCGCGCCGCTATTCGCGAAATGATTGTGAAGATGCCCGATCCTGCGCCGCCGCAGTTCGCCCGCAAGCACGATCGCCTCGGCGAAATGGGCCAGCGACAGCAAGGCGGACTTGATGCCCGGCGGGCGGTGGCGAAGCGCCAAAAGCAAGGTTCGCAACGTGCGGATCGGTCGACGGACTGCTTCACCCAGATGCGCGCCAAGAAACGTCAACGGGGACTGTCCAAGTACGAAGAACGTCCGAACGGCCTCGGCCTGGTCGACTGGAGAATTCAGATCCACGGCAGGCGGGACGCGGATGCTGAAGGTCTGGATGTCGACGTCGATCGCGCGCAGGGCGCTGACCTCACGCCGGATGAAGGTGTGGGAAGGCCCCGGATATTGGCTGGTGAGATAGGCGATGCGCACGGTCATGCGCCGTAGTGGACCGGCCTGCGGCCGAACATCAAGCCGCCGAACTGATCCTTGGTCACTGCACAAGAAAAAGGGTCCGGCGGGGCGGCCGGACCCTTCAACTTTTCCGTCGTACCTGTGTGGCTAGTTACGCAGCCTGATACAGGTGAGCGGTCTGGCGGCGGCGGCGCATCGAAAAGCCGATGGCGCCAAAGCCGACGAGCATCATCGCCCAGGTGCCGGGCTCGGGAACGGCTGCTGCGGCCGCGGTAAACGCGACCGAACCGCCGAACGAACCGCTCGAGGTGCCCGGGTTGCCGAGGATGTTCAGGGTGAACGTGCCGACGCCGACGCTGAAGTTGTTCAGCGCACGGGTTTCGTTCGGATCGGCGAGGATCTGAGCGATCGAGATCGGCCCGGCGAGGCCGGTTCCCGACAGGAAGACGTTGGAGAAGTCGGTGTCATCCGACGCCGACGTCGTCACCGAGGTCAGGTTGATGCTGAGCTGGCCGGCCACGTCGGTGGTGAAGGTCAGCACTTCGTTGAAGGGATTGGCGAGATTGGAATCGCTGAACCCGATGGTGAAGCCATTATTGGCGGCAGGATCGAGATTGGCGTTCACCGTGGTCTGCGCGGCAACGATCGTGGCAGCTTCGGCCGTTGCGGGCAAAGCAGTGGCGGCGATCGCGGTTGCGACCCCGAGTTTCAGCAATTTCATAACAGTCCCCTAACGATTGGAAAAGTCGATGGAATGGGATTTCCACCGCGTGTTCGTTAACGGGCTGGTAACTAATTCTGTTCCGATCAGATTAAGCGGTTTCGGATTAAGTCGCTCGGTTCATCCCGCTCAGCTAACGGCTTGTCCCCAAACATTGCCAGCGGTGCGGTAACGGCACACCATTACTTCCTCCGCACCACTATTACCGACCCCGCAGCCGACGTGAGTGGTGCGGCGCCAGATCAACTGCGTGTAGTGGGTAACGTCTTCCATCCGGCCGGTGCGGCTATTGTTGGGAAAGGTGCCGGGCTTGAACTGCTTTTTCTCGGCGATCCACAAGCCGACCATCGCTTCCGGCTGATAAGCCTGCGGCGTTCCGCCCCAGATATTCTCGCCAGTCTGTGGTTCATCGGGCTCGTCGGGCGAATGCTCGAATTTGCCGCTGCGGCTGAGATGCTCGGCCCAGGCAGCGGCGCCCTTGGCCAGCTCCGGATCCCATTGCAGGGGCGGCACCGCGACCGCGCTTCTTTCCCGGTTGTGGGCAGCAAGCAGGCGCTGGTCGAAGCTGGTGCGCGGGCCAAGGCTGCCGATCAGCAGCGGACTGGCCGCTGCCAGCAGCACAAGTTTGCCGAGTGAACGCCGCCATTCCCGCATCGAAGAGCCCTTTCGCGGGCTCCTTCATGCGCTTCAGGCTGTAAACTAATGGTTAGCCGGTCGCCTTCGGGCCGGGCGAGGGGGTGCGGACGATGGTGACCACGTCGCCGACCTTGGCCTGCGCGAACAGATGCCGCGCGAATTCGGTCGGCACGCCGACGCAGCCGTGGGTCGCGGCGCCCCACCGGACATTACTGCCGTGAATCGCCACCCCGTCGCCGGTCAGGCGAAGTGTGAAGGGCATCGGCGCATCGTACAGGCTGGAGCGATGGTCCTTGCCCTTCCACAGCACCGGAAAGCTGCCGAGCGGGGTTTCCTTGCTGTCGGCCCCGTACAGGGCGACCGCGGTGCCGATCTCGTGCCCGCCGCGAAACACGCTCAGCAACTGAGTGCGAAGATCGACGCGGATGGTGATCGGGCCGGCAGGGACGCCCTCGTCATTCCATTCGAAATCGCCGTAATGCATGCGGCGGTTCACCCGCAGCAGCGATAGCGGGACCTGCCTGAAGCCACCCTCGGCCGAAGCTTCCCGGCGTTGCTGGGGCGTCAGGGTGATGCGATCCTCGCTGCCGATCGGCGCAGCCGCGATCGCGGCCACCGGCTTGGCCGTGACCTGCGCCGAATGGGCGACCAGCGGCGACTGGGCGGCATATAGTCCGCCCGCGGCTGCGGCAGCAAGGATCAGGACCAGCCAGCGCACGCCGTCGCCCTCAGGCGGTCGCCAGGCGCGACTGCCGGCGCCGGCGGTTCATGGCAGTGCCGATCATGCCGAAGCCGAGCAGCATCGTCAGCCAGGTGCCGGGCTCGGGCACCGCGCTCACCGGGGTTCCGGGCGGGACTTCGCCGGTGGGCGGAACAGTGCCGGTCGGCGGCGGCGGGGGAAGCAGGCCGCCGCCACCGCCGATGATCGGCGTGCCGCCGCCGACCGGGGGCAGGCTGGCGACCAGGGTGGCGGGGTTGATGATGTCGGCGGTGGTCGGTGGGACCAGCGGCGCGATCGGCGGCACGATCTGCACCGGCGGCGGGGCGGGCACCACGACCTTGACCAATTGCTCCATCGGCGACGGTTTGGGCGGGAAGGTCTTGCCCAGCGCCCGCTCGCGCGGAACGAAGGCGAGCCGCTGCTTGACCTTGGTCTGGGTCAGCGCGCCCTTTTCACGCTCGCCCGGCGAACGCGCGTCGAGCATCGCCATCAATTGCTGGGCTGACGCCAGGCTGGGGAGGGCGATGCCCTGCGTTCCAAAGCTTCCGAGGCTGCCGAAACCGCCGACGGCGAGCGGAGCGGAGGCGATCGCGGCGAGGCAGACAAGCCCCACGACGGTGATGCGCGCCCTTGCGGCATTAACTTTCAGCACGCTCGCTCTCCGCACAATCATTTCCCAACAAGAACAATTAAAGTCTTGTTAAGTTTCCTTTCTACCCGAAGAAGCCGGTCTTGCGAAGGTCGTGCAGAGGGGGTGCGTCGATCCGGAACAGTGTGTGGTTAACGTGTTTTGGCCCGCGACGAGGGCCGGCATTGGCTTTAAGGCAGGTGAATGACCGACAGCGAACAGTCCCGCGCCGCCGCGATGCCGGCCTCCATCCGACCGGTGATCCTGTGTGGTGGCGCCGGCACCCGGCTGTGGCCGCTCAGCCGTGCGCAATTCCCCAAGCAGCTCGCCAGCTTCGACGGCGGCCCCTCGCTGCTGCAGAACACGGTGGCGCGCGCGTCGGGATCTTTGTTTTCGCCGCCGCTGCTGATCACTGCCGAGGATCAGCGCTTCCTGGTGCGCGACCAGGTCGAGGATGGCGGGGCCCAGCCCGAATGCATCATCCTCGAGCAGCAGGGCCGCAACACCGCCCCCGCGCTGGCCGTCGCCGCCCAGTGGCTGGCCGACCATCGCCCCGGCGAGGTCATGCTGGTGCTTCCGTCCGACCATGTGATCGACGACGTCCCGGCCTTTCACGCGGCCATCGCCCAAGCGCTTCCGCAGGTCGCGCGCGGCAAGATCGTCACCTTCGGCGTTCGCCCGACCTCGCCCCACACCGGCTACGGCTACATCCGGGTCGATCCGGAGGCACTGAGCAGCGGCCCGGTCGTCGACGTCGCCGAATTCGTGGAGAAGCCCTCGCTGGACAAGGCAGAGGCCTATGTCGCCTCGGGCGCCTACTTCTGGAACGCGGGCATCTTCCTGTTCCGGGCCGAGGATTTCCTGACCGAGATCGCCCAGCATGCCCCCGGCATCGCGGCCTGGGCCGCTGCAGCAGTTTCCGGCGGTGGCGCGGACGGGGCCTTCTTCCGGCCCGCGGAGGACAATGACGCGGCGCCGATCCAGCCCATCTCAGTCGACTATGCGGTGATGGAACGCTCGCGCCGGGTGGCGGTGGTGCCGGTCGACATGGGCTGGTCAGATCTCGGATCCTGGAACGAGATCTGGAGCCGGTCGGACCATGACGGCCACGGCAATGCACTGCAGGGAAGTGCGCTTGCCGTCGACACCGCCGGCTCGCTGGTCATCGCCGGCGGGGACACCACCGTCGCCACCCTCGGCCTCAAGGATGTGGTGGTGGTCGCGGTCGACGGCGCCGTTCTGGTCAGCGCCCGCGACCGGGTCCAGGACGTCGGCGCGGTGGTCAAGGCGCTCAAGGAAACCGGCGATTCCAATGCCGACCTCGGAAGCGTGGTCCATCGTCCGTGGGGCTCCTATCAGACCACCGATCGCGATGCCCGGTTCCAGACCAAGCGCATCATCGTCCGCCCCGGCGGCAAGCTGTCCAGCCAGCTCCACCATCATCGGTCGGAGCATTGGGTAGTGGTCACCGGTACCGCCGAAGTGACGGTGGGCGAGCGCACTTTCCTGCTGCACGAGAATGAATCGACCTACATCAGTGCCGGGACCGTCCACCGCCTGGCCAACCCGGGCAAGGTCCCGCTGCACTTGGTCGAGGTTCAGTGCGGCACCTATCTCGGCGAGGATGACATCGTGCGCTTCGACGACGTCTACGGACGCGCCGACCAAGGCTGACAAACGGCCTCGCTTGCCGTTCTCCAAGGTACTGTTAGCGTTTCATTAACTTTATTTTCGGTGCGCCGGAACAAGATGGTTAACGCATGCGTCGTGCGCTTCGGACCAAGAGGTTGCTTCTGAGCATCCCCGTGTCGCGTATCGGAGATTCATGCGATGAAGAAACTAACGACCCTTGCGGCCGCGTCGGCACTTGCCGTGGCCGTGGCCACCCCGGCTTCGGCCGCCATCACGGTTCAGGCCGGCGCCGGCTTCGTGCAGCCGTCCGAGAATGTTCTCGCCAACACCACCATGACCGGCACCACCGTCATGGGCAGCACCAACCAGACCAGCACCGCGGTCAGCGTGACCTCGAACGAGTCGATCACGACCAGTTCGTCCAACGGCCAGTCGCGCTTCGTCGCAGCTGACGGGTCGGCGCTCGATCAGGCGACCATCTCGCTCACCGGTGGCGGCACGTTCACTTCGGCTGAGTTCAATCTCTTCAATGCCGCGGCCGATACCAGCTCGGTGACGATCTTCGTCAACGGCATTGCCCAGACCTTCAGCCTCGCCAACGGCCAGAATTTCTTCGGCTTCTCGGCCACCGGCGGTGACCTCATCACATCGATCGCGTTCGACACCAACGGAAGCGGCGTCGCCGATCTTCGTCAGGTCCGCCTCGGCGGTGTCGCCGCCGCGGTTCCGGAGCCCGGCACCTGGGCGCTGATGCTGTTCGGCTTCGGTGCCGTGGGCGTTTCGATGCGCCGCCGCCGCCGCACCCACCTGCCCCAGTTCGCCTGATCCATCTGCCGCTCCCGTCGGGGGCGGTGGACACGGCAAGAAAAAGCCCGGTGCCCACAAGGCGCCGGGCTTTTTCGTGCCGGTGTTACAAGAGTATTGCGCCGCCCTGCCGTCACACCAGAGGCTGCCCCCCGGCAGCACATTCAGGTGTGGTGACCCCTACGGGACTCGAACCCGTGTTTCAGCCGTGAAAGGGCCGCGTCCTAACCACTAGACGAAGGGGCCGTCTGGGCGGGCCGCTGCTAGGCGAAGGCGGCGGGAGGGTCAAGTCAAACGCACCTGAGATTTTGGTCAGGCCAGCGCCGCATCCTCGAGGTGCAGCTCGGCCGCCTCGCCGCCGTTCCAGCTATCGCGATGGACGGTGCCGGCGAGCCACAGTTTCCGGTCGCCCGGCATCGCCAGTAGGGCCTGCCCGAGCGGCGTGTCGGCGGCGCGAAAGGCGATCCACTTGAAGCTCGCCCCGTCGGCCCCGCAGGCGATCCCGCGGACATGGCCGTTGCCGACCACTCCGACCCGGATCAGGCGGGCCTCACCCGCCGCCACCCGCGGCTGCGGCCAGCCGACGCCATAGGGCCCGGCCTGGTCGAGCGAATCGCATAGCCCGCCGGCGATCCCGCGCGGCGCGCACATGGTGTCGAGGATCAGCGCGCGGTTGGCGGTGGCCTTTGCGACGTCGTCCGCCAGCCGCTGGCCAAGATAGTCGCGGAAGGCGCCGACGCCGCCCGGCGCCAGGGTGACCCCCGCCGCCATCGCATGCCCACCGCCGCCAATCGCAAATCCCTCGTCCTTCGCCGCGAGCACTGCTGCGCCAAGATCCACGCCGGTGATCGAGCGGCCGGAACCCTTGCCGATCCCGTCCTCGCCGACCGCAACAACGAACGACGGTTTGCCGACCCGTTCCTTGATCCGCCCTGCGACGATCCCGATCACCCCCGGGTGCCAGCCCTCGGCGGCGACCGTGACGACCGGGTCTCCCTCCATCGCCAGTGCCTGGGCCAGCGCCTCGTCGAGCACGACCTGCTCGATCCCGCGCCGTTCCTCGTTCAGGCGGTCGAGCTCCTGCGCAATGGCGCGGGCTTCCTCGGGGTCGGTGGTGGTCAGCAGCCGCACGCCAAGGTCGGCGCGTCCGACCCGCCCGCCGGCGTTGATCCGCGGCCCAAGCGCAAAGCCGAGGTCGCGGCAGGTCGGCGGCCCCTTCAACCGCGCGGCCTCGGCCAATGCGGAGAGGCCGAGGTTGCGGCCGCCGGCCATCACCTTCAGCCCCTGTGTCACGAATGCGCGATTGAGCCCGTGCAGCTTCGCGACGTCGGCGACGGTGCCCAGCGCGACGAGGTCGAGCAATTCGATCACCCGCGGCTCGGGCCGGGCGGCGAAAAAGCCCTTGCCGCGCAGCGTCCGGACCAGCGCGACGCCGAGCAGGAAGGCCATGCCGACCGCTGCGACGTGGCCGTGGCTCATCCCCGTCTCGCCTTCGTCCAGCCGATTGGGATTGACCAGCGCGTGGCACAGCGGAAGCGCGGCCGCGCATTGGTGATGGTCGACTACCACCACGTCGAGTCCGGCCTCGCGCGCCCCGGCCAGCGACTCGAACGCCTGCGCGCCGCAGTCCACCGTCACGATCAGGCTCGCCCCGCGCGCCTTGAGGGCCAGCAGCGCCGGCAGGTTGGGGCCATAGCCCTCGGCCTGGCGGTCGGGGATATGGACCAGCGCCTCCACGCCTAGCTGGCGCAGCAGCAGTACCAGGAGCGCGCTGCTGGTCGCCCCATCGACGTCGTAATCGCCGAAGATCGCGACCGTCTCTCCGCGCAGCACCGCGTCGGCGACCCGCTCGGCCGCGGCGTCCATGTCGCGGAAATGGCTGGGATCGGGCAGCAGGTCGCGCAGCGTCGGATTGCGATAGCGATCGAGCTCGTGCGGGCTCACCCCGCGGCCGAGCAGCAGCTCGTCGAGAAGAGCGGTGCCGAGTTTCTCTTCCGACTGTGGCCGCCGCCAGCGCCAGGCCTGTCCCGACAGCGACTGCGTAACTCCAAGCGCGTTCATGGCTGCGCCGATAGCAGTTCCCGGTGCAGAAGACTCGCCTGATCTCGCGGCAGGGAGGGGACGATCTGTCCGCCCGATCGCCCGCCCGCGACATCTACCGCCAGGCTGGCGATTCCGAACCGCCGCGACAGGCTGCTTTCCCGCAGTGTCACGCTCTGGACGTTGCGGAGCGGGACGAGGAGGGTGCGGCGGCTCCACCAGCCGGTACGGATCAGCAGGCGCCCGGCCTCCAGCGCGTAAGCGGTGTGGCGCCACTCGAACCAGCGCAGCAGCCCGAGCCCGGCGACCCCGGCGAGGGCAAGCAGCGGCGGCGCGACATAGGCCTCTGCGGGGGCATTGAGGGCGGCGAGGAACAGCAGCCCGGCCACCGCGCCCAGCAGCATCAGCGCCCCGACCACCGCCACGAAACTGGTAAGGTGACCGCGCGACACTGGCCGCCAGGGGGTCGCCTCGTCCGGAATGGCAAGGCCGATGGCCGCTGCGATCCCGGCGACTTCGTCCTCGGTCGCAAGCGGCGCCAGGACATGATCGTCGCGACCCTCCTTGCCGGGCTGCCCGCCCTCGCCGGCCAGGCTCAGCACCTTGAACGCACGCCAGCCGAAGCGATTGCGAAGCGGCCCGGTGGCGATCAGACCCGCCTGGATGCGCCGTGCCGGAAGGGAGACGTCGGTCCTGGTGAGGAGGCCTCGGCGGCGGCGGAAGCCGTTGCCGGTACGGTCGAGCCGGAAGCCATAGTCGCGCAGGACAGTCCGTACGATCCCGGTCGCCAGTCCCGCCAGGACCAGCACCGCGACCCCTGCGACCGCAAGGCCGATGCGGTGGGCGAGAAGCCAGTCGCCGAGCCCGTACTGGCTGAGGATCGGGGTCCAGAACGTGCGCTCGAACGGATCGATGTTGAGCGCGTCGCCGACCGTCTGGCTGGCACCGAACAGGCCCGCGAAGATTGCCAGGCTGAAGTTGAACATCCCCAGCGTCAGCAGACGCCGCAAGTCCATCGCGAACAGGGGAGGGTCCTCGTCGCGCTCGATCACCACGGCCGCCGGCTCGCCGACCGCGGCGCCGCTCGCCCCCAGCCGCATGGTCCGGACATGCTCGCGCAGCGCCTCGGCGCGGTGGAGGGCGATGCCGTCCAGCACCCCTTCCTCCTTGCCGGCGCCCGACCCTCCGGTCTCCAGCGTGACCCGGGCGATCCCGAACAGCCGTTGCAGCGGCCCCTGCGCGATGCTGACGTCGGCGACCCGGTCGAACGGGATGGTGCGCTGGTTGCGGCTGAGGATGCCGCTGTCGATGCGAATGGCGTCGCTTCCGACCCGGAAGGAGAAGCGCCGCCAGTGCAGGAAGAGCGCGGCCGGGCCAATCACGCACAGGGCGCCAAGCACGATCAGCGCCAGCGAGGTCCGGCCCTGGAAGGCGAAATAGCCGCCCGCCGCGATGCCGCCGATGAAGTTGCGCGCGGCGCGCCCCAGTCCGCCCAGCAGGGCAAGCGGGTGCAGCCGCTCGGGCGGGGCCTGGTCGGCGGTCAGCGCAAGCTCGCTCACCTCAGTCGAGGTCCGCCTTGATGTGGGTGCGGATCACCGCCGCCAGCTCGGCAGCGCGGTCCGGCGACAGTCCGGGCAGGCTGACGATGCTGTTGTGGGTACCGGCGGTGTGGATGGCGAGGGTGGCGGTGCCGAACATCTTGTCGAGCGGCCCGCGAGCAACGTCGAGATGCTGGACCCGCACCAGCGGCACCAGCGTATCGGTGTGGAACAGCCATCCGCGCACCACCCGCAGCATCGCCGGCTCCAGCGCATAGCCGAGCCGCGCCCATATCCGGGGGGGAGCGGTGACGGCGGTCAGCAGCGCCAGCAGCGGGATTGCCACCAGCAGCAGCCCGCCGACTGCGGTGTCTGCAAGCACCAGCCGGTCCAGCACCACCGCGCCGATCACGACCGGCAGCCAGGCGAGGAGGGTGCGGGCGCGGATCACCTGCACGTAAGAACGCTCAACGGGCATGACCCCGCCGGGCCGGACGGGGGCTACCGCCTCCGCCGCTACGATCCCGTCCTCAATCTCACCGATGCCAACTGTCATACCCGCTTAGTACAGCAGCGGGTGACGGCTTCAAGCGCTGGTCTTGCGATGCTCGCCCGCGATCCGTCGCACCGTTCCGCTCGACGCGCGCATGACGATGCTCTCGGTGGTGATGAAATCGCGGCGGCGCTTGACGCCCTTCAGCAGCGACCCGTCGGTGACCCCGGTCGCGGCGAAGATGCAGTCGCCCTTGGCCATGTCCTCGAGCCGGTAGATCCGGTCGAGATCCTCGATCCCCCAGCGGCGCGCGCGGCCACGCTCGTCGTCGTTGCGGAACAGCAGCTTGCCCTCGATCTGACCGCCGACGCAGCGCAGCGCAGCGGCCGCCAACACGCCTTCCGGCGCTCCGCCCGAGCCCATGTAAATGTCGACCGTGGTGTCGGGGTTGGTGGTGGCGATGACGCCCGCCACGTCGCCGTCGGGGATCAGCATGATGCCGCAGCCGAGGCTGCGCAGTTCGGCGATCACCTTCGCGTGGCGCGGACGATCCAGCACGCAGGCGATGATCTCGTTCGGCGACACGCCCTTGGCCTTGGCCAGCGCGGTGACGTTCTCGGTGGCGGAACGCTCCAGGCTGACCAGCCCCGGCGCATAGCCCGGCCCGATCGCCAGCTTCTCCATGTAGACGTCGGGCGCGTTGAGCAGGCATCCCGCTTCGGCGATCGCAAGCACCGCCAGCGCATTCGGCCCGGCCTTGGCGGTGATGGTGGTGCCTTCGAGGGGGTCGAGAGCAATGTCGATCTTGGGGCCGGTGCCCTGCTCGGAGCCGACCTTTTCGCCGATATACAGCATCGGCGCCTCGTCGCGCTCGCCTTCGCCGATCACCACCGTGCCGTCCATCGGAAGCTCGTTCAGCGCCGCGCGCATCGCCTGCACCGCCGCCGCGTCGGCCGCCTTTTCATCGCCGCGCCCGATCAGGGTCGAAGCGGCGATCGCAGCCGCCTCGGTCACTCGCACCATCTCGAGGACGAGGACGCGGTCGAGAATATTGGATGCCTGGATCACGGTGGGTTGTTCCTCCTGTTCGCCTTTGGCCAATGCCCCTACCGGCGGCCTGCGACTCGATCAACAAAGCACCGGCGCCGACGCCTTGTTCCGCCCCCGCAAGGACGATGGCAGCGAAATGCCCTCGCCCGGCGTTGTCCACCCATGCACCGCTTCCCCCTGCTCCTGCTCGCCGCCTCGCTGTCCGCCTGTTCAAGCAACGAGAAATGGGCGGACAATGCCGTCACCCCAGCGCTGGAAACGATGGCCGAAGCCCCGGGCGACTGGTCGAAACTCGACGGCATGATCGGCCGCCGCCCGTCCGAAAGCGGATTGATCGACACAAGCGCGATCAGCGTCGACCTCAATGCCCGGCTGGGCGCGTCGGCCAAGCCCTATCGCAATGCGATGATGGCGGCCGGACCGCTCACCCGCCGCGGCAATTTCCTGGTGGCAGAGGCGCCCGATGCCTGGCTGGTGCTCGATCCCGTCGGCCACGCCTTCCGCGCCGGGCTCCGCCGCGACGGCCAGTTCGAGGAATGGACTACCGCCGGCGCGGAAGTGCCACGCCCAAGCTAGCCTTCGTCGCCGGTCGCCTCGTCGACTTCGTGGGTGAGCAGCGCCGGGCGCACGCGGATCGCCCGCGCCGCGATCCGGGTCTCGATCAGGAAGATGAAGAAGCCCGCGGCCAGCGTCACCATCGCGCCGATGAACAGCAAAGCGATGGCGTTTCCGGCGTGGAGGTCAACCAGCGCCGCGGCGAACAGCAGCACCACCACGGTGCAGACCAGTACCGCGCTCGCCACGGTGGAGGTGATGGCGCTGCTCATCAGCCGCATCCGCCGGTCGACCGTGTTGATCTCGCTGACCAACCGTTCATGTTCGGGACCGATGCTTTCCAGCAGCCGTGGCTCGATCGCGCGGCCACGGTCGACGATCCGCGCCAGCCGCCCGGTCAGCGTGTTGAGGAACGCGCCGATCCCCGCCAGCAGGAATACTGGCGCCACCGCCTGGCCGATGATCCGCGCAACAGCCGAGGCGTCGTCAGGAGTGACCGGCAGCGTCACGCCTGCTTCGCTCCCGCCGAGCGGCACCGGTCCGAACAAAATTTCACCTGATCCCAGTCCCGTTCCCACTTCTTGCGCCACGCGAACGGCAGCCCGCACGACACGCAGGTCTTTGTCGGCAGGTCGGCTTTCTTGCGCATCCGCGGCATGGCTCCCGTCCTGAAGCTGCCGCGCGCCCTAGTCAAACCGGCGGCGCACCGACATGATCCGGCCGAGCATGAGCGATTTCGAATTCCTGTTCGCCCTTTACGGGCTGATGCTCGGCCTTTCGATCGCCGAAGTGCTGAGCGGGCTCGCCCGAAGCATCGAGGAACGGCTGCAGTCCCGCCCAACCTTGCGGATCGGCTGGCTCTGCCCGCTGCTCGCGGTCTTCGTTCTCCTCGACCTCCTGTCCTTCTGGTCCGCGGCCTGGACTGTCCGCCCGGTGGTCCGGGTGTCGGGCGAAAGCCTGATGCTGGTGACCGCCTTTGCCGGCGCCTACTATCTGGCAGCGCGACTGGTGTTCCCGCGCGACCTCAGCCAGCTTGCCGACCTCGACGAGCATTTCTTCCGGGTGCGCCGCATCGTGGTCGGCATCCTGCTCGCGCTGCTGGTGGTGCAGATGACCTATTATGCCTCGGTACCGGCGATCCGGCCGCGGCTGGTCGCTCCCGCATCGCTCGGCATGACCCTCCTGCTGGCGGCATTGCTGGTCGCGGCGATGATCGTCCGCAGCCGCCGCTGGGCGACCATCGTGCTTGCCGCTCTCGTCCTGCGCTACGTCGCCGCCTACCTGATTTTCTAGGCCGAGGTCAGCTGCGGGTGCGCGCCAGGTTGAGCGTGCCGAGCGGGTTGCGCAGCACCAGCTGGTCGTTTCCGATCGGCTCGACGTCGAACGGCAGCGCAAGCGCCTTTTCCCCCGCTTCCTCGAAGCTCGGGTCGGCGCAGGCCATCCGGGTCTTGGCCACCGTGCCCGCGCTCAGCACCCGTCCGGCCAGCGCATAAGGCGCGTTCAGCCGGTTGCAGCCAAGCTGCAGGCTCAGCCGCCCGCGGTCGAACTGCGCGGTGAAGGGCCGGTCGAGCGGGGTCGGGCGACCGTTCACCGACAGCACGGTCCAGGTCCCAGCGCCAAGGCTCAGCCCGCGCGACTGGTCGCCGCCGCACCCGGTGCGGAGCTGCCCGTCGACCGTCACCCGCACCGTCTGCGCATAATTGCCCGAGGTGAGCGCGCACGGCTGGGTCCTGGTTTCGACCTGGATGCGCTGTCCGGCAAGGCGGCCGTTCTTGGGCACCGTCCCGCCGGTGTTGGGCTCGTCCACCACGACGCTATTGTCGTTGGTGGCATAGACGATCCGCGCCGGCGTCACCGTCAGCTGCCAGCCCGGCTGCTCACCCCGCGCCAGCAAGGGGTCGATGCCCGGTCCGCCGATCGGGCCGGTCGTAGCGCATCCGCCAAGCAGGATAAGCGCGGCGGAAAGGGCGGCGGGGCCAGGGCTGAGCTGTCTCATTCCCCTTGAACGCACGGACCCGCCAAAGGGTCGATCAGGCCGACTTGAGCAGCTTCTTCACGCTCCGCGCGGCCTGCCGAAGCCTTTGCTCATTCTCGACCAGCGCGATCCGGACGAAGCCTTCGCCTTCCTCGCCGAAACCGACGCCGGGCGCGACCGCTACCCCCGCCTCGGCCAGCAACCGCTTGGAAAATTCCATGCTGCCGAGCGCCCGGAACGGCTCGGGGATCGGGGCCCAGGCGAACATGCTGGCCTGGGGCACCGGGATATCCCAGCCGGCCCGGCCGAAGCTCTCGACCAGCACGTCGCGCCGCTTCCTGTAGAGCGCGCGGGTCGCGGCGATGCAGTCCTGCGGCCCGTTCAGCGCCGCCACCGCCGCCGCCTGGATCGGGGTGAAGGCGCCATAGTCGAGATAGGATTTCACCCGCGTCAGCGCCGCGATCAGCTCGCGGTTGCCGACCGCGAAGCCGATCCGCCACCCGGCCATCGAATAGGTCTTGCTCATCGAGGTGAACTCGATAGCGACGTCCTTGGCGCCCTCCACCGCGAGGATCGACGGCGTCGGCGTCTCGCCGAAATAGATTTCGGCATAGGCCAGGTCGGAGATGATCCAGATCCCATGCTCGCGGGCGAAGGCGACCAGTTTCTCATAGAAAGCGACATCTGCGACGTAGGCGGTGGGGTTCGACGGATAACCGATCACCAGCACCTTGGGCCGCGGCACGGTGTAGCGCATCGCCATCCGCAGCCGCTCGAAGAATTCCTCGCCCGGCGCGGCGGGGATCGAGCGGATCGCGGCGCCGGCGATGATGAAACCGAAGCTGTGGATCGGATAGGAAGGGTTGGGGGCGAGGATCACGTCGCCCGGCGCGGTGATCGCCTGCGCGAGGTTGGCGAGGCCCTCCTTCGAGCCCAGGGTGACGATCACCTCGCTCTCGGGATCGACCTCCACCCCGAACCGCCGCTTGTAATAAGCCGACTGGGCCTTGCGCAGGCCAAGGATGCCCTTGGACGCCGAATAGCCGTGCGCATCGGGCTTGGCCGCCACTTCCGCCAGCTTGGCCACGACATGCGCCGGGGGCGGGCTGTCGGGATTGCCCATGCCGAGGTCGATCACGTCGCGACCTTCCGCCCGCATCGCCGCGCGCATCCCGTTCACTTCGGCGAAGACGTAGGGCGGCAGGCGCTCGATGCGGTAGAAGTCGGTGTGCATGAGACCGATTGTGCCGCTCTTGCTGCAGTGCGGCAAGGGCAAGCGGAACCCAAAACGACCACCGTTGTTCGTCTTGAAACGAAACCCAACGGAGATCCCCGCGCCATGAACATCCTGATGGTCCTGACCAGCCACGACCAGCTGGGCGACACCGGCAAGAAGACCGGCTTCTGGCTCGAGGAATTCGCAGCGCCTTATTACGTCCTCAAGGACGCCGGCCACGCCATCACCCTTGCCAGCCCCAAGGGCGGCCAGCCGCCGCTCGATCCCAAGAGCGACGAGCCCGACGCCCAGACCGACGCCACCCGCCGCTTCAAGGCCGACAAGGACGGCCAGGCCCAGCTCGCCGCGACCGAAAAGCTGTCCGACATCGACGCCTCGGCCTTCGACGCGGTCTTCTATCCCGGCGGCCACGGCCCGCTGTGGGACCTTGCCAACGATGCCGACAGCAAGGCCCTGATCGAACGGACGCTGGCCGACGACAAGCCGGTTGCCCTCGTCTGCCACGCGCCCGCCGTGCTCAAGGACGTCACCGCCCCCGACGGCAGCCCGCTGGTCAAGGGCCGCAAGGTCACCGGCTTCACCAACGAGGAAGAGGAAGCGGTCGGCCTCACCGACGTCGTCCCCTTCCTGCTCGAGGACGAACTGAAGCGGCTCGGCGGCGACTACAGCAAGGGTGGCACCTTCAAGCCCCATGTCGTCACCGACGGTCTGCTGATCACCGGCCAGAACCCGCCGTCGAGCGAACCCGCCGCCGAAGCGCTGCTCAAGGTGCTGGCGAAGGAACCCGCCGAGGCTTGAAGATCAGGAAGGGCCGGGCTCAGTCCCGGTCCTTCTCCCACGAATTGCGGCGGGTCGTCCCGTATCTGTAGTGAATCTCGACCCATTCGCCGACCTGGTAACGCCCTCCGACGCGCGGGGGCCGGATACGGAACTGCCAGGCCGCGGCTAGGACGGCGCGGGCCATCTGAGAGCCAGGCGACTCTCCCAACGCCACGCAATCGTCGACCTTGAAGTCGGGCACCGTTCTGCACGCGATCAGTGCCCACCCGGGCTGCGCCGTCTGCAAATACCCGCGCATTTCCTGTTCGGTCGGCTCGCCGCGTTGCCAGGCGGCGGCGTATAGCCGCTCCCCGTTCGGCCCGGTGCCCGATGCCAGCGGCGTATCGGCCGCGCTGCTCGGCGCCGCGGGGCCGTAGGTCCGAGCGGGCTTCGGCGCCGAGGGCAGTGAGCGCAGGTCAGCCGAGGCCAGGTCGTCGCGCGACAACTGCACCAGCGGCGAAGGCTGAGCCGGGGCCGGCGTCGGCGGCTGGACCGAGGGCACGTCGGGCGCGGGGGCGGCCGGCGCGGTTTCCACCGTCGGCTGCGGCTCGGCCTTGGTTTCCACCTTCTTCGTTTCGGGCGTCTTGACCGCCTCCACCACCGGCTCAGGGCTCGGCGCGGCGAGGTCGAACGTCTTGAGCGGCTGGCCCTCCTTGGCCATCTCCGCGAACCGTCCGCTTCCGAGCGTCAGCAGCGCCAGCACTACCAGCGCTTCTAGCGCCAGTGCCGCGAGGAGCCCTGCCAGCCGCTGTCGCCGCGACTTCGTTCGCTTGGTGCGCACCGGCGGGTCGGCGTCGATCGCCGGGGAGGGAAAGGCCACGCCCATTTGCCTCCCCCTAGCCGAGCCAACTGCGAGTTACAGCCCGCTTATCTCCTTGGGCTCGCGAGGATTTCACGCCGCTTCTAGCGTTCGTAGGCGGGCAGGCTCCAGCCCCGGGCGATCGCCAGCCCGCGCAGGGCGAACCCCGCCAGCGCCGCCAGCAGCGCCGCGGCCCAGCCGGTCATTCCCAGCAGCGCCAGCCCGACCAGCAGCCCGGACGAAAGGGCGGCGGCGGTGACGTAGAGCTCGGGCCGCATCAGGATCGACGGCTCGCCCGCCAGCACGTCGCGGATGATCCCGCCCGCGCAGGCGGTCAGCACGCCCATCGCGAAGGCCGGGACGGGCGCGATTCCATAGGCCAGCGCCTTGGCCGCGCCGTAGGTGGCATAGGCACCCAGCCCGGCGGCATCGAACCACAGCAGAGCGCTTCCGGCGAACCACCGCCGGCTCGCCAGCCACACCAGGGTCGCGGCGGCAAAGCAGATCAGCAGCACCTCGTTGCCCTGCACCCAGAACACCGGCGCGCCGATCAGCAGGTCGCGCAGCGTGCCTCCGCCGACCCCGGTCACCACCGCGAAGAACAGGAAGGTGACGAAGGTCTGCTTGCGCTCCGCCGCCAGCAGCGCGCCCGACACGGCGAACACCGCGATCCCGAACAGGTCGATCGCCTGGATCGCCAGTGGCAGGGCAGGAATGGGCAGCGGCGGGTTCATCTCCTCCCGTCCTTGCGGGGAGCGACGCGACGAAGCAACCGCCGATCCAGCCCCGCTCCGACGAACGGGAAGGCGGCCCCTGTCCTACACGGCTTCACTCTGTCATTGTCCTTGCATGACGACCTTTCCGCGCGGCAGCCTGTACATCGCGACCGGGGCCCGGGCCTTTCGCGAGACGCCCGCCCTATGTGACCTTCGAGAACTTCGTGACCTTCGCGCCGCCCTGGGGAGCGCCTGATGACCACCGAATCGGATACCACCGCAGCCGCTTTTCCAAGCCTCGAGGACTGGCAGCACTGGACCCAGGTGATGGGCCGCGCGCAGCAGATGCTGCTCGAAACCTGGGCCGATAGCTGGAAGTCCGGCGATCCCGCGCCCGGGCTCAAGCTTCCCAACGCGCCCGATCCGATGGCGATGCTGACCGCCGGGGCCGAGGCATGGGGCAAGGGGCTAGAGGCGTGGGGCCAGATGCTGGGCGGGATGGCCGCCGCCGCCGACCGCAAGGACAAGCGTTTCGCCGCCCCCGAATGGCGCGACAATCCGGTGTTCGACACCATTCGCCAGTCCTACCTGGCCATTTCCGATCAGCTGATGAAGACCGCGGACCAGGCCGAGGGGCTCGACAGCGAGGCGCACCAGCGGTTGAAATTCCTGACCGCCAGCTTCGTCGACGCGATGAGCCCGTCCAACTTCGCCCTGACCAATCCCCAGGTCCTGAAGGCGACGATGGAAAGCCGCGGCGAGAATTTGCTGACCGGCCTGCGCCACATGCTCGACGACATGAAGGCCGGGCAGATGACCCACGTCGCGAAGGGCCATTTCGAGGTCGGTCGCAACCTTGCGACCACGCCGGGCAAGGTCATCCACGAAACCCCGCTCTACCAGCTGATTCAGTACACGCCGACGACCGAGAAGGTGCTGGAAACGCCGCTGATCGTGTTTCCGCCGTGGATCAACCGCTTCTACATCCTCGACCTCACGGCGGAGAAGAGCTTCGTCCGCTGGTGCGTCGAGCAGGGCATCACCCTGTTCATGGTCAGCTGGAAATCGGCCGACGAGAGCATCAAGGACGTCACGCTCGACGACTATGTGCTGCGCGGGCAGGTCGATGCGATCGACACCGTCCGCGACCTGCTCGGCGTCGAACAGGTCCACACCATCGGCTATTGCGTCGCGGGCACCACGCTTGCCGCCACCCTGGCGCTGCTTGCGGCGCGGGGACAGGCGGACAAGGTCGCCTCGGCCACCTTCTTCACCGCGCAGGTTGATTTCGCCCATGCCGGCGACCTCCGGCTATTCCTCGGCGACGAGACGATGGGACTGCTCGGGCAATTGAGCGCCGACACGGGAATCGTCGACGGGCGGGTGATGGCCTCGACCTTCAACCTGCTGCGCGGCCGCGACCTCATCTGGAATTACGTCACCAACAATTACCTGCTGGGCAAGGAACCGCCGCCGTTCGACCTGCTCCACTGGAACGGCGACGTCACCAACCTGCCGGCCGGCTGGCACCGCGACTATCTCGAGACCTTGTACAAGGGGAACAAGCTGGTCGAGGAAGGCGGCATTTCGGTCGACGGCACCCCGATCGACCTCAAGCGGATCGAGACACCGCTCTACATCCAGGCCGGTCGCGAGGATCACATCGCCCCGCCGCAGAGCGTGTGGAAGATCATGGACCACGTCCCCGGGCCCAAGCGCTTCGTGCTGGCCGGTTCGGGCCATATCGCCGGGGTGGTGAACCCGCCCAGCGCGGGCAAATATCAATATTGGCTCAACGAGGGCGAGCCCAAGGATCTCGACGCCTTCATCGAGGGCGCGACCGAGCACAAGGGAAGCTGGTGGCCCGACTGGCTGGCATGGCTGACCGAGCGCGCGCCGAAGAAGGTGGACGCCAAGGGCGCGCGCGTCCCCGGCAAGGGCAAGAGACAAGCGATCGAGGACGCCCCCGGCCGCTACGTGAAGACCCGCTAGGGCCTCAGATGATCCCGCCGCCGAGCATCAGCCGAAGCGCGCCGACAAGGATCACGAAGATGCACAGGTTGCGCCCGGCCTTGGATCCGGGGCTGAGCGCGCCAATTCCGGCTCCGATCACCGCCAGCGGCAGGATGAACCAGTTGGCCCAGCCGAGCAGCGGGATGAAGGCGACGGCTGCGCTGACCAGGGCGACAAGGCCGATCAGCAGCGAGATGATGTTCAACATGACCCTTATGTCGTGGAGCTCCCCGCCGATTTCTAGTGCCGCTTCAGCTCGGCTGTCGACTGCTCCGTAGCGCGGCGCCGAGATAGATCAGTGCAGCCGTCCAGATGCATGCAAAGGCGGCGGCCTGGGCCAGCGTGAACGGCTCGCCGAACAGGAACACGGCGACCAGGAACTGCAGGGTCGGTGCGATGAACTGGAGGATGCCGAGGGTCGAATAGGGCAGCAGCCGGGCGGCGGCGGTGAACAGCAGCAGCGGAACAGTCGACACGATCCCGGCCAGCACCAGGAGCATCATGTCGGAAGTGGTTTCGCCCCACACCGGCAGGGTGGTCGACAGGCTTGCCCAAGCCAGCCACCCCACCGCCACCGGCAGCAGCAAGGCGGTCTCGATCCCAAGGCCAGCGGTCGCCTCCACCGTCGCCACCTTGCGAAGCAGCCCGTAGAGCGCGAAGCTGACGCACAGCGCCAGGCTGATCCACAGGTGCGACAGCGCGCCCACCGCAAGGATCGCCACCCCAACCGCCGCCAGCGCCACCGCCAGCCACTGCGGCCGGCTCAACGGCTCCCCCAGCACGAACCGGCCGAGCAGGATGTTGGCCAGCGGATTGAGGTAATAGCCGAGGGATGCGGCAAGGATGTGCCCGCTGTTCACCGCATAAACGTAGAGCAGCCAGTTGACCCCGATCAGCCCCGCCGTCGCCAGCAGCAGGCGCACCGTCCGCGGCTCGGCAAGTGCCGCCCGAACCGCCGGCCACGCGCTCCTGGCGCTGATCAGGGCGCCGAGCAGGAGGAACGACCAGCTGATCCGATGCGCCACGATCGCCAGTGCCGGCACGCCGAGCAGCAGCTTGAAATAGAGCGGCATCAGTCCCCACGCCGTATAGGCGCCGACCCCGAGGCTCAGGCCGGCGCGGGACAGGGTGGGGGCGGGGGTCGAGCGGGCAGCATCCATCCGCCGCGCCTTGGGGCCGAGGCGGCCCGGTCGCAAGGATTTGTTAACCCTTTGGCCCCTTTGACCGTGTGTACCCGCACCGTCGCTGTGCTAGCGTGAGGACGACCATGACCACCGCTCGCTTCGGATCACTTCTTGCCCTCACGCTGGTGCTCGCCGGCTGCATGGCGACACCGCCGGCCCGGCCGACCCTCCCCCTCGCTCCCGCCGCGGCGCCGCCGACCAAGGCCGATCGCTGGCTGAGCGTTGCGACCGCGCCCGACACCGACCGCCTGCGCCGTCTGCCGTTCGCCTGGACCGACGGCCTGCGCGACGCCCGCGTTCGGTTCGCCTCGGCAGTCCGCGAGGAAGGCGACCTGCTCCGCCCCAATGCGGCGCTTGCCCGGCCTGCGCCGACACCCGGAAGCTACAATTGCCGCCTGGTGCGCCTCGGCGCCACCGACCGCCGGACTCCGGCCTTCAACCGGTTCAAGCCCTTCTTCTGCTATGTCGAGGTCGAGGACGACCTCCTGACCCTGGTCAAGCAGACCGGGACCGAGCGACCGGCCGGGCGTTTGTGGGACGACGACGTCGCGACCCGATTGGTGTTCCTCGGCAGCGTCGCGCTGGGCAGCGAGACCCGCCCCAAGCCCTATGGCTCGGACAATAGCCGCGACATGGCCGGCTTCCTGGAGCGGATCGGGCCGATGCGCTGGCGGCTGGTGCTTCCCTATCCCCGTTCAGGCGCCAAGCTCGAGGTCTACGAATTGACCCCGGTCGCCGAGCAGCCTTCCTAGCCAGTGAGCATCGCCGATCCGGTGGCGGTGCGCGAGCATCTGCTTGCCGCTGCCGCCGCCGGCCATCCGCTGACCTACAGCGAATTGCTCGCCCGGCTCGGCCATCCGTTCACCCGGCCCAGGATGCGGGCGCTGTGCAAGACCCTCGCCGCCGTCGACGACGCGGCGCAAGCGGATGGCGAGCCGGAGCTTGCGGTGCTGGTCGTGCGCCAGTCCGACGGCCTGCCCGGCCAGGGCTGGTGGACCGGGAGCTGGGAGAAACACCGCTTCACCGGCGACTGGACCGGCCCCGACGCGCGCCTCCTGATCGATCGCCTGCAACGGCAGGCTTTCCGCTATTGGCAGGAGCGGGCACCGGGCTAAGCTGCGGCGAGAAACCCAGGGGGACCACCATGCTTTCGCTTATCGCAGCCGCCGCCGTCGTGCAGGCGGCGCCACCCGCCCAGCCCGTCACCGTCATCCACGCAGGCACGTTGATCGACGTCCCCGGCCGCGCGCCCAAGCGCAATGCCTCGATCATCGTCCAGGGCCGCAAGATCGTCGAAATCCGCAGCGGCTTCGCGGACGTGCCCGGCGCCCGCGTCGTCGACCTGCGCACCAGCACGGTCATGCCGGGCCTGATCGACAGTCACGTCCACCTCGGCGGCCTCGACGACCGGCTCCAGGCCCGCTTGCAGGCGCCTGTCCGAAACGAGGAGGACGAGGCCTATACCGCTCTCACCAACGCCAAGAAGACGCTTGCGGCAGGCTTCACCACCGTCCGCGACCTCGGCGGCGATCCGCCGGGGATCCGGGCGCTCAAGGGCGCGATCAACAGCGGTGCCTTCGTCGGGCCGAGCATCATCATGGCAGCGCGGATGATCTCGGTGTCGGGCGGCCACGGCGATCCGGTCAATGGCGTCAATCGCGAACTCGCCGAGATCGGGCACGATCACCAGACCAATGTCTGCAACGGGGTCGACGACTGCCGCCGCGCCACCCGCGAGCAGATCCGCGACGGCGCCGACGTGGTCAAGATCGCGGCCACCGGCGGCGTTCTCAGCAACGTCGCGGGCGGGCTCAACCAGCAGATGGCGGACGATGAGATGAAGGCGGTGGTCGACACCGCGCGCTCGTTCGATCGCAAGGTCGCCGCCCATGCCCATGGCACCAGCGGGATCAATGGCGCGCTGCGCGCCGGCGTCAGCTCGATCGAGCATGGCACCTTCGCCAACGACGAGAGCTTCCGGCTCTACAAGCAGACCGGCGCTTATTACGTGCCGACCCTGCTGGCGCCCGCCGCGGCCTACAAGGACGGCGAGCGCGGCGCGCTGACCCCGGCGCAGTTCGAAAAGGCCGCGGCCGCCAAGGGCAATGCCGAGAAGAGCTTCGCCCGCGCCGTCCGGGAAGGGGTGAAGATCGCCTTCGGTACCGACAGCGCGGTCAGCCCGCATGGCAAGAATGCGGAGGAGTTCGCGCTGATGGTCAGGAACGGCATGGCCCCTGCCGACGCGATCAAGGCCGCGACGGTGAACGCCGCCGACCTGCTCGGGGTCTCGGCCGTCGCCGGCACCATCGAACCGGGCAAGGACGCCGACATCGTCGCGGTGGAAGGTGATCCGATCGCCAACATCCGGCTGCTGGAGAATGTCGGCTTCGTGATGAAGTGGGGCCAGGTCTTCAAGGCCAATGGGCAGCGCCAGCTGACGGCGGCCGACTAAGCCGCGCCGTCAGGCGGTTTCGAGCAGGCGCGCGGCCTGGGCCCGCGCTTCCTCGGTGACCGCCGCGCCGGACAGCATCCGGGCGATCTCCTCGCGCCGTTCGTCGGCGTCGAGCAGTCGGACGGTGGTGCGGGTGCCCTCGTCCCCGTGGCTCTTCTCGATCCGGTAGTGGCGGCTCGCCCGTGCCGCGACCTGCGGACTGTGGGTCACCACCAGCAGCTGGCTGCGCGTCGCAAGCCGGGCCAGCCGCTCGCCGATCGCGCTCGCCACCGCGCCGCCGACGCCGCGGTCGATCTCGTCGAAGATCATCGTCGACGCCCCGCCTTCCTCCGCCAGCGCCACCTTCAGCGCGAGGATGAAGCGCGACAATTCGCCGCCCGACGCGATCTTGGTCAGCGCCCCGAACGGCGCGCCGGGATTGGTCGATACCTCGAATTCCACCCGGTCGCTGCCTGACGGACCCGCATCGCCGCCTGCGACCACGGTCCGGAACCGCGCCGCTTCCAGCTTGAGCGGCGCAAGTTCGGCCGCGACCGCTGCGTCCAGTCGCCCGGCCGCCGCGACCCGGGCCGCGGTCAGCGCGTCGCTCGCCGCCGTAAAATCGCCCTGCGCGACGGCGAGGGCTCGCTCGATCTCGGCGATCTGGTTTTCGCCGGCATCGATCGCCTGCCGCTGTTCACGCATCCGGTCGAGCAATTCGGCCAGTTGATCGGGTTCGACCCGGTGCTTGCGGGCAAGGCCGCGAAGGTCGAACAGCCGCGCCTCGGCCTCTTCGAGTTCCTCAGGGGAGAAAGCCAGATCGCGCTGCGCGGCGATCACTTTCTCTTCGGCTTCGCCGCCCTCGATCAGCGCCCGGTCGAGCGCGGTCAGCGCCTCGCCAAGCAGCGGGTGCGCCTCGGCGACCCTCTCCAGCCGCCGCGCCGCCTGGCGCAACTGCGACAGGCCGCCGTCGGAACCGGTGAACAGGCTTGCGAGGCCATCGAGGTCGTCCTGCACCCGCGCGAACTGCTTCATCGCGGCGCGCTTCTCTGCCAGCCGCTGCTCCTCGCCCTCCTCGGGCTCGAGCTTGGCCAGTTCCTCGATGCTGTGGTCGAGGAATTCGCGGTCGCGGTCGGCGTCGGCGGCGGTGCGTCGCAACGTGTCGAGCTCACTGCGCAGGTCGGCCAGCCGGGTCCAGGCCCGTGCCACCGGCGCCAGGTCGATTCGTCCAAAATTGTCGAGCAGCGCCCGATGCCCCTTGGGGTTGAGCAGGCCGCGATCGTCGTGCTGGCCGTGGATCTCGACCAGCGTGCCCGCCGCTTCGCGCAGCACCGCCGCCGGCACCGCGCCGCCGCCAAGGAAAGCGCGGCTGCCGCCATCGGCCTTGAGCGTGCGGCGGAAGATCAGCGGCTCGCCCGCTTCGTTCTCTATCCCGGCTTCCTCGACCACGGCGAGGGCCGGGTGCCCGTCCGGAAGATCGAATTCGGCGGTGACCGACGCGCTGTCCTGGCCGGAGCGGACCAGTCCGCTGTCGGCCCGCATGCCCATCGCCAGCCCGAGCGAATCGAGCAGGATCGACTTGCCCGCCCCGGTTTCGCCGGTCAGCACGCCGAGGCCATCACTGAAATCGAGGGTCAGCCGATCGATCAGCACCACGTCACGGATGACGAGCTGCCTCAGCATGTCGGCTCGGCTTCTGTCCTCAAGCCGCCTGTCGCGGGGCGTTCGGAACGTGCCGCTGGATCAGCGCATAGGCGCGCTCGTACCAGACCGTTCCGGGATAGTTGCGGCCAAGCACCGCGGCCGACTTGACCGCCTCGTCGGGCGTGCCGAGCGCGAGGTAGCTCTCGGTCAGCCGCATCAGCGCCTCGGGCGCGTGCGTGGTGGTCTGATACTTGTCGACCACCTCGCGGAAGCGATTGACGCTGGCGAGCCAGTTGCCCGACCGCTGGTAGTAGCGGCCGACTTCCATTTCCTTGCCGGCGAGCTGGTCGTTGATGAGGTCGAGCTTCAGGCGCGCATCGGCAGCGTAGCGGCTCTCGGGATAGCGGCGGATCAGCTCCTGGAACGAATCGCTGGCCTGGCCGGTGATCTTCTGGTCGCGGGTGACGTCGGCGATCTGATTATAATAGCTCATCGCGATCAGGTAGTTGGCGTAGGGCGCGTCCTTGTTACCCGGGTGGATCGTCAGGAAGCGCTGGGCCGAGCTGATCGCGTCGGGATAGGTCTTCGCCATGTAATAGCTGAACGCGCTCATCAGCTGCGCGCGGCGGGCCCAGACCGAATAAGGGTGCTGCCGTTCGACCTCGTCGAAGGTCTTGGCCGCGACGGTATAGTCGCCGCTGTCGAGCCGGCCCTTGGCCAGCGCGTAGAGCGTGTTGACGTCGCGCGCGACATAGGCGGTGTCGGACTTGGTGCGGTTGCGGGCACAACCTGCGGCGGGCAGGACCACCGCAACACTCAACGCGAGAAGAAGGAGACGATTGGTCTTGGGCATGGGCGGCCTTCTAGGGCAGTCGGGGAGGGAGGCCAAGCGCTGATGGGGGAGGGCGGCTGAACCGCCGCTTACACCACCGCCCCGTCGCTGCCCGCCAGGTTCGGCGCCTTGTCCTCGATCTTGAGGAAGCTGTCGGGCTTGATCCCCAGCCAGACCAGGATCGGGGCCGAGATGTAGATCGACGAATAGGTGCCGATGAAGGTGCCGAGCAGGATCGCGGCGGTCAGGCCGAAAATGACGTCGGGACCAAAGATCAGAAGGGTCGCCAGCGCCAGCATGATCGAGCCCGAGGTGACGATGGTCCTCGACAGCGTCTCGTTCAGCGAGAGGTTGAGCATCGGCACGATCTGCATCTTGCGGAACTTGCGCAAATTCTCGCGGATGCGGTCGTAGATCACCACCGTGTCGTTCAATGAATAGCCGACCACTGCAAGGAAGGCGGCGACGATGTTGAGGTCGACCTGCAACTGGGTCAGCGCGAAGAAGCCGAGGATCAGCGCGACGTCGTGGCCCAGCGTGACCAGCGCGCCGACGCCGAACTGCCATTCGAACCGGAACCAGATGTAGATGGCGACGCCCAGCATGGCGAGGGTGATCGCAAGCAAGCCGTCGCGCGCCAGTTCTTCGGACACCTTGCCCGACACCGCTTCGGCGGCGCCGACCGTGACCCCCGGATATTGGGACTGCAGCATGGTCCGGACCTTGCCGGTGATCGCGGCGGCCTGCGATTCGGGGCCGTCGGGGCGCGGCAGGCGGATCTGGTAGGTCTTGCCGTCGCCGAATTCCTGGATGCTGGCTTCGCCGACGTCGAGCGCCTCGACCCGGCTGCGCAGATCCTCGATCGCGACCGGCTGGGCGAAGGTGGTCCGGACCACCTGCCCGCCGATGAAATCGACGCCGAGGTTGAGGCCCTTGATGCCGACCAGCGCGAGGCTGGCGACCGTCACCAGGATCGACAGGATGAGGGCGATGTTGCGCACTTTCATGAAATCGATGTTGGTGTCGTCGGGGACGAGCTTCAGCAGCTTCATGGCATCGGCCTCAGATATGCAGTTCGCGCGGCCGCTTGGCACGCACCCACAGGGCGACCAGCAGGCGGGTGAAGTTCACCGCGGTGAACACGGAGGTGATGATGCCGATCAGCAGCACGATGGCGAAGCCGCGCACCGGGCCCGAGCCGAAATACCACATCAGCGCCGCAGCGATGGTGTTGGTGATGTTGGCGTCGAAGATGGCGGTGGACGCCTCCTTGTAGCCGGTGTCGATCGCGTCGAGCAGCTTGCGTCCCCGCTTCTGCTCCTCGCGGATGCGCTCGTTGATCAGCACGTTGGCGTCTACCGCAGCGCCGATCGTCAGCACGAAGCCGGCGATACCGGGCAGGGTCAGCGCGGAGCCGAAGATCCCCATGATCGCGAGGATCATGAAGGCATTCACCAGCAGCGCGAGGTTCGCGTAGACCCCGAACCGGCCATAGGTGAGAATCATGAAGATCATCACCGCGAGGACCGCGGCGGCCGAGGCGAGCAGCCCCTTTTCGATCGAATCGCGGCCAAGCTCGGCCGAGACGGTGCGCTCCTCGATGACGTCGAGCTTGACCGGCAGCTTGCCCGACGACAGCGCGACGGCGAGTTCGCTGGCGGTCTCGACGGTGAAGTTGCCGCTGATCTGCGCGGTGCCGCCAAGGATCGGCTCGTTGATGTTCGGCGCCGACAGCACCTTGTTGTCGAGGATGATCGCGAACGGTTTGTTGACGTTCTCGGTGGTGGCGCGGCCAAAGCGGCGGGCGCCGGCAGTGTCGAAGCGGATGGTGACCACCGGGGCGCCGGTCTGCTGGTCGAATGCCTGGGTCGCCTGCGACACGTTCTCGCCCGACACCATCGCCCGGCGCTGGACCGCGATCGCTCCCGTTCCGTCGGCCATCGGCAGCACCTGGCTTCCGGCCGGGGCGCGGCCCTGGGCGACCTGGTTCTGGTCGGCGCGCAGGTCGACCAGCTTGAACTCGAGGCGGGCGGTCTGGCCGATCAGGCGCTTGAGGGCTTCGGGGTCGTCGACGCCCGGAACCTGCACCAGGATGCGGTTGGCACCCTGGTTGATGACGGTGACCTCGCGGGTGCCCGACGGATCGATGCGGCGGCGAACCACGTCGCGGGCCACGGTCATGGCGTCCTTGACGGCCTGTTGCGCGCCTTCGGGCGTGGGTGTCATGATGACCCGGTTGCCGTCGGCGGTGCTGACGTTCCAGGTCCGCGTTCCGGTCAGTCCGACCCCGGCGGTAAGGGTGCGCAGCCGCTCCACCGCGGCATCGAGCTGGGTCGGATCGCGCAGGATGAAGCTGACCCGTCCGCCCGACGTCGAAATGTCGCCGGCCTGGATCCGGGGAGCACGCCGAAGCTCCTGCGAGACACTGTCTTCCATCGCCGCAAGGCGCTGCTTTTCGGCATCGGCAAGGTCGGCTTCCAGCAGCAGCTGGCTGCCGCCGGCAAGGTCAAGGCCAAGCGCGATCTGGGTCCGCGGGACGAACGACGGCCAGGTCGCGACCTGGCTCTTGGGAAAGAAACTCGGGATAGCGAAGGCAATGCCCAGCGCGATCGCCAGAAAGATTCCCCAGATCTTCCACCGCGGCAGGTCGAACATCAGTCGTTCGCGCCCTTGGGCGACAGGTTGAGCACCTGCGACAGCGTCGAGCGGACGACCCGGACCTTGACGCCCTGGGCGATCTCGACCTCGACTTCACGCTCGTCGACCACGCGGGTGACCCGGCCGCGGATGCCGCCGGCGGTGATCACTTCGTCGCCCTTCTTGACGGCGCCGATCATCGCCTGGTGATCGCGCATCTTCTTCTGCTGCGGACGGATCATCAGGAAATAGAAGATCACGAAGATGAGCAGGAACGGGAAAATCTGCATGATGAAGGCGGCGGCACCGCCCGGCGCTGCGGGCGCTGCGGCTGCGAGGGTCAAGCTCATCTCGGGCATCGGTGTCGCGGCTCTTTTCCAGCTTCAAGGAAAGAAAAATGGTCGGGGCGACAGGATTCGAACCTGCGACCCCCACACCCCCAGTGTGATGCGCTACCAGGCTGCGCTACGCCCCGACCGATGCCGCGCTGGCTAGCAGGCGACGTGCGGCGCAGATAGTTGTGGTGGACCGATTAGGCAAGGCAGGGTTTGGTTGCGGTGGTGACGAGGGGGAGAAGGCGAGGCCGGAAGAGCGGCTTCGGCAGGCGATTGCTGCTCGCGCTTGCCGCCTTTCCGCTCGCCTTTCTGGCCGCCGCGGTGGCCGGCGGCCTCCTTCCCGTGAACCGCGATTGGCAGGAGCCGGGGGACGGCACCACCATCTACCTGCGCTCCAACGGCATCCACGTCGACATCGTCATGCCGGCGAGGAAGCAGGGGCTGGACTGGAGCGAGGTGGTTCCTCCGAGCGACGTGGCGGATCCGCCCTTGCCGGTCCGATGGTATGGTTTCGGCGCGGGCGAGCGGCGGGTCTATCTGGAGACGCCGGCCTGGAGCGACCTCAGCGCCCGCACCCTGTGGGCGGCGCTGACGGGCGGCGAGCGGGTGCTGCATGTCGACCAGACCGCTGAGCCGGGGATCGAACTGCGTGCGATCCGCCTCCGGCCCGAGGAATACCGCCGGCTGTGGGCGGCGATCAGGGCCGACTTCGACGGCCGGCCGCGGCGGATCGACCACCCCGGCTACGGGCCCGACGACGCCTTTTACGAGGGCCGCGGCCGGGCCAGCGCGATCCACACCTGCAACCAGTGGGTCGCCGACAAATTGCGGCTGGCGGGGGTCAGGACCAGCCTGTGGTCGCCGTTCCCGGCCGGCCTCCTGTGGCGTTACCGGGAGGCCGGCGATCAGCCCGGATAGCGCTCGAAACTGGGCAGGCTGTCGAGCTTGCCCATCCAGTCGATCCGTTCGGCGGTCTGGATCTGCCCCTGCACCGGGAAGCGACCGGGATCGTCGAACGTCGCGGACTGAATGTCGATCTGCCCGGGGAAGATTGCGTCGTTGAGATAGAACAGGCCGGTGCCGCACTTGCCGCAGAACTGGCGAGTGGCACGTTCACTGCTCCGGAAGCTCGCCGGCTCACCAGTGATGGTCACATCTTCCCTGGCGAACAGGCTCCAGCTGGTGGCCGGCGTCCCGCTCGCCCGCTGGCAGTCACGGCAATGGCACAGCGCGTGATGCACGGGCTGCGCACCCTCCCGCACTTCGAAGCGGATCGCTCCGCACAGACAGCCGCCCTGTTCCGCCATCCTGATGCTCCTGTTGCTCGCGGATTCGCCGCCAGTCTGCCGCGAAAACCGGAACGTTACAAGAACATCAGAGGACGTAGCGCGACAGGTCGGTGTTGCGGGCGAGGTCGCTGAGCTGTGCCTCCACGAACGCGGCATCGACGGTAAGGCTGTCGCCGCGCCGATCTTCGGCCTCGAAGCTGATCGTCTCCAGCAACTTTTCCATCACGGTCTGCAACCGCCGGGCACCGATGTTCTCGACGCTTTCGTTGACCTCTGCCGCGATCTTCGCAAGCGCGCGGATGCCGTCCTCGGCGAAGTCGATGGTCACCTCTTCGGTGGCCAGGAGCGCGCGATACTGGTCGGTGAGGCTGGCGCGGGTCGCCGACAGGATGCGCACGAAATCGTCCTCGGTAAGCGCTTTCAGTTCGACCCGGATCGGCAGTCGGCCCTGCAGCTCGGGCAGCAGGTCCGACGGCTTGGCGACGTGGAAGGCGCCCGAGGCGATGAACAGGATGTGGTCGGTCTTGAGCGGCCCGTATTTGGTCGCGACCGTGGTGCCCTCGATCAGCGGCAGGAGGTCGCGCTGGACGCCCTCGCGGCTGACTGATCCGCCGCGCACGTCGCTGACCGCGATCTTGTCGATCTCGTCGAGGAAGACGATGCCGTTGGCCTCGGCGTCGGCCAGCGCCGCGCGGGTGACGTCGTCCTGGTCGAGGCGCTTGTCCGCTTCTTCGTCGACCAGCTTGGCGAACGCGGCCGGCACCTTGAGCTTGCGCCGCTTCTTGGGCGCGCCGCCCATCGCCTTGGACATCATCTCGCTGAGGTTGATCATGCCGACCCCGCCCTGCCCGGGCAGGTCGAAGGGGGCCGACGGCGCTTCGGTCACCTCGATCTCGACCTCGGCCGAATCGAGGCTGCCATCGGAGAAGCGCTGGCGGAAGGAGGCGCGGGTCGCCTCGCTCGAGCCCTTGCCGGTCAGCGCGTCGAGCAGGCGTTCCATCGCCGCTTCCTCGGCAGCCTGGCGGACCCGCTCGCGGCGGCGTTCCTTTTCCAGTCGGACCGCTTCCTCGACCAGGTCGCGAGCGATCTGCTCCACGTCGCGGCCGACATAGCCGACCTCGGTGAATTTGGTCGCTTCGACCTTCACGAAAGGGGCATCCGCAAGCTTGGCGAGACGGCGGCTTATCTCGGTCTTGCCGCAGCCGGTCGGCCCGATCATCAGGATGTTCTTGGGGGTCACCTCGTCGCGCAACTCGTCGCCGAGCTGCTGGCGGCGCCAGCGGTTGCGGAGCGCAACGGCGACCGCGCGCTTGGCTTCCGTCTGGCCGATGATGTGATCGTCGAGGGCAGCGACGATGGTCTTGGGAGTCAGGGCTTCGTTCACTTGGGATGTTTCCTAAACGGTCTCAACGACCACGCGGTCGTTGGTGAAGACGCAGACCTCGGCAGCGATCGCCATCGCCTTGCGGGCAAGCTTTTCCGGATCCGGCTCGTAGTCGACCAGCGCCTTGGCGGCGGACAGGGCGTAGTTGCCGCCGCTGCCGATCGCCGCGATCCCGCCTTCGGGCTCGAGCACGTCGCCGTTGCCGGTGATCACCAGCAAGGTGTCGGCGTCGGCGACGATCATCAGGGCCTCGAGGTTGCGCAGGAACTTGTCGGTCCGCCAGTCCTTGGCCAGCTCGACCGCGGCGCGCAGCAGCTGGCCGTGATGGGTTTCGAGCTTCTTCTCGAGTCGCTCGAACAGGGTGAAGGCATCAGCGGTGGCGCCTGCGAACCCGGCAATCACCTTGCCGTCCTTGCCCAGGCGCCGAACCTTGCGGGCATTGGGTTTCATCACCGTATTGCCCATGCTGACCTGGCCGTCGCCGGCGATCACCGTGCGGCCATCCTTGCGCACCCCGATGATGGTGGTGCCGTGCCATTGTTCCATTGCTGTCCCGCTCATGTCGTTGGCGGGGATTTGGGAAGCCCCAGCACCGAGCGCAAGAAACGGGTGGCATCCGCAAGCACCGGATGCCGTCCGCGGAAGGGCCGGGACAGGGCCACGGCGGTTCCGGCATGGTCGCACCCCTTGTAGATGCGAAGCTCATGCGGCGCTCCGGCGCGGGTCAGCGCTTCGTCGAGGCTGCGGCTGTTCTTGGCATAGACCAGCCGGTCCGACGATCCATGCTGCAGAAGCAGCGGCGGAGCGTCGGATCGGACATGATTGATCGGCTGGGTATCGGCCGGGTCATGGTAGGTGCCAAAGGTCGCTCGTCCCCGCCATTCGCGGAACGGCGCGAAGTCGAACGGTCCGGACAGCAGCACGCCGGCGCGGATCGTCTCGGGCCCGAGTTGGACGGCGGCGAGCCAGCGCGGGTCGAGCGCCAGCATCGCGGCGATGTAGGCGCCTGCGCTATGGCCGGCGACGGTGATCTTGGTGGGGTCGCCACCAAATTCGGCGACATGCGCGGCCACCCAGCGCACGGCCAGCGCGGCATCCTCGAGGAAGCCGGGATAGCGGATCTCGGGCACCAGGCGATAATCGGGGAGGACGGCGACGAACCCCTGTCCGGCAAAGGCCGCCGCGGCGAAGCCGTAATCGCCGCGCTCGCCCGAATGCCAGCCGCCGCCGTAGAAGAAGACGATTACCGGAAGCCTTGCGCTGTCCGGGTGCGACGGCGCCCAGACGTCGAGCTTGTGGCGGCCGAGCGGTCCGTAGGCGATCCCGTCGCCGACCTTGCGCGCGCGGTCGCCCCGCCCGGGCGTGAGGCGGTCGATCGTGTTGAGCAGTGCCACCGGGCTCCACCCGAAGCGGTCGACCAGTTCGGCGGCGACCCGGGGGATGTTGCGCCAGCGACGACGCTGGGGCGACCGAGGCATCAGACCGGCAGCTTCTTCCCCCGGCGGCGAAGCGCCTTGAAGCGGCCGCGCAGGGGATCGAACAGGGTGCGGCGCGTCATCCCCTCGAACATCGCATCGGGGCTCTTGGGGTCGAGCAGCTCGGTTTCGGCGATGAAGCAGGCCGCGCCTTCGGGCTTTTCGTAGGGCAGGGGCTCGAGCCGGCGGTCGTCCTTCTTGGTCAGTTCGGCGATTGTGGCGCGCAGCGAACCGGTCCGTTCGAAGGTGGCGCGGACCTCCGCCTCGGTCGCGCCGAGATGTTCGGCCATCAGCCGCTCGCGCACGGCGCGGACACAGGCGCGGTGCCCTTCCTCGTCGATCAGCGCGAGATCGCACTCGCTGTCGAGGCCGAGGCTTCGGTTGTTCATGTTGGCCGAGCCGATCTTGAGAAAGGCGTCGTCGACGATCATCACCTTGGCGTGGACGTAGATGTCCTGCCCTCCCTTCGTCTTGGGCGTATAGATGCGGAAGCGGTCTTGGGGATCGACCGAGCCGATGATCTTCATCAGCCGCAGCCGGGTGGCGTCCATCGCCACCTGCTCGAGCCAGCCGTCGGCGGTGATCGGGGTGACCAGCACGATCTCGGGCGGATCGGGCGCTTCCATTCGCCGCATGATCGCGGCGGCGATGCGGGGCGAGGTGAAATACTGGTTCTCGAAATAGATGAAGTCGCGGGCGCTTTCGATCGCGTCGACGAACAGCGCCTCGACCTCGCGGACGTCCTCCCACTCTTTGTAGGCGGCCTGGGTGCGGGCGATGGCGAAGCGGGCGTCGGTGAAATGCGGGTCGAGTTCGTCAGGCCAGAAGTCGTCGCGCTGGTCGAGCAGCGGCAACTCCTCGCCGGTGGCCCGCCGCCAGCGATCGCGGCTGAGTTCAGCCAGCGCGCGGGCGAGCGGGCCGTCGACCGCCATGGTGACGTCGTGCCACGGGCCATAGGGCTTGCCGTTGGGACGGACCCGGCCGGGTTCGTCGTCGCGGTGGGCAGACTTGTCCCAGCGGTCGCCGGTCATGTCGATCCCGCCGCAGATGGCGAAGCTGTCGTCGATCACCACGATCTTCTGGTGGTGGCTGCAGCCGGCGGGGTGGGCGTGGTCGAGGGTGAACTTGATCGATTTCTGCCAGGCGAGGCGGGCAAGCCAAGCGAGAGCCTTGCCGCGGACCAGCAGCTTCAATGCACCAAGGTCCCACTTCAGGATCCGGATGTCGACGTTCGGCTTCTTCTTGGCGATTCCGAGCAGGAAGTCGCCGAGGCTTTCGTCGCTGTCGTCGCGGTCGAGCAGGATACGGGGATCGAAGTCCCAGCCGATGATCAGGATTCGGTGCTCTGCCCGCTCCATCATCTGGCGGATGATGTGGTAATAGTCGCAGGCATCGACGATCACCGAGGCGCGCCCGGCCTGCTCGATCCGCCAGCAATTACGTCCAGGTTCGAGCACTGGCCCCACGTCGATGATCCCTCCACTCCGCCTTCATGCAGAAGAGCGGAGGGGAAGGATCGTTCCACCGGCGGAGCGATGCAAGCGGCTTTAGTCGATTACCTCATCACGAAGGGGGCGAAGGTCAGCGTTCGGCGCCCTTGACCTTGCCCCAGGTCCGGGCCGCGGTGTAGCCGAGATAGCCGGTCCCGAAGAGGGTGTAGAGCTCGTCGGGCAGCCCGCGGAGATAGGCGGTCATGCCGGCGGAGATGGCGGTGGCCTTGGCCGGGTCGACCGCGGCGATCAGTCCCATCGGGATCGACCACAGCATGAGCACGTACATCACATAAAGGAAGCTCGGCCGGGCGCGGCTGGTCCACGGATCGTGGCTGTTGGCCTCGGCGATGATGGCCTGCATCTGCTGGCCGATCTGCGCCGCTTCCTGGTCGCCTTCGAGCTTCAGAAGCTCAAGCTTGGCACGGTCGCGTTCGCGCGGGTCGGGGATGATCTTGTCGATCAGCTTGCCGAGCGGGCTGATGATGGCGTCGATGAGGGGCATGTTCTCTCCCGGTTCAGGTCACGAAGGTCTCGAAGTTCACATAGGGCGGGGTGCAATTGCGGTTCGTTTCTGCTCAGTCGGCCTGACCGATGCGGTTGGCGAGCCAGCCGTAGAGAAAGGCCTCGTTGGCCGGGCGCTTCTCGGCGAGGCGAAGGTAGCGCTCGCCCTGCATCGCCTCGAGCGCGCGCATCAGAACCGTTTCCCCGCTCTTACCACGAAGGTCGAGGAAGGCGTCGAGAGCACCGAGCGTGGCCGGACCGACCCGCCCGTCGGGAACCAGATCGGGGAAGTCCTTGGCGCGGCGGTTGAGCGCGGTCAGCGCCCGCTGGAGGAAGGTGGTGGCGACCCCCGGACCCATGTTGACCCCGGTGTCGAACAGTTCGGCCGCGATCCTGGCGGAGCGGCGGGCGACCTGGTCGTAGCGCGGCCGGAGCCAGTAGAGCCGGCGATAGATGGCGGCCGCCTCGTCCCTCGGGAGAAGCGACATCGGACCGCTATAGCCATGCGAGCGGGCAACCGCTTCGGTTATTCCGTACCGGGTCGGGCCGCCGCGATCGGCGGGATGGTTCGAATAACCGCCCTCGCGCTCGATCAGGTCGTCGATCAATTGGTCGACATGGTGCTTCGAGGGAGTGTCAGTCATGGGCGGCTCCAGCGGTAGATAGGGACCGAGTCGAGACGAGCTAACCCAAATGGTTCGTTGTAGGACAGTCTTTTCTTGAGGCCTGGCGATTGCCCCGCGGATGTGCTTGCGGCCGGGGCGGTGCGGGCGCATGCTCCGCCCCATGCTGATGATGATGGCGCTCGCCCTCGGGCCCGATCTCGCCGAGGCGGCCCGCCGCGAAGTCGCGCGGCAGGAGTGCCGGCTGAAGGACGAGAGCGAAGTGATCACCGTCTGCGGCCGCCGCGAGGAGCGCAGTCGCTACCAGGTAACGGACCCCGCCGCCCCCTATGACCCGGGCGGCAACGTCAAGGGCGTGATGACCGAGCGCATGGGGTGGATCTCGCACGGCGACAGCGGGATCGGCAGCTGCAGCAACATCGGCCCGTCCGCCGGGACGGGCTGCTTCGAAAAGGCGTGGCGCCGCACGCTGCAGCAGAAGGGGTGGCTGGTGCGGTGAGGGGCTGGCGACAGGAAGCGCCGCTCAGTTGCTGAAGGAAGAAGCAATGGCCGCTTTCGACCCATTTTGGACATAGAGGCGAACGGAAGCCTCTTCTGCGCCGCATCTACTCCATCGGCGGTAGCTCTTGCTCCAAAATCATCCTGTCCACGATGATCAGATGCTCGAAATGGCCGGCGTGCCCGTAGTGGCCGGGGTAAGCCGTGCGTCTTCCGACGAAGGTTACGTTAAACGCCTTTAGCTTCGGTCCGGGATCATCCGGCCCCTTCGAATTGTGGAATGGCCGGCACAATGCGCCCCGACAGCGTCCCACTCCGTTGTTGGTCAGAACACCGGTTTGACGTGCGTTCATCGGTAGTTTCGGCCCGACGGCCCCTGCCACGAATCGGTTCTCGAAGTAGTCATTCTGCCAGATCACGCCCGACCAGCGCCGTGGCCCCTCGAACGCGTAACATTCCGTCGCTGGGATCGGAGCATCGTTGGACCAACATGGCCGACCCAGTAGCTCGAGTGGAGCGCGCGCCTGCCACTGGGTCCAAACGGATCGGTAGGCTTCGGGTGGAAGAGCGCCTTTGTCGACTGAGCAGCCGGCCAAGACCACCATCAGCAAATAGCCAAGTCGCCTCATTGGGGTAGGTTAACACGACACTCGATCATCAACGACCAACTTTCGACATGTCCGCTTTCCACCCAAAGCCGACATTCATGCCTTGCTGTTCCGCTGACGACCCATTGCGAACACTGGCTGTGGCGCCATAAGCGATCGCATGCGCAAGCGAGTGAAGACGCCGGTGCACGGCAGTCGCGGTTCACGATGCCGTGGGCGCTGTGCGTCCCTCGCGCCGATGCTGGCGCTGGCCCTGCTTGGGTCCTGCGGCGAAGAGCGACAACCGCCTGCTGCCTTCTCGTTCGATAAGCTGCCGGTCAGTGGCAGTCTGGCGGATGCGCAGCGCGCGGGTTTCACCGCTTGCCTGTCGAGCAACGTCGAGATGCGGTGCCGCAAGGAGGGCGTCTCCTTCCGCCGGCATGGGCCGTTCAGCGCGGCCGTCGACCTCCGGGGCGGCAAGGGCGAAGGCGGTTTCGATCACCTCACCCTGTGGCATGCCTCGGACCAGAGTGCCCTGGTGGCCATCACCAATGACCTGCGCAGCGAGGGCTGGAGCGAATGCCTGACGCCGATCGGGGCCGGCTGGGAAGGCCGGGCCGTTTATCAGCAAGCGGGCTCGCCGGTCTTCCTTGCCCTGGATCTGACCTATTGGGACAGGCGCACCCTCAAGGTCTTCCGGGCCGTGCCATCGGAAATTCCGCAGTGCCGCGCGCAAGGCCAGGCGGCGTGAGGATGGTCGCTCGCCGCTCCTAGCCGACGTTTGCCTCGGCGCTCCGCGTGATGGCACCACTGAATGGCCGCCTCCGGCCCGGGCGGGCGGCACGACCCTCTACAAGGCAAGCAACGACGCCGTGCCCGGGATGTAAGCCCCGGCGCGATGCCGAAGACCACTGTCGACCACGGAAAGGCCGGCGGCACGGCTGCGCCGCATGGCGGAGTGCGGGCTGCCCGCGCCTTTCTCAACTGGAGGCGAGAAGAGAGAAGATGATGAAGTCTTTCCGCGAAAGCGCGCCGATCCGAAACAAGCTCCTGACGGTGTTCGTTTCCATGACCGCGCTTGTCTGTGTTCCCGCCCTTGCCGCCCTGCTTCGGGGAGATTTCCTGACGGCGGGCGTGGGCGCGGGGGCGGCGGTCGCCGCAGCCTTCCTCGGGGCATGGTATCGCGAAGCCATCGCCCACCCCTACGTCAGCACGGTCGTGCGCATGGAGGCGCTGGCGAAGGGCGACCTCGATTCCCCGATCGAGTTCACGACCTACACCGATTGCGTGGGGCGAATGACCAAGGCGATGTTCGTCTTCCGCGATACGGCCAAGAAACAGATGGTCGCGCAGGCCGAGGAGCAGGCAGCCGTCGTGGACCTGTTCGGCGACGCCTTGAAGGCGTTGCGGAGCGGCGATCTTACCGTCCGCATCACGGCCGACGCGCCGGATGCCTACAAGGCGCTGAAGGATGCCTATAACGACGCGGTTGCGGCCATCGGGGATCTGATCCGCTCGGTCGCCGAAAGCACCGCCGAGATCCGCACCGGAAGCAGCGAGATCGCGCAGGCCAGCGAGGACCTTGCGCGGCGGACCGAGTGCAACGCCGCCAGCCTGGAAGAAACCAGCGCCGCCATCTCGCAGATGGACGGGCGGCTCAAGGCGACCGCCGGGGCCGCAACCGAAACCGTGGGACGCGCCGACCAGGCGATCGCCACCGTCGGCGGCGGACGCGGGGTGGCCGATGAAGCGGTGCAGGCGATGGGCCGCGTCAGCGAAAGCGCCAAGGGCATCGACAGCGTGATCGAAGGGCTCGACAAGATCGCTTTCCAGACCCGCGTCCTGGCGATGAACGCCGCGGTCGAGGCCGGGCGGGCGGGCGAGGCCGGGCGCGGTTTCGCGGTGGTCGCCGATCTCGTCAGTGCGCTCGCGATGCGGGCCGAGGAAGAAGCCAAGCGGGCCCGCGACCAGCTGACGGTGACCCAGACCGACATCGTCACCGCGGTCGAGGCGGTGGGGCAGGTCGACGCGGCGCTGCAGAACATTTCGGCCGACGTCGGGGAAGTGCACGAGCTGCTCGGTCGGATCGCATCGGACAACCAGGCCCAGGCGAGTGCGATCACCGAGATCAATGCGGCAATCGCCAGCATGGACCAGTCGACCCAGCAGAATGCGGCAATGGTGGAGCAAACCTCGGCCGCGGCGCGCAACCTGCTGACCGAGGTGAGCGGGCTGGCCGACCAGGCCGGGCGCTTCCGCTGCGGAGGGACGGCGGTGCGCGCGACAGTTGCTGCGTCGGCGCCGGCCCTTGCTGCGCCGAAGCTTCCGGCGCGCGGCAAGGAGGGTGTCTACCAGTCGCCCGTCAAGCCGCTCCCGGCGGCGGCGATCAGCGCGCTGACCCGTCCGGTCGATGCCGACTGGAACGAATTTTAGAGATCCGGCCCGAGCTCCCCCAAGAGGGCTGGTAATGGCCCGGTAGCGTTGCTGCCGGGCCATTTTGTCATGCCTCGCCGACGATCGAGTGAGGCCGGGCCCAACACAAAAAGAACCCCGCCGCCCGGGTCGGGGCGGCGGGGCATGGGGAAGAAGTGGCGCTGGTCGTCAGGCGGCGAGGCGATTGCGGCGGGTGCCGACCTGCTGCGGGGCGTGGGAGCCGGGGATGCCCTCGAGCTCGCTGATGCTGACCACCCGGGTTCCACTCGCGCTGGCCGCGCCGGGGAGAAGGCCGACCGGTTCCTCGACCCGGCTGCGGCGGCTGGCGATGGTCGGGCCGTAGTCGGCCATGACCCGGAAATTGGGGTTCACCTCGGCCAGTTCGGCCATGACCTTGGCGGCGCGCTTGCCGATCTGGCGGACCTGTTCGCGGCTGAGGCCGCTTCCTTCGGGCGCGTCATAGTCGGCCAGTTCGCCGAACACACGGGCCGACAGGATCTCGCGGTCGCGGGTGAGGCGGGCCTCGATCGCTTCGACAGCTTCCTCGTCGAGCCCGGCGCGGCCCCCGGCCTTGAGGGCGCGGGCGAGTTCACGCTTGGGCTGCTTGCGGCGCAGGCCCTCGAGCGCGGCGTGGCGACCCTTGTTGACGAATTCCTCGATCAGGCACTGGGCGGCGGCGCGGGCGAGATAGTCGCTGGCCGAGGCCTCGGTGCGGGCGAGCGCGTCCTCGTCCTCGATCATGGCTTCGAGCGAGACTTCCTCGCCGTCGGGGCCGGAGGTGACGTTGTGAAGCGAAACGGTGGTCGCGGAGACCTTCTGGGCGGACGGGCGCTGGTCGGTCATCACGCGGAAGCGGAGCGACTGGAGTTCGCCGCGGATCTGCCAGTTGACGAAGGTGGTGAACTGCGCCTTTTCCGGATCATAGGCCTCGATCGCCCGGTGCACCGCAATGGCGCAGCATTGCTCGGCATCGTCCCAATGCGCGCCGAGGCCATACTGGCGGATGAAGTGGCGGAACCGCGGGCTGAGCAGCTTGAGCAGGCGGCAGAACACCAGGTCGCTGTCGCGGCGCTGGCGAGCCGTCGGGCGACCGTCGACCCCCGCCTGGAGCTGCTTGATCTCGGCAACGGCTGCTTCCAGCGCCGCGGTGGTCTTGGACATTGGCATTCCCCCGGATGGGCGAGGGGATGATCCCCATGTCGCCCGGTCCGATGAGAAAGCGCCCCGGGCCGTTAACTCGGATGGACCTGTTCATCCGGAGCGGATTTAATGGCGCTGCTGCCAAGAGGGGGAATGGCTCGGTTCGGGTGGGGCCGTTCCGTAATGGAGGTAAATTCGCGGCCTAGGCGGCCACGAAACGGCCCGGCCTGATGCGCTGATCGACATAATGGTCGAGCCAGGCGCGATGCGCGCCGGCGGCGCTTCCGGCGGCGGCGATGCGGCGTCCGGCAGCGGCGCCGCCCACTTGCGCGGCGAGCAGGCGGCCGGCGCGATCGTCGCCCAGCCCGCCGCCGAGATGGCGCATCGCGTCGCCGAGGCCGAGGTGATGGGCGAGATAGGCGGCCCGGGCGGTTTCGGCGCGGCCGGTCGACGCGATTCCGCGGGCGCCGAGGCGGCGCAGGTTGGCGGCGGCATGATCGGCGATCGCCTCGATCGAGGCGGTGGGATCGCTGCGCAGCGCAAGCAGGGCCGGGCGGGCCTCGGGCTTGAGCGAGCCGTCGCGGGCGAGCCAGCCGCGTTCCCCGGCGATCCCGTTGAGCCAGCTTCCCGGCCGCCGCGCTTCGTCGATCCAGGTCCCGGACAGGAACTGGCCAAGGCCCGCCGCGGAGGAGCGGGGATTGCGGCTGGCCGGATCCCAGCTCCCGTCGCGCCGCCGCGCAGCCTCGGCATCGATGATGGACGCGAGCATGGCGGGATCGAGGCCGGTGCGGGCCGCAGCGCGCTCCAGCGCCGGGGCAAGCGCCTGGTTGGCGCCGAGGCGCAAGGGTCCGCCCGGCTGGTCGGGGACTGAAGCGAGCGGCGCAGGCCCTGGCGTCAGGACGGGCTGGAGGCGGTCGTCGGCGGCAAGCGCCTCGATCAGCGTGTCGAGACGCAGCAGGCCCGAGGTCGGTCGTTCGGCCGCAATGGGCGCCGTTCCCTCGCCGCCGGTGCCGAGCGCCGCCTGCCACAAGCGGCTGTCGAGCTCGAACCGGGCAGCGCGATACAGGAGGTCGGCGCGGACCGAGGGCGGCAGCGGGGCAAGCGGAGAAGGCGGCGCACTGGTCACCGGCGGCTCCAGCCGGCGGCGATCCGGTCGTCGAGCGCAGCGGCGGCCTTGGCGTCGCGGCGGCGGCGCAGGGCGCTTGCAGCAGCGTCTGCGGCATCCTCCAGCAACTGAAGGCGGGCGCGGGCCTGGACCGCCTGATCCCGCAGGTCGGCAAGGGCCCGGTCGGACCGCGCGCGGGCGTCGGCGATGGCCTCCAGGCGGCGGGCGCCGTGATCGAACCAGGGGTCGCAGGAGAAGGGGGCGGCCGAGACCAGCTGCCTCTCGGCCGCGCGGTGCCGCTCGAGATCGCGGGTCTCACGCGCGAGGGCCTGCCCCGCCGCCTGTTCGGCAGCGAGCGTCATCGCCAGCGCATCGAGCTGTCGGCGGCGCAGGCGGATGGCGGCGGCAAGCCCGCTCATGCGACCAGTTCGGCAAGCGTCGCGAAGGACTCGCCGGGATCGCCGCGGTCGTCCTTGGTCTGGGTCAGGAGGGCCTCGATCCCCGGCGCAACGGCAATGGCGCGATCGACCTCGGGGCTTGCGCCGGGGGCGTAGGCGCCGAGGCGGATCAGCTCTTCCATGTCGGCAAAGGTGGACAGGATGCGGCGCGCCTCGAGCCGAAGCGCATTGTCCGCCGGCTGGAGGCAGTGCGGCAGGGTCCGACTGACCGATTTCAGGAGGTCGATGGCGGGATAGCGGCCGCGCTCGGCGATCCGCCGGGCCATCACCACATGGCCGTCGAGGATGCCGCGAACGGTGTCGGCGACCGGCTCGTCATGGTCGTCGCCATCGACCAGCACGGTGAACAGGCCGGTGATGCTTCCTTCGCCGGCGCGGCCGGGTCCGGCGCGCTCGAGCAGGCGGGCAAGGTCGGCGAAGACCGAAGGGGGGTAGCCGCGGGTGGCGGGGGGCTCGCCGGCGGCAAGGCCGATCTCGCGTCCGGCCATGGCGAAGCGGGTGACGCTATCCATCAGGCAGAGGACGCGAAGCCCCTGGGCGCGGAAATGCTCGGCGACGGCGAGGGTGGCGAAGGCGGCCTGCCGACGCATCAGCGCGGGCGCGTCGGAGGTCGCGACGACGACCACTGAGCGGGCGAGGCCGTCGGGACCAAGGTCGTCGGCGATGAATTCCTGCACTTCGCGGCCGCGTTCGCCGATCAGGCCGATCACCGCCACGTCGCAATCGGCCCAGCGGGCAAGCATCGACAGCAGCACCGACTTGCCCACGCCCGAGCCCGCGAACAGGCCAAGCCGCTGGCCGTCGCAGAGCGGAGCGAACAGGTCGAGCGCACGGACCCCGGTGGCGAGCAGCGCGCCGACCCGGTTGCGCTCCGCCGCCGGTGGCGGGGAGGCGCGCAGCGGGGCAGGCTCGAGGCCCTGCGGAAGCGGGCCGAGCCCGTCGAGCGGGGCGCCGAGGCCGTCGATCACCCGGCCGAGCCAGGCCGGTGAGGGGCGCAGGCAGGCCTCGGCCGCGACCAGTTCGACCGGGGTCCCGGTGACTAGGCTTTCGGTCGGTGCAAAGGCCATTGCGGTGGCGTTGCCGCCGTCGAGCGCAGTGACCTCGGCGGCGACCGGGCCGGCTTCGCTGGCCAGGTGCAGGCGCGCGCCGATCCGGGCGGCACCGCCAAGGCCAGCGATGGTGAGACAGGCGCCCTGGACCCGGGTCAGGGTCCCGAACCGGCGGTGGGGGTCGGCGCCGCGGACCCGCTGCGTCAGTTCGGCAAGGGCAGCGATCGCGCTCAGGCGGCTTCCTCCGCGACGTCGGCCAGCGCCTCCTGTTCGAGCCGCATCAGGATTCGGCATTCGCCCAGCGCACGATAGTAATCGCTCGAAGCGGCGCGGGTGGCGAAGGTGGCCATGGCTTCCCTGGCCGTCTCACCGTGCGACAGGCGCCCGACCGCGCACAGCGCAGCGAGGATTGCCGCGTGATGGCGGGACAGCCCGTCCGGATCGAGATAGGCCATCATGGTGTGGAAATAGAGCGCGCGGGCCGGCGTGGTGGCTTCGGCCGGGGACATGATCTCGCGTCCGCGAAGAATGGTGACCTTGCTTTCGATGGCAAGGTCGGTGCGGCCGGAGGCGCGGATGACGGCCCCGTTGATCACCACCTTTTCACCGTCGCGAAGGGAAATCCTGAGCGTCATCGAGGCAACTCCACTGTCCTGCTTGTGACCTCATCCTAGACGGCCGGAAGGCGGAACGGAGCGCAGAGCGGCAAATCTTGCCGTGTCCGGGCGGCCGGTCGAACCGCTTCTATAAAGCAAGCAAAGGACCGGCAGCGGGCCAGTCCGAACCACGGGAGCCAGCGACCCTTGAGCCTTTATTCCGCCCTTTACGCCGGTGCGTCCGGCCTTGGTGCCCAATCCTCCGCCATGGCGGGGGTTGCCGACAACATCACCAACATCAACACCATCGGCTACAAGGGGGTGTCGACCGAGTTCCGCACCCTGGTGACGTCGGGCGGCATGAAATCGTCTTACTCGGCCGGCGGGGTCGCGGCGTCCCCGCAGGCGCTGATCAGCAAGCGGGGCCTGTTGCAGGCGAGCAGCAGCCAGACCGACCTGGCGATTGACGGCGCCGGCTTCTTCGTGGTCCGCACTGGGACGGGCGGGGACAGCGACGTGGCGTTCACCCGCGCCGGTGCCTTCAAGCCCGACGTGCAGGGCTTCCTGCGCAACACCAGCGGCTATTACCTGCAGGGCTGGCGGCTCGATTCCACCGGCAACTTCACCGACACCGGGCTCGACTCCCTGCAGGCGGTGCGGGTCAGCGACCTGACCGGCTCGGCCAGCGCGACCTCGCGGCTGCAGCTGCGTGCCAACCTCCAGTCCGACGCGCCCGTGCTGGCCGGTGCCTATACCGCCGGCGACCTCGCGACCGGGACGGTGACACCGCAGTTCCAGCGCAGCTTCGATATCTATGACGCGCAAGGGTCGGCGCACCGGATCAGCATGGGCTTCGTCAAGACCGCGCCGAACGAGTGGCAGGCCGAGATCTTCGCGGTTCCGGCAACCGACGTCACTGCGACCGACGGCCTGCTGGCGAGCGGCACGGTGAAGTTCAATCCCGACGGCAGCCTCTACCTCGCCGGGTCGTCGGCCCCGCTGTTCGCGGATCTGACCCCGACCTGGACCAATGGCGCCGGCGCCCAGCCGATTGACCTCCAGCTCGGTTCGGACGGCAAGCTCGACGGGCTGATCCAGTTCAGCGGCGCAAGCGCGGTGATCAGCTCCAGCGTCGACGGCGGCGTGCTCGGCAACCTTGCCTCGATCGAGGTCGACGAGAAAGGCGTGGTCAGCGCGATCTTCGACGACGGGACGGCACGAAAGGTGTTCCAGCTGCCGGTCGCGACCTTCCTCAATCCCGATGGCCTGACCCGGCTGAACGGCAATGCCTTCGGCCTGTCGAGCGCGAGCGGGGCGGTGGCGATCAATCCGCCGGGTTCGCTCGGATCGGGCATGATCTCCAGTTCGTCGCTGGAAGGGTCGAACGTCGATCTGGCCAGCGAGTTCACCAACATGATCCGCTTCCAGCGGGCCTACAGCGCGTCGTCGAAGATCATCACCACGGTCGACGACATGCTGCAGGAACTGTCCAACCTGAAGCGGTGAGGAAAGCGTAGGCGATGAGTCTTTCCGACATCCTCGGATCTGCCCTGTCGGGGCTGAACGCGGCCCAGGCGGGACTGCGTTCGGCGTCGAACAACATCGCCAACGTCAACACCCCCGGCTACGCCCGCGAACGGGTGCCACTGCAAACCGGGGTCACCGCCGGCCAGGTCAGCGGCGTCCGGGCGATGGAAGCGGTGCGGGTCGCCGACCGCTTTCTTGAATCCACCGTCTATCGCCGCGCCAGCGACTGGGGACAGGCCGAAGCGGTGGCGAACTCGCTCGACCGCCTGCAGGCGTTGCTCGGGGCGCCGGGAGACGACAGCGGATTGCCGGCGCGGCTCGACGCGGTCGGTGCGGCGGCGGTAGCGATGACCGGCGCGGCGGCAAGCGAACCGACCGTGCGCGGGTTCGTCGGAGCGGTGGGCCAGGCGCTGACCGCGCTCCAGACCCTCGACAGCGACGTCGCCGCGCTCCGCATCGATGCCGAGCGCGAGCTCAGCTACACGGTCGACACGGTCAACACGCTGCTGCGGCGGATCGACGGCCTCAACGACAGCGTCGCGCGGCAGGCGGCAGGCGGGCGCGCCAGCAACGGCGCAATCGACCAGCGGATGAGCGCGGTCGAGGAGCTGGCCGGGCTGATCAAGATCGAGGTACGCGAAGGCGAGGACGGGCGGCTGACCATCGACACCGCGGGCGGGGCGACCCTGCTCGACCGGCGTTTGCGGCTGCTCGACTATCCGCCCAGCGACGGGTCGCTGCAGCCGCTCTACCCCGCGATCAAGCTGCGCTTCGTGAATGCCGACGGAAGCGTCGGGGCCGAGACCGGCGAAGAGCTGGATTCTTCGGCCGCCGGCGGGCGCCTCGGCGGACTGATGGACTTGCGCGACCGCCGCTTGCCGGCCTTCGCCGAGGAAGTCGGAAGCCTGTTCGGAGGCCTCGCCGAAAGCCTCAATGCGGTCAGCAATGCCGGAACCACCGTTCCTGCGCCAGGCAAGCTGGAAGGCGCGCAGACGGGCTTTGCGGCGAGCGACCGGCTGGGCTTCACCGGGCGGGCGGTGATCGCCTCCCTGCAGCCCGACGGGACTCTTGCAGCTAGCTTCATCCTCGACTTCGACGCGCTGGGGCCGAGCGCCACCATCCAGGATGCGGTGAACGCGATCAACGCCGGGCTTGGCGGCACCGCCACCGCCAGCTTTTCGGGCGGGCGGCTGACCATCCAGGGATCGGGCAGCCTCGGCGTCGCGGTGGCGCAGGACCCCGACGCTCCGAGCAGCCGCGTGGGCATGGGCTTTGCCCAGCAGTTCGGCCTCAACGATCTGATCAGCGGGACGCGCAGCTATGGCCCGGCCGGTTTCGCGCCGGGCGACCCGCATGGCTGTGCGCCGCCCCAGACAGTCGAGTTCGTGCTGCGCGGGCCCGATGGCCGGGTGCTGGCGCAGGACAGCGTGGCGCCGGCGGCCGGGGGATCGTTCGGCGACCTCATCACCGCGCTCAATGCAGGGACGCTCAGCGCGTTCGGAAGCGTGGCGCTAGACGGGCGCGGGCGGCTTGCCTTCACGCCGGTCGCCAACCTGCCCACCGCCAGCCTGTCGGTGGTGTCCGACACCACCAGCCGGTTCGGCACCGATCGCTCCTTGTCCTCGCTGCTGCTGCCGTCGGGCCGGGAAACCGGGCTGGAGGGCGCCAAGCTGCGGCCCGACATCGCCGCCTCGGGGCGAGCCTTGCCGCTGGCCCGGCTGAACATCGCCGCGGCGGTCGGGACCAAGGCCATCGGCCCGGGCGACAGCCGCGGCGCCAATGCCTTTGTCGATCAGCTTCGGGCGGAGGTCGACCTTGGCCGCGGGCGCGTGTCGGCAATGGAAAGCTACGCCAGCTTCGTGCTCGGCCAGACCGGGCTCGATGCCGCCGGGGCCAAGGACCGGCTGGCCGACATGGAAGGGCGGCGCTCCGACGCGGTCAACCGCCGCGACAGCTATTCGGGAGTCAATATCGACGAGGAACTGGCCAGCCTCGTCACCCTGCAGAACAGCTATTCGGCGGCGGCGCGGATCATGACCACGGCGACGCAGATGTACGACACTCTGATCGGAATGGTGGGACGATGAGCGGGTTCAACCGGGTGGCCAGCGTGCCGATGCAGCGCACGCTGTTCGAAAGCATTTCGGTGTCGCAGCGCAAGCTGGCCGAGGTGCAGCAGCAGATGGCGACCGGCAAGAAGGCGCCCGATTTCGCAAGCCTCGGCATCGAAACCATGCGCAACCTGTCGGCCCGCACCCTGCTTGCCCGGCAGGAGGCCCATGCCGCGGTCGGCAACCGCATCGGCACCACGCTGTCGATCATGGACACGCAGATGGATGGCATCGTTGAATCGCTCGGCAAGCTGCGCGACGGGCTGTTGTCGGCGGTCGGGACCGGCCGCGCCGATGGGCTGCAGGAAGTGGTGGAGGAAGCTTTCCAGCGGTTCCGCACCGGCCTCAACAGCGACGAGGCCGGGCAGTTTCTGTTCGCCGGATCACAGACCACCACCGCGCCGTTCGCGCCGCCGACGCTTGCCTCCTGCGCCGGAGTGCCGACCGCCAACGCCTTTCGCAACGATGCGGTGATGGCGGAAGCGCGCGTCGCCGACGGGCTGGACGTCACCTACGGCGCGACCGCAAGCGAGATGGGCTCCAAGCTGTTCGAAGCGTTCCGGACCCTGGCCGAGGCGGGAACCATCGGGCTCACCCCGACCGCGGCGCAGACGAGCGCGATGAGCCAGGCGATCGGCCAGATCAACGACGGGCTGACGACCCTGCGCGCGGTCCATGCCGAGAACGGTCGGCGCCAGGCGCAGGTCGAGGGTCTGACCACCCGCGCCGCCGAGCGGACCCTGATCGTCGAGCGGCTGGTGTCCAGGAACGAGGACGCCGACCTGGCCGAAGTCGCCAGCCAGCTGGTCCAGCGCCAGACCACGCTGGAGGCGAGCTACACGGTCTTCTCGCGGCTGTCGAAGCTGAGCCTGCTCGATTACATGCGCTGAGGTCGGAGCCCTGCGCGAGGTGGACTTTGCCCCCGCGCTGCTGCTTTGGTGGCCTCATGTTGATGCGATTCCTCGGCGCTCTCGCCCTGTTGGCGGTGGCCGCGCCAACCCAGGCGGCGACCCGCGACAGCGCCGACGGCCGACTGCTCCACGACCTGTTCAAGTCCATCGTCGAGATTCCCACCGTCAAGGGGCGTGGCCAGGTTCCGCGCATGGCGCGCCTGCTGTCGGCGAGGCTGCGGCAGGCCGGATTTGCCGCGCGCGACGTCGAGATCGTGCCGGTCGGCGAGACGGCATCGCTGATCGTCCGCTATCGCGGCACCGGGGCGAAGCCGCCGCTGCTGTTCCTGGCCCACATGGACGTGGTCGAGGCCAAGCGCGCCGACTGGGAGCGCGACCCCTTCAAGCTGCACGAGGCGGACGGCTTCCTCTACGGGCGCGGCACGAGCGACAACAAGCTGGGCGTCGCGCATCTGGTGGCGGCTTTTATCACTCTGAAAAAGGCTGGCTTCCGCCCCGACCGCGACCTCATCCTCGGCTTCACCGGAGACGAGGAAACCGACATGAAGTCGAGCATGGTGCTGGCCGAACGGCTGGCGGCGCTGAAGCCCGACTATGCGATCAACTCGGATTCCGGCGGCGGCCGTGCGGACGCCTCGGGCAAGCCGACCTCGTTCGCGATCCAGGTGGCGGAAAAGACCTTCGCCAACATCGCGGTCACCATCCGCAACGCCGGCGGGCACAGCGCCCGGCCGCGCGCCGATAATGCCATCTACGAGTTGGCCGAAGTGCTCGGCCGGGTACGCGGCTATACCTTTCCGCTGGTCGCCAGCGACCTGACCCGCTCCATGCTGCGCGACGCCGCGGCTTCGAGCAGCGCGAGCGAGAGCCTGAAGGCCAAGGTCGCGGCGCTGGAGGCGAAGCCGGACGATCCCGCCCTGCTTGCCGAGATCGGGCGCGAGCCGCGCCTTGGCCATGCCGTGCGCACGACCTGCGTGCCGACATTGCTGGAGGGCGGCCATGCCGACAACGCGCTTCCACAAAGCGCCACCGCGACGATCAATTGCCGGATCTTTCCGGGGGTCGAGATCGAGGAGGTGCGGCAGACACTGGCGGGGCTGGGCGGCAATGCGGCGGCCGAATGGCGGATCGTCGGCGAGCCGTTCGGAGCGCCGGCCTCGCCCGCCAATCCGGCACTGTTCGCGGCCATCCAGCAGGCGCTTGCACCGCAGGCGCAGGGCATTCCGATCTTCCCCTACATGACCCCGGGCGCCACCGACGGAAAGCATTTCCGCGCGCGCGGAATCCCGACCTACGGCTTCAGCGCCGACTTCACGGTCGGCGGCGAGGTGGCGGGCGTTCATGGCCTGAATGAGCGCATCCCCGAGCGGGCGCTGTACGAGGCGTTCGACTTCTGGCCGCGACTGATGCGCCAGCTTGCGGGCGGCGGCGAAGGGGCGGCCAAGTGAGGGCGCTGCTGCTTGCCGCGCTGCTGACGGCCTCACCGGCGGCCGCTCAGCAGGCGCCGGCAACGCTGCAGCAGCAGGCGCCGGCAACGCTGCAGCAGCAGGTCGAGGCGAAGCTGGCCGAGGCAGGGCCGGGGGTGCGGTTCGGGCTGGTGGTGGCGACGCTGGACGGGCGGGAAATCGTCAGCCTCAACCCCGACGGCCGCTTCGTGCCGGCGTCCAACACCAAGCTGTTCACGACGATTGCCGCCTACGAACTGCTGGCGGGGATCGACCAGCCGGACCGGGATGGGGCGACCCGGGTGCTGCTTCGGCCAATGCGCGGCAAGGCGCCCGACGTGATCCTCGAAGGACGCGGCGATGCCCGCCTGTCAAGCGCCCCCAATTGCGCGACTGACTGCCTGGCGACGCTGGCCGATGCGGTGGCCGCCCGCACCCGCCGGGTCGGTGCGGTGATCGGGGATTCCCGCGCCTTCGCGGATGAACGGTGGAGCTTCGGGATGAGCTGGAACAACATCCCGACCCGCTCCGGTACCGCGCTTGGCGCACTGATGATCGACGGCAACGAGGCCGTGTTGCGGATCGCGCCCGGTGCCGCGGGCCAGCCGCCGCGGGTGACGGGCGGCGACTATATGACGGTGGCGAACGAAGCGGTGACGGTGGCCGAGGGCAAGACCGCGCTCGAGGTCGCGCGCCTGCCGGGAAGCCGCACGGTCCGGCTGTCGGGGACCATCCTTGCAGGCGCCGCGGAAGAGGTGCTGCGGCTGGGGATCGACGATCCTGCGCATTATGCGGCGTGGCGCTTCACCCGGATGTTGCAGGAGCGCGGGGTCCGCGTAAGCGGTGCGCCGGCGGCGCTCTATCGCCCCGCGGGCGGCGGCGCGGCGCTTGCCGAGGCGCAGCCGGTGGAGGTCGCCCGGGCGGAGCCGGGTCCGCTGGGCGAGGACATCGCCACCATCAACAAGGTCAGCCAGAACGTTCATGCCGAGCTGCTGCTGCGCCGGCTGGGCGCGGCCCGGGCCAAGCCGGATGTTGCCGGTGGGCTGGAAGCGGTGCGCGAGATGCTGGACCGTGCCGGCGTGCCGGAGCGGGCGGCGACGCTCGCCGACGGGTCGGGGATGTCGCCCTACAACCGGGTCAGTCCACGCGGCGTGGTGACCCTGCTGCGGTGGGCTGCGGGACGGCCGTGGGGCGCGTCGTTCCGGGCCAGCCTGCCGGTCGGCGGGATCGACGGAACGCTCGGACGGCGCTTCGCCGGTGGCGCGCTGAAGGGGCGGGTCTTCGCGAAGACCGGATCGCTGACTGCCGCCAGCGCCGTGTCGGGCTACCTTCTGACGGCGCGCGGCGAGACCCTGGTCTTCTCGGCCCTCGCCAGCGATGTCCCCGAGGATGTCCGCGCCACCGCGATCATGGACGGTGCGCTGGAACTGGTCGCCGCCAGCCGCTGAGCGGGACGGCTGTTGCGCCGCCGCAACAGCACCGGGGCTGTCGTGCAAAAAGGCTGCCCCCAGCAGCCATGTGACAAAGAAAAGACTGGCAAGCGGCGCGCCCTTTGCCTCCTATCCCGCGCATAACGACAAATTAGCGGGGCAAGGGGGGAAATCATGGTTCTACGGGGGACTCGGGCAGCCATGCTGTCGATGGGCAGCGCACTGGCGCTTGCGCTGGTTCTGGCCACGCCGGCCGTGGCGCAGAGCACGACCGGCAACACCACCGAACCGGCGGCAACCCCGACCGGCGCGGAGACACCGGTGTCGCCGGCCAATGCCGGCACCGCCGACGAAGCGCCCGGCGAGATCGTGGTCACCGGCTCGCGCATCCGCCGCGATCCCAACAACAGCCCGCTGCCGCTGCAGATCATCACCACGCAGGAACTGGTCCGCGAAGGCATTTCCAATCCCGAGCAGCTGATCAGCTATCTCAGCACCAACGGCAATGGCGCGGACAATCTGGCATCCAACTCCGACGTCGTGTCGGGCGCCCAGCGCGGCACCAACGGCCTGTCGTCGGCCAACCTGCGCGGCCAGGGCAGCGCGTCGACATTGGTGCTGCTGAACGGCCGCCGCGTCGCCGCTCACGGCCTCCAGGGCTCGGCGGTCGACGTCAACCAGATCCCGTTCGCCGCGATCGAGCGGGTCGAGGTGCTGAAGGACGGCGCATCGGCCATCTACGGTACCGACGCGATCGGCGGGGTGATCAACTTCATCACCCGCAAGGATTACCAGGGCCTTGGCGTGCAGGGCTTCACCGACCTGACCGAGGCCGGCGGGGGCAACATCTACCGCGTCTCGGGGATCGTCGGCTACGGCGACCTGGCGGAACAGGGCTTCAACATCATGGGCGCGGTGGCCTATAGCTCGAACCGCATCCTGCGCGGGTCGCAGCGCGATTTCGTCAACGGCAACCAGCCCGAGCGCGGCCTGTCGATCGACACCCGCGGAACCCCGATCGCGACCATCTTCAACGTCGCCACCACCGCTCTTCAGACCCCGACCGGGACGCTGACCCAGGGCCTGACCCTGACCCTTCCGAACGGCGCCAACGGGGCCGGCGGCGGGATCAACATTCTCGACCTGCCGGGCGGCGCCGGCTGCGGATCGGTCGATGGCGGCCTGCCTTACGATGAAGTGCTGTGGGCCAACGCCACGGCGCAATATGCCTGCGCCTGGGACACCGGCCGGGCCGCCGTGATCCAGCAGCCGATCGACACGCTGACCTATTACACCCGCGGCGTGGTTCGGGTCGGCGGCGAGCATGAACTGTTCGCCGAGGTCACCGGATCGAGCGCCGACAGCTCCAAGCAATTCTCCAACGCGCAGGTGTCGTCCAACACCACCAACAGCCCGTTCTTCTATCCGCTCAATTCGAACACCACGGCGGTCTACAACGACGTGTTCAACCGCCTGAGGGCGGCGTTCCCGGCCAATGCCGCGGCGCTCGACGCGCGCTACGGCCGTCCGATCGCCTACCGCTGGCGCTGCATCGCCTGCGGACCGCGCGAATATGAGACCAGCACCGACACCATCCGCGCCACCATCGGCGCCGAGGGGCCGTTGTTCGCCCGCTGGGATTATCGCGCCGGCGCCTCCTACGCGAAGAGCGAAAGCGCGTCGGTCCTCGGCTCGGGCTATTATTACCGCGGCACGCTGGCGAACGGCACCTACGACACGACCGCCCCGCAGGTCGCCGGCGCGCCGGGCTTCTACGGCCTGGTCGGAGCGCTCAACAGCGGGCTGCTCAACCCGTTCAGCGTGACCCAGACCGAGGCCGGGCTTGCCGCCCTGCAGTCGGTGTCGGCCGAAGGCGCGACGCTGTACGGCGGCCAGTATGAGGTGCGGCAGTTCGACGGGTCGATCTCGGGCCCGCTGTTCAACCTGTTCGGCAACCGGGTCCAGGCAGCGTTCGGGGTGGATTATCGCCGCGAAACCTACTCGTTCAACGGGTCGGCCGCCGCTGCTGCAACCGCTCCGGTGATCTTCCTGGCCGCGTTTGACAACGTCAACGCGCTGACGCCCAAGAAGCGCGACGTGAAGGCCGCTTATGCCGAGGTGCTGGTCCCGCTGGGCGACCGACTGGAAGTGACCGGCGCCGTCCGCGTCGACGAATATACCGGCTTCGGCACGACCACGAACCCCAAGATCTCGGCCAAGTACCGCCCGGTCGACCCGATCATGTTCCGGGGCTCGTACAACACCGGCTTCCGGGTGCCGTCGTTCAACCAGATCTTCAACGGAACGACCATTTCGCCCAACCCGGGCAACACCCTGGTCGACCCGACGCTCTGCCCGCAGGGGACGGTCAACGGGCCGCAGCCGGCCTGCGCCCCGATCACCCCGGAATCGCTGAGCGGTGGCAATCTGCTGCTCGGGCCGGAGACCAGCGAGCAGTGGACCGTCGGCGTGGTGATCGAGCCGGCGCGGCGGTTCAGCCTGTCGCTCGATTATTGGAACATCGCGGTCGACGACACGATTGGATCGATCACGATCCCGCAGCTGCTGGCCAATATCTCGTCCTTCCCCGACCGGATTGTCCGTACCAACGGGATCATCACTGGGGTCGACCTGCGCACCGGCAACTTCGGTTCGCGCCGGACCGAAGGGCTGGAGGTCGCGGCGCGGGCCGGGGCCGACCTCTTCGGCGGCCAGCTGACGGCCGGGCTCGACGGCACCCGCCTCCTCACCAAGAAGGAGAAATTGCTTCCCAACCTGCCGTACACCGACTTGATCGGCGTGTTCAGCCTGACCGGCGACCTCGGCCTCAAGTGGAAGCACAATGCGTTCATCGGCTACCGCACCGGAGCGTGGAATTTCAGCTTCTCGCAGATCTTCCGCAACAGCTATCGCAACTTTGCGCTGCCGGGCAGCGCCGCGCGGCCGCTCTACAATCCTCGGGTCAAGAGCTACGTGATCTACAATGCCGCGGTCAGCTACGAGCCGTGGAAGGACCTGCGTCTGACGGCGGGCGTCAAAAACCTGTTCGACAAGGATCCGCCGTTCGCCATCACCTATGACAGCAACACCGGCGCCGGTTCGAGCTGGGAGCCGCGCGTCACCGACCCGCGTGGCCGCAGCTTCACGCTCAACCTCGACTGGAAGCTGTTCTAGGCGATCGCTTCGGGACACGGGAAAGGGGGGATCCGGCCGGTGGCCGGGTCCCCTTTTTTATTGCCTAGCGCAGGTTGGCGGCGAGCCATTCCTCGATGGCCTTGAAGCTCGATCGGCCGGCGGGAGGATCCTTGCCGTTATTGGCCGCGACAAAGGCGATCCCGGTGCGCGTGGCGGGGTCGAGCCACAGGCCGGACCGCACGCGATAAGCCTCGCCCGCATGCCCGACCAGCCGCCGCCCGGTCCCGCTGAGGTCGTCGCGGCAGTCGGCGCCGGACACCGGCAGGAGCTGGATGGCGAGGCCGTAGGAGCAATAAAAGCCGTCGTCGGTCGCGCCGTTGCCGCCGTCGAACGTCCATACCGGGCTGGTCATGGTCCGGACGCTTGTCGGCGACAGGAAGGCGCGGCCGTCGTGGCGGCCGTCGTTCAGCAGCATGCGACCGATTACGCTGAGACCGGTCGCCGAGATGCGCAGGCCGCCCTGCGGCGAGAACAGCGCGCCGTTGCTGCCGGGCCGATAGCTATCGAGCGTGCAGGGGGTGCCGGGTTCGGTGAACACCGGGCAGGCCGGGAGCTTGCCTTGCAGGTCGTCGAGGATCGCCGACCCGTCTTCATCGTAGAGCACCACTGCGCGAGCTGCGGCGGCCGGCGTGCAGGTGGCGTAGTTGAAGCAGGCGTCGAGGCCGAGCGGCTCGAGCACTTGCGCCCGGGCGACCCGGTCGAACCGCTCGCCGGTGGCCCGCTCGATCACCGTCCCGACCAGGCCGAAGTTGAGGTTGGAGTAGCGGAAGAAGCTGCCTGGCGCGTGATCGGGGTCGAACGAGCCGGGATCCTGCGCCTGCGGGCGGATCTCCTTGCCGAGGCGGACGACGTAATTCTCGCCATTGTCGCGCACGCTGCCGGTGTGGCTCAGCAGCATGCGCAGGGTGATCGGACGGTCCGGGAACGCCGGGTTGCGCAGCGTCCAGCCAAGCATCGTCGAGACATCGGCATCGAGGTCCAGCCTGCCCTGTTCGACCAGCCGCATGACGGTCAGCGCAGTGGCGATCTTGGACACCGACGCGACGCGGATCGGGTCGTCCGGCGTGATGCGGCGGCCGGTTCGGCGGTCGGCGAGGCCGCCCGCAGCCTGCGCGCGCACGGCGGTGGCGTCGAAGCGCGCCCATGCCCAGGCGACCCCGGGCGGCGGAGCGTAGCTGGCCGGTCGGTCGACGGTCATGCACCCGGCCAGCGGCAGCGCAAGGAGCGGGAGAAGGCCATGCCGCCGCGTCACGCGACCGGTGCTTCGAGCATGCGGATGGTGCCGGCGTCGGCGTCGATCTCGGCCCGGCAGCCGACCGGCAGGCTGAACTGGTCGTCGACATGGCCGAACATCGCGCCGGTGTAGGTGGGCACGCCGAGCGGCTTCAGGTGCTGGTCGAAGATTTCGTTCAGGGTGAACAGGCTGGTCGATCCGTCCGACGGCTTGCAGTTGGTGCACTGGCCGAACACCACCCCCGCGACCTTGCGCAGGATCCCGGCCTGGCCGATCTGGGTCAGCATCCGGTCGATCCGGTAAGGCGCCTCGTCGGTGTCTTCCAGGAACAGGATCGCGCCGCTGAAATCGGGCAGCCAGGGCGTTCCGGCGAGGCTGGTCAGGACCGTCAGGTTGCCGCCGAGCACCTTGCCGCTGGCCTTGCCCGGGCGGAGGGTCTGGTAACGGCCTTGCCGCTGAACGAGGCGATCCTGGTCGCCGGGGACATTGCGATAGACGGGCAGCTTGCCGTCGAACGCCAGGTCGCGGAACGACGCGTAGCTGTACTTGCTCCAGCCGCTTCCCGCCGTGGGCCCGTGGATGGTCGGGAAACCGGCCCGCGCCTGGATGGCGAGGTGAAGCGCGGTGATATCGCTGAAACCGACCAGCAGCTTGGGATTGGCGGCGATGGTCTTCCAGTCGAGCAACGGCAGGATCCGCTGCGATCCCCACCCGCCGCGCAGCGCGAACAGCGCACGGATGCCCGGGTCGGCAAAGGCGGCGTTGAGGTCCGCCGCGCGGTCCCGGTCGGTCCCGGCGAGATAGCCGAAGCGGTCTTTCCAATGCGATCCCGGGACCGGCACCAGCCCCATGGCGGTGATCGCCTCGGTCACCAACTGGAAGTCGAACGCGTCGGCATAATGGCCGGCCGGGGCGACCAGCGCGACGCGGTCGCCGGGGCGCAGACGCGGCGGCTTGCGGGTAGCGGGAGCGGCAGCGGCGGGCAGGGGCAAGCCCAGCGCCAGTCCGGCTGCGCCGAGGGTCGCAAGAGCGTCGCGTCGCTTCATCATCGTCATGCCCCGGACGATAAAGAGCATGGGGCGGAGTGCAATGGAGGCTGCTAGGCTCAGCGGGTGATGTCGCCCCAGGATCGCCGCCCCTCGTGACCACCGACGTCCTCGTCCTCGGTGCCGGCGTGGTCGGCGTGGCGACGGCGGAGGCGCTGGTCCGGCGCGGGCTGTCGGTGACGCTGGTCGACCGGGCGGCCGGGCCGGGCGAGGGCGCGAGCTTCGCCAATGGCGGGCAGCTCAGCTACTCCTACACCGACGCCTTGTCCTCGCCGAGCCTGCTGAAGCGGCTGCCCGGCATCCTCGCCGCGACCGATCCGGCGTTTCGTGTCGCGGTGCGGTTCGACCCCGATTACCTGCGCTGGTGCCTGGCCTTTTTCCGCAACGGCAGCGCCGGGCGGTTCGCGGCCAACAGCCTGGCCGGGATCGCCATCGCGCTGCGCTCCCACGCGCTGATGGAGGAATTACTCGCCCGCCATTCCATCGACTTCGCGCATGCGGTGCCGGGAAAGCTGCTGCTCCACGAGGATGCGGACGGCTTTCGCGCGGCCGCCGCCCATGCCGAAGCGAAGCGGCAGGCGGGGATCGACGTGCGGGCGCTGTCGCCGGACGAGGCGGTGGGCATCGAGCCGGCGCTGGACGGCATTCGCGCGCGGCTTGCCGGCGGAATTTTCGCGCCGGGTGACGCGGTTGGCGATCCGCACCTGTTCTGCACCGCGCTGGTCGAACGGCTGCGCGGCGAGGGCCTTGCGACCCGCTTCGGTGCGGTGGCCGACGGCGTGGCGGAGGGCTCGGTCCGGTTGGCCAGCGGGGAGCGGCTGCACGCAAGGCACATCGTCGTTGCGGCCGGGCCGCAGGCCGCCGCCTTGCTTCGGCCGCTCGGCTGGCGCTTGCCGATCGTCCCGGTGCGCGGCCATTCGCTGACCCTGCCTCCGGGCCCCAGCGCGCCGCGTGTCAGCATCACCGACGTGGCGCGCAAGCTGGTGTTCTGCCGGCTGGGCGACCGGATTCGTATCGCCGGCCTCGCCGATGTCGGCTTCACGGAAGCGGCGGTCGATCCGCGGCGGTTGCACGCCTTGGGTGAGGCGGCGCGGGCGAGCCTGCCCGACGCTGCCGCCTACGACGGCCCTTCCGCGGCCTGGGCCGGCCTTCGTCCGGTCACGCCGGATAGCCTGCCGATCGTCCAGCGGCGCGGTGCGGTCACCGTGAACGTCGGCCACGGCGGCCTTGGCTGGACCTATGCGCTCGCCACCGCCGAACGGGCGGCGGCACTGGTCACCGGCGACGCCTAGAGCGGCAGGCCGACGTAATTTTCGGCGATCGAGCGCTGCATGGTCTCCGAGCTGGCGACATAGTCGAGCTCGGCCGCCTGCATCTTGTGTTCGAAAGCGCCGTCGGTGGGGAAGCGGTGCATCAGCTTGGTCAGGTACCAGCTGAACCGCTCGGCCTTCCAGATCCGGGCCAGCGCGCGCGCCTGGAAGCCCGCCAGCCCGGCCTCGTCGCCATGCACGTGAAAGGCGATCAGCGCCTCGGCCAGGTAGGCGACGTCGGAAGCGGCGAGGTTGAGCCCCTTGGCCCCGGTCGGCGGCACGATGTGCGCGCTGTCGCCGGCCAGGAACAGGCGGCCGTGGCGCATCGTCTCGCAGACGTAGGAGCGCAACGGAGCGATCGACATCTCGATCGCCGGTCCGCGGGTGACACCGCGCTCGCTGAGCGTATCGAAGCGGATCGCCAGTTCATCCCACAAACGCTCTTCACTCCAGTCCTCGACCCGGTCGGTCAGCGGGACCTGGATGTAATAGCGGCTTCGCGTTTCCGAGCGCATCGAGGCGAGCGCGAAGCCGCGTTCGGTGTTGGCGTAGATCAGCTCGTGATGGCACGGCGGAACGTCGGCGAGGATGCCCAGCCAGCCGAACGGATAAGCGAGTTCATAGTCGCGCAGGACCGCCGCCGGGATCGCCTTGCGCGAGGGGCCGTGATAGCCGTCGCAGCCGGCGATGAAATCGGCATCGATCCGCTGATCGGCGCCATCCTTGCGATAGGTCAGGAACGGCTGGGCACCGTCCACGTCGTGGATCGCCAGATCCTTGGCCTCGTAGATCACCTGCAGGTCGCGGCTTTCCGCCGCTTCCATCAGGTCGCGGGTGACCTCGGTCTGGCCGTAGACGGTGACATGGCTACCGGTCAGTGCCTTGACGTCGACCCGGATCAGCCGGTCGTCGGTGGCAAGGTTGAAGCCTTCCTCGATCAGCCCCTCGCGTTGCAGCCGGGAGTCGAGCCCGAGCCGCTCCATCAGGCCGGTCGTGACGGTTTCCAGGACTCCGGCGCGGACCCGGCCAAGGACATAGTCCGCCGCCTGCCGCTCGACCACGACGCAGTCGACTCCCGCCTGGCGCAGCAGGTGGCCGAGCAGAAGGCCGGACGGCCCCGCCCCGATGATGGCGACCGCGGTTTTCATCAGCCGGACGCGAGCTGCTTCTCGAGGGCATCGAGGACGCGGTAGCAGGGCATGACCTGCTCCACGCTGGCATTGGGTTCGCGCCCTTCGCGGATGGCGGCGACGAATTCGCGGTCCTGAAGTTCGATGCCGTTGGAGGAGACGGCGACCTTAGACAGGTCGACCGGCTCCTCGCGCCCGGTGACGAGATCGTCATAGCGCGCGATCCAGGTGCCGTTGTCGCAGATGTAGCGGAAGAAGGTGCCGAGCGGCCCGTCGTTGTTGAAGCTCAGCGACAGGGTGCAGATCGCGCCGCTTGTCGCCTTCAACTGGATCGACATGTCCATCGCGATCCCGAGCTCGGGATGCTTGGGACCTTGGATCGCATTGGCCTGGACGATCGGCCCGGCCTGGTAGGCGAACAGGTCGACCGTGTGCGCGGCATGGTGCCACAGCAGGTGGTCGGTCCAGCTGCGCGCTTCGCCCTTGGCGTTGATGTTCTTGCGGCGGAAGAAATAGGTCTGGACGTCCATCTGCTGGATGGCGAGGTCGCCGGCGGCGATCCTGCCGTGCAGATACTGGTGGCTGGGATTGAAGCGGCGGGTGTGGCCGACCATTGCGGTAAGGCCGGTCGCCTCGGCCCTGGCCAGCACCTTTTCCCCGTCGGCGAGGCTGTCGCACAGCGGGATCTCGACCTGGACGTGCTTGCCGGCATCGAGGCATTGGAGCGCCTGTTCCGCATGCAACTGCGTCGGGGTGCAGAGTATGACGGCGTCGAGCCCCGGCTGTTCGAGCGCTTCGGTCAACTCAGTGGTGGCGTGGGGGATGCCGTATTTGTCGGCCACCGCCTGGGTCGGCTCGAGGGTTCGGCCGACCACCGAGACGACCTCCACCCCGTCGATGTTGCGGAGGCCGTCGAGGTGCTTTTCGCCAAAGGCGCCGGCGCCGGCGAGTGCGATCTTCATGACTGTGTCTTTCGGTTCGGTTCAGGCGGTCAGCGGGGCGTCCGAGGCCGCCGAGCCACCACGCGTGTCGAGGCTCTCGCCATTGTCGGGGCGCAGCACGATGTGGCCGATCGCGGTGTTGCTGCACGGCACGTGATAGTGGCGGTGGATCGCCGTGGTGCGCTTGCCCAGCGCGCCGCGCATGATCAGCCACATCACCATCTCGATGCCCTCGCTGCCTGTCTCGCGGAGATATTCGATATGCGGGACACGGCGGAGGCGGTCGGTGTCGCCGACCAGTCCGTCGAGGAAGTCGTTGTCCCATTCCTTGTTGATCAGGCCGGCGCGCGGTCCCTGGAGCTGGTGGCTCATCCCGCCGGTGCCCCACACCTGGACGTTCAAGTCCTCGGGGAAGCTCGCCACCGCCCGCGCGATGGCTTCGCCCAGCGCCCAGCAGCGATTGCCCGACGGCGGGGGATAGGTGACGACATTGACCGCCAGCGGGATGACCTTGACCGGCCATTCGGCGACGTCGCCGAACATCATGGTCAGCGGCACGGTCAGGCCGTGGTCGACTTCCATCTCGTTGATGATGGTCATGTCGAATTCGTCGAGGATCAGGCTTTGCGCCACATGCCAGGCGAGGTCCGGATGGCCGGGAACGTCGGGCACGGGACGCGGGCCCCAGCCTTCGTCGGCCGGCTTGTAGCTTTCGCCGCAGCCGATCGCGAAGGTGGGAATGATCTTCATGTCGAACGCCGAGGCATGGTCGTTGTAGACCAGGATCACGACGTCGGGCTTCTCTTGCTTTTCCCACTCGCGGGTCCAGTCGAAGCCTTCGAAGATCGGTGCGAAATAAGCGTCGCGATCCTTGCCCTGGTCGTGCGCGACACCGAGCAGGGGGACGTGGCTGCAGCCTACGCCGGCAGTGATCCGAGCCATCAGTTGCTGTCCTTCTTCGAACGGACACCCTGCGGCGAGCGGCCGCCGGCGTTCATCATTGCCTGATATTCCTCGACCGACACGCCGGTCATGGTGCTGACCGCCTGGACGAAGCTCTGGCCGTCGGTGGAGAAGACCTTGGCGAGGAAATAGATGTTCCCGCCCAGGTCGAGCAGGCGGTTGTAGTCGCGTGCCAGCATTGCCTGCTTCTGCTCGTCGCTGAGCGGCCATTCCGCGAGGTAGGCGGCCTCGTCGGCCTTCCACTTCTCGCGGTTCTCGGGCTTTATCAGGCTCATCGCGAACTGGTTGAGGTGATAACCCTGGCGTGCCCTTGCGGCGGTGAAGACCCGGGTGCCCGGGATATCCTCGAATTCGGCCAAATAGGCGTGGATGTCCCTTGGTTCGCTCACAGTCCGCGCTCCTTCAGCATGGCGTCGAGGCGCGGGAAGACGCGGCGGGCATTGCCTTCGAAGATGGCGTGCCGTTCCGCGTCGCTGATCTCCAGCGCGTCGACATAACGTTTGGTGTCGTCGAAATAATGCCCGGTCGTCGGGTCGATCCCGCGCACCGCGCCGACCATCTCCGACCCGAACAGGATGTTCTTGTTGTCGATCACATCGGCCAGGAGGTCGACTCCGGGCTGGTGGTAGACGCAGGTGTCGAAGAAGATGTTATTCATCAGGTGGGTGTCGAGACCGGGCTTCTTGAGCATGTCGGCAAGGCCCCGGTAGCGGCCCCAATGATAGGGTACCGCGCCGCCGCCGTGCGGGATGATGAAGCGCAGCGTCGGGAAATCTGCGAACAGGTCGCCTTGCAGCAACTGCATGAAGGCGATTGTGTCGGCGGCGATGTAATAACCGCCGGTCGCATGCATCGCGGGATTGCAGCTGCCCGACACGTGGATCATCGCCGGCACGTCGAGCGCCACCATCTCCTCGTAGAAGGGGTACCAATATCGGTCGGTCAGCGGCGGGTGGGTGAAATGGCCGCCGCCGGGATCGGGGTTGAGGTTGCAGCCGATGAAGCCGAGTTGTTCGACGCAGCGCTTCAACTCGGCGATCGAGCCCACCATGTCGGCCTTGGGGCTTTGCGGCAGCATGCACACGCCCACGAACGTCTCGGGATAGAGGCCGACGACCCGGGCGATGAGGTCGTTGCAGCGGGTCGCCCATTCGATCGCGACCGCCTCGTCGCCGACATGCGGCGCCATGGCCGAGGCGCGGGGCGAGAAGATGGTGAGGTCGGAGCCGCGCTCGCGGATCAGGCGCAGCTGGTTGGCGTCGATGGTGGCGCGGATCTCCTCGTCGGAAATCTCGGGATAGGGCGGGGCGGGCTGGCCGGCCTTGAACGCCGCCTTCTGCGCCTCGCGCCAACTGTCATGCGCTTCCGGAAGGACGGTGTAGTGGCCGTGGCAGTCGATGATCATGCGGCTTCCTCCGCGCGGGGCGGGTCGATCTGGGCGAGCTTGGCGGCGAGGCCGGCGGCCGGGACGATGCCCAAGCGGCCGAGCGCGCGCTGGCGGGCGATGATGCCGCGGGTCATCGCCGGGTCGATGCCAAGATCCTCGAGCGTGCGCGCCACCTCCTCCATCTCGGCGGCCCGGCGCAGGCCGTGGACCAGCATCCGGTCGAGGTTATAGTCGGCCTGGACGCTCCAGTCGGCCGGGGAGGACGAGGCCGCGAGCGAGGCCAGCACCGCGTCGGTGACCCCGGCGCGGTGGGCGGCAAGCAGGCATTCGGCGGTGAGCGCCTCGATCCCCTTGACCATAGCCGAGCGGATCATCTTGATCGACGAGGCATCGCCGACGCTTGGCCCTGCGATTGCGACAGTGCCGAAGCCGTAGGCGCGGAGGCGCGCGGCGGCCGCGTCGGCCTGTTCGCCCGCGACCAGCAGCGGCACCGCCAGGCGCGCGGGGAGGACCGGCGCCATCACCGCGACGTCGACATAGTGCGCCCCGGCCGCCGTCACGATCCTGGCCGCGGCGCGCTTGGTCGCAGGGGCGACGCTGTTGAGGTCGAGGAACATCGCGCCGGGCGCCAGGAACGGCGCGCATTGCTCGGCTGCGGCAAGGGCCTGGTCGGCCGTCACGAGCGAGAGGACAAGGTCCGCGCCGGCGACTGCCTCGGCCGCGCTGTCGGCACCGGCCACTCCGGCGGCGGCATAGTCGGCGAGCTTGGCGGCGCGGGTGGCGGAAACGTCGGTCTTGCGGTCGAAGGCAGTGACGCCGGGCCGGGCGAAGGCAGCGCCTGCTTCGCCGAAGCCGATCAAGATGAGTGTCTCCGTCACCGCTCGGCGCCTAGGAGATGCGGCGCCTCAACGACCAATACAAATGCGCCGTACGCTATCAGTTTTGCTGATGTCTTGTGTCATCGCTGGCCAGGGTCAGAAGGTCGATTAGCCGCGATTGGGCGCGGGTGGGCCGCCATCCGGACCGAGTCGCGATGCCGATGGTGCGGACGGTGCCGGGCAGGTCGATCGGGATCCGGACCAGCATTCCGGCCGCCACCTCCAGCGCGACCTGGTCGGCCGACAGCAGGGTGAGCAGGTCGCTCTGCGCCAGCAGCCCGCGGATCACCATCACCGAACCGCACTCCACCGGCACCGCCGGCGGGGCCGCGCAGCCCTCGAACAGGTCGCTCCAATGGCTGCGAAGCGGGGTTCCGGCCGGGCCGACCACCCAGGCCTGCTGCGCAAGGTCGGCAATGCCGATGTTCGTCCGGGCGGCGAGCGGATGGCCGGCGCGGGCAAACACCGACAGCGAATCGTCGAACAGGGGTTGCTGCTCGATTCCCGGCGGCGGCTCGGGTCGGATCGCGCCGACCATCAGGTCGATCGACCCGTCGCGAAGCGGCTCGATCAGTTCGCGCCAGGAGCCTTCCACCACGTCGACGATGGTCGCGGGAGCCTGCCTGACGAACTCGGCCAACGCGTTGGGCAGCAGAAGGGCGCGGCTGAGCGGCATCGCGCCGATGGTGATCCGCCCGCCGACCCCGGTGTCGCCGAGCGCTTCTTCGATTCCCGCCGCAATCTCTCGCGCGGCAAGGCGGATCGCGCGGGCGAGGGTGCGGCCGGCGGGGGTCAGGATCATGCCGCGGCCGCGCCGTTCGGCGAGGGCGACGCCCCAGATCTGCTCCAGCTCCCGCACCGCGCGGTGGATCGCGGGCTGCGACAGGCCGCTGGCCGAGGCTCCACCACTGAACCCGCCGGCATCGGCGAAGTGGAGAAAGGCGGACGCCTGCGTGGCCGTCATCAGCCGGTCGGGCCGGGCGAAGCCGCGCGCGCCGCCCCGCCTGGGACCGGCGGCAAGCGAGGCAAAGGCGCGCCCGGCCCGCTCCGACAGCGCAAGCCCGGCGGCGGTCGGCGCCATCCCCTCGTGGGTCCGCAAGAACAATCGCTGGCCGAGCTGCCGCTCGATCTTGCTCAGCCCTTGGGTCAGGGCGGGCTGCGACAGCCCCGCCGCCTCGGCTGCGCGGTTGAGGCTGCCATGCGAACGGATTTCGCCAAGCGCGCGAAGGTGGCGCAGGTTGAAGTCGAACGGCTGCATCGCTCTTATAATATTTGCTTATGGGGCCCATGCAACTTTGATTGGCCAAGGCGGGCCACCTCTCCGAGGCCGGGCATCATTAGAGGAGCAGTGCATGGCAGTCGTCGTCCAGAACATCGACCGGGCAGCCGCTGACGTGATCGACGGGCTGGGCGCCGCCGGCGTCGCCACGGTGCATGAAGCGCAGGGGCGGACCGGGCTGCTCGGCCACCAGCTGCGGCCAATCTATCCCGGTGCGCGGATCGCCGGCAGCGCGGTGACGATCTCCGCGCCGCCCGGCGACAATTGGATGGTTCATGTCGCGATCGAGCAATTGGGCGAGGGCGACATCCTGGTGCTCGCGCCGACCTCGCCGTGCGTCGACGGCTATTTCGGCGATCTTCTCGCCACCAGCGCGATGGCGCGGGGGTGCCGCGGACTGGTGATCGACGCCGGTGTGCGCGACGTCCGCGACCTGACGCAGATGGGCTTTCCGGTGTGGTCGCGGGCGGTGTTCGCGCAAGGGACCGTCAAGGCGACGCTGGGGTCGGTCAACGTGCCGATCGTCTGCGCCGGGGCGGCGATCGAGGCGGGGGACGTGATCGTCGCCGACGACGACGGGGTGTGCGTGGTCAAGCGCGCCGATGCCGCCGACGTGCTGAAAAAGGCCCAGGCACGCGAGGCGGCCGAGGAGGACAAGCGCAAGCGGCTGGCGGCGGGCGAGCTCGGGCTCGACATCTACGACATGCGGGGCAAGTTGCAGGCGATGGGCCTCACCTATGTCTGACGGCGTGCGCTGCATGTGGATGCGCGGCGGGTCATCCAAGGGTGCCTTCTTCCTGGCCGATGACCTGCCCGCCGATGCGGCCGCACGCGATGCCTTCCTGCTGCGGATGATGGGGTCGCCCGATCCGCGCCAGATCGACGGCATGGGCGGCGCCGATCCGCTCACCAGCAAGGTCGCGGTGGTCAGCCGCTCGGCCCGCGAGGGCGTCGACGTCGACTATCTGTTCCTGCAGGTCTTCGTCGACAAGGCCGTCGTCACCGACGCGCAGAATTGCGGCAACATGCTTGCCGGTGTCGGGCCCTTCGCGATCGAGCGCGGGTTGGTGGCGGCGAAGGACGGCCGGACCGAGGTCGCGATCTTCATGGAGAATACCGGGCAGGTCGCGGTGGCGACGGTGCAGACGCCGGGCGGCGCGGCGACCTATGCGGGCGACGCCGCGATCAGCGGGGTGCCGGGCACCGCCGCGCCGATCCCGCTGGCGTTCCGCGACACCGCCGGATCGTCCTGCGGGGCGCTGCTTCCGACCGGCAATCCGGTGGACCAGATCGACGGCATCGCGGTGACGATGATCGACAACGGCATGCCGTGCGTGGTGATGGCGGCCGCCGACGTCGGGATCAGCGGCTATGAGGATCGCGACACGCTCGACGCCGACGAAGCGATGAAGGCGAGGGTCGAGGCGATCCGCCTCAAAGCCGGTCCGCTGATGAACCTTGGCGACGTGCGCGAGAAGTCGGTCCCCAAGATGATGCTGGTCGCCGCGCCGCGGGAAGGCGGGGCGATCGCGGTGCGGTCGCTGATTCCGCACCGGGTCCATGCCTCGATCGGCGTGCTCGGTGCCGTCAGTGTCGCGACGGCCTGCCTGGTCGAAGGATCGCCGGCGGCGACGGTCGCCGTGGTGGCAAGGGGCAGCGAACTGACGCTGGGCGTGGAGCATCCGACCGGGGTCACCGAATGCGTGGTGACGCTCGACGAGGCGGGCCAGCCGGTCAGCGCCGGCATGCTGCGCACGGCGCGCAAGCTGATGGACGGGAAGGTGTTCGCGTGAAGGACGAAGCAGGCCGCATCCGCAGCTGGACGCTGGACCCATCCACTCCGCATTTCATGCCCCCGCCGGGAGCGGTCGACGCGCATTGCCATGTGTTCGGTCCGCAAGCCGACTTTCCGTTCAGCCCGGCCGCAAAATATCTGCCGCAGGACGCCGGACCCGACGCGCTGTTCGCGCTGCGCGAAAAGCTCGGCTTCAGTCGCAACGTGATCGTGCAGGCGAGCTGCCACGGCACCGATAATCGCGCGACGCTGCACGCGATCGCAGTGTCGGGCGGGACCGCGCGCGGAGTGGCGGTGGTCGATCCGGCGATTGGCGATGGCGAACTTGACGCCTTGCACGAGGGCGGCATCCGCGGGGTGCGGTTCAATTTCCTCAAGCGGCTGGTCGACAATGCGCCAAAGGACAAGTTCCTCGAGGTGGCGCACCGCATCGGCAGGCTCGGCTGGCACGTCGTCGTCTATTTCGAAGCCGACATTTTGGAAGAGATGCTGCCGTTCCTCGCCGCCATTCCGGTGCCGGTGGTGATCGACCACATGGGCAGGCCCGATGTCGCCCAGGGTCCGGACGGGCCCGACATGCGCGCGTTCCGCTCCCTCCTCGACAGCCGCGCGGACATCTGGACCAAGGTCACCTGCCCCGACCGGCTCGATCCCGCCGGGCCGCCCTATGCCGACTTTGTCACGTCGGTCCGGCCGCTGGTCGAGGCGTATCCGGACCGCGTGCTGTGGGGCACCGACTGGCCGCACCCCAACATGGAGAAGGTGCTGCCCGACGACGGCGCGCTGGTCGATGTCATTCCCCTGATTGCCCCGACCGAGGAATTGCGGCGCAAGCTGCTGGTCGACAATCCGATGCGTCTCTACTGGCCCGACGAGGCTTGAACGGAGCAAGGCTCGTCCTGCTCGGCGCCATTGCGGCGCTGGGCTCGCTCGCCATCCAGATGCTGGTCCCGGCGCTGCCGGACATCACCGCCAGCCTCGTCGCAAGCTCGGAGGACGGGCAGTTGCTGATCACCGGCTACCTGGCGGTGCTGGCGATGGGGCAGCTCGGCTGGGCGCCGGTCGCGGACCGGATCGGGCGGCGGCCGGTGATCCTGATCGGGCTGCTGCTGTTCCTCGCCGGGACGTTCGCCTGTGTCGTCGCGCAAAGCCTCGAGTTGCTGCTCGGCGGGCGGCTGCTGCAGGCGGCGGGGGCGTCCTCCTCGCTGGTCACCGCGCGGGCGATGGCGACGGATGGCGGCAAGGCCGGAACCGCCGCCGCGCCGCTTGCGGTGCTGACCAGCGTGACCCTGATATCGCCCGCGCTGGCGCCGGTCGTCGGCGGCATTGTCGTGTCGCTGGCCGACTGGCGGATGCTGTTCTGGCTGCTTGCGGGGCTTGGGGTGACGGGGCTGCTGCTCGCCTGGCGCTTCCTGCCCGAGACGCTGGCGGAGCGCACGGCGTCGGTCGGCCCGACCGCGATCCTGCGGCGCTACGGCGCAGTCGCGGTGCGCCAGCGCTTCCTTCCCCTCGCCCTCGCCAACATGCTGGCAAGCGCGGGCTTCTACCTGTTCCTCGCCGTTTCTCCGTTCGTGTTGGAAGCGGCCGGCGCCACCCCGGCCTGGTCGGGTCTGTTCTATTCGGTGGTGGCGAGCGCGATCATCGCCGGGACCTTGTTGGTGCCGCCGATCGTGCGGCGCTGGCCGCAGGCGCTGTGGCCGGCCGGATCGGTTGTGATGCTGGCCGGGGCCGCGGCGCTGTGCCTGTCGGCGGCGGCACCCACCGCCATCTTCGGCCTCCTCGCCGCGATGAGCCTGGTGGCGCTGGGCAGCGGGCTGAGCGGCCCGGCGCTGCTGGCCGAAGCGATCGAGCGCCAGCGCGGCGAGGCGGCAAGCGTCGCAAGCCTGTTCGGGACGCTGCAGATGGGCGGCGCGGCCTTGCTGTCGACGCTTGCCGTCCGCCTTGCGCCGTCACCGCCGGCCGAAATCGCGATGATCGGCGGGTTGATGTTCGCCTCGGTGCTGGTCCGGCAGTGGGGGCGTCAGGCCTTGCCCCAGACCTGATCCGCGACGTCGATCACCAGCTTCATCTTGGCCGCCTGCTGCTCGACCTCGATGTCGTTGCCGTGGACGGTCGAGGAGAAGCCGCATTGCGGCGACAGCGCCAGCTGGTCGAGGGGGGCGAACTTCGCCGCTTCGTCGATCCGGCGGCGGATGTCATCCGGCTGCTCCAGCTCCCCAAGCTTGGTGGTGACGAGGCCCAGCACCACCGTCTTGCCCTTGGGCAGGAAGCGCAGCGGCGCGAAGTCGCCCGAGCGGGGATCGTCATATTCGAGGAAGTAGCTGTCGATCTCCAGCTCGTTGAACAGCACTTCGGCGACCGGCTCGTAACCGCCTTCCGCCGCCCACGACGAGCGATAGTTGCCGCGGCACAGGTGGACTCCAACCACCATATTGTCGGGCCGGTCGCGGATGCTGTCGTTGATCAGCCGGGCGTAGAGCCGCGGCAGTTCGTCGGGGTCCATGCCGCGCTTCCGGGCATTCTCGCGCTGGGTGTCGTCGCACAGATAGGCGAGGTTGGTGTCGTCGAGCTGGAGGTAGCGACAGCCGGCGTCGGCGAGGCTCGCGATCTCGGCGCGATAGGCGGCGGCGAGGTCGGTGTAGAAATCCTCGAGGTCGGGATAAGCCTCGGCGTCGATCGCGTCGCGCCCGCCGCGGAAGTGCAGCATGGTCGGCGAGGGGATGGTGACCTTGGGCGTGCGGGTCGTGCAGGACGCGAGGAACTCATAATCGGCGCGCTGGATGTCGGCGACGTGGCGGATCGGCCCGGTGATCTTCATCACCGGCGGGGCATAGGCGAGCTCCTTGCCGCCATGCTGGTGGAACTTGACCTGCGTTCCGCCGGCCTCGTCGACGCCGTCGAGCTGGAGCAGGAAGTCGGTGTGGAAATAGGTGCGGCGGAACTCCCCGTCGGTGATCGACTGGAGGCCGAGCCCTTCCTGCATCGCCACCACGTCGCGGATCGCCTCGTCCTCCACTTCGCGCAGCCGGGCGGCGTCGATGGTGCCGTCACGATGCGCCGCGCGCGCCTCGATCAGTGGCTTGGGGCGGAGGAAGCTTCCGACATGGTCGGCACGGAACGGCGGCTTGGTCATCGATTCTCCGCTGGTAGATCGTAGGTGAGGCAAACGACGCGCTGGGTAGGGCGGATCGCCGCCTGCGCGCAAGCCATTGTAGGTGGCGCGAAATGGTGGCTATGTTGTGGCTTATAACAAAGCCTTGGGAGGGGTTGGGCAACGCCATGAGTCAGGATCCGCGCGTCATCATCAACCGGGAGCCGATGACCCGTGCCCAGTGGGGCATCGTGGCGATCATGGTCGGCCTGAACGCGCTGGACGGGTTCGACGTGCTGTCGATCAGCTTCGCGTCGCCAGGGATCGCGGCGGATTGGGGCATCGACCGCGCCGCGCTCGGCTTCGTGCTGTCGATGGAGCTGATCGGCATGGCGATCGGATCGCTGCTGCTGGGCGGCATGGCCGACAAGGTCGGGCGGCGGACCACCATCCTCGGATGCCTTGGCCTGATGACGGTCGGCATGCTGGGTGCCGCCACCTCCCACGATGTCGTCACGCTGTCGCTGTGGCGGGTTCTGACCGGCCTCGGGATCGGCGGCATGCTGGCCGCGACCAATGCGGCGGTTGCCGAGGCGGCGAACGAGAAGCGCCGTTCGCTCGCGGTGGTGCTGATGGCGGCGGGCTATCCCGTCGGCACCATCATCGGCGGCTCGATCTCGGCAATCCTGCTCGCCCATTACGACTGGCGCGCGGTGTTCGTGTTCGGCGCGGTCTGCAGCGCGCTGTTCATCCCGCTGGTGCTGTGGCGCGCGCCGGAATCGGTCGCCTTCCAGATGACCCGCCGCCGGCCCGACACGCTGGAGCGCGTCAACCACACCCTGCGCCGGATGGGCCATGCCCCGGTCGAGGCGCTGGTCGAACCCGAAGCGGGCGAGGTCCGCTCGCGGGCGCCGGTCGTCAACCTCTTCTCGCCCGCGCTGATCCGCACGACGATCGTCCTGACGCTCGCCTACCTCACCCACATCATGACCTTCTATTTCATCCTCAAGTGGATCCCGAAGATCGTGGTCGACATGGGCTTCCCGCCGCCGCAGGCCGCCGGGGTGCTGGTGTGGGCAAGCGTCGGCGGCGCCACCGGATCGCTGATCCTGGGATTGCTGACCGGCAAGGTCCGGCTGCTGGCGCTGACCATCACCGCGATGCTGCTGTCGACCGCGCTGGTGATCCTGTTCGGCGGCGGCCAGAGCGACCTTGCCGGGCTGTCGCTGGTTGCGGCCTGCGCGGGCTTTGCCACCAACGCCGGCGTGGTCGGGCTCTATGCGCTGATCGCGCAAAGCTTCCCGACCGCGGTGCGGGCAACCGCGACCGGCTTCGTGATCGGCATCGGCCGCGGCGGATCGGCGCTTGCACCGGCGCTGGCCGGTCTGCTGTTCGCGGCCGGCCAGGGGCTGCAGACCGTCGCCATCCTGATGAGCGCGGGTTCGTTGATCGCTGCGGCGGCGCTGATGTTCCTGCGGCAGAAAAGCGCGGCGGCCACTCAACCGGTCTGATAAGCCAACTTTCGGGATCACCGATTGTTGACAATAATAGCTTTGCTTCATAGCCATTGACTGGCGGTGGGTCAGTTTCGCCCGCGGCTTTGGAGGAGAGATAAGCCATGGGGAGCTTCCGGCTCGTCGTCCTGAGCGCGACGGTGTCGCCGCTCGCGCTGCTGCTGGCCGCGCCGGCCTCGGCCCAAGCTGGTCCGGTGCCGTCGAGCACCGAGACCGCGCAGGAAACCACCGAAGCGCAGGTCGCGGAAACGGGTGTCGAGGACATTGTCGTCACCGCGCAGCGCCGCACCCAGCGGCTGCAGGACGCGCCGGTGTCGGTCACCGCCCTGTCCAACGTCGCGCTGGAGGCGCGCGGGATCGACAACCTTGGCGACGTCAGCAATTTCGCGCCAAACCTCGAGCTGCACCCGACCAATCGCCCGGCCGGCGGCGGGTCGGCCTTTGCCGGCTATATCCGCGGCGTCGGAACCGGCGACTTCCAGTTCCCGACCGATCCCGGCATCGGCGTCTATGTCGACGACGTCTACATCGCGCGCAGCGTCGGCGGGCTGCTCAGCCTCGAGGACGTCGAGCGGGTCGAGGTGCTGAAGGGCCCGCAGGGCACGCTTTACGGCCGCAACACCATCGGCGGCGCGATCAACGTCATCACCACCGAACCCCGGCTGACCGGCGATTTCAGCGGCCTCGTGAAGGCGCGCGCCGGAAGCTACGGCCGGTTCGACCTGACCGGTCTCGTCAACACGCCGCTGATCGAGGACCGGCTCGGCCTCAAGCTCTCCGTCTCGCGGCTCGACAGCGCCGGCTATGGCCGCCGCCTGCTCGACAACCAGCGCTACGCCAGCGAGGGCCGGGTGATCCTGCGCGGCGCGATCAAGGCGCGGGTCAACGACGCGATCGACGTCAAGGTCGCCGGCGATTACACCCGCCAGCGCCAGAAACCGCCGTCGGGCTATCTGATCGATTTCGTGCCGACCGGGGCCACCGTGGCCAAGATCGCGCGCTTCAACACCATTGCCGCGCCGTTCGTGAACGGACAGCTCGGCCTCCCCGCGGGATCGATCTACGACGCCCGCTGGGAAGCGCCCGATCCCTACCGCGTCTATGCCTTGCAGCCGCAGCAGGACGACAGCGACATCGGCGGCGTGTCCGGGGTCGTCAACGTGCGCCTGTCGGACACCGTCACCTTCCGCTCGATCAGCGCATGGCGGACCATCGACGCCCTGATCGAGGTCGACGGCGACCAGGTGCCCTACGTGCTTCAGCAGTCGCGCACCGCGCTGAAGCAGAACCAGTATAGCCAGGAATTCCAGCTCGGCGGCACCGCGCTGGGCGACCGCCTCAACTTCCTGGTCGGCGCCTATGCCTTCCGCGAAAAGGGCGACAGCAGCGTCTTCACCCGTTCGTTCGAAGGCATCTACGAAGCGCTGATCGCGGCGGGCCAGACCCCGATCGCGGCCGACGCCGGCAACACCTTCACCACCTTCGGGCTGGAGGCGACCAGCTATGCGCTGTTCACGCAGAATACGCTGAAGCTGACCGACCAGCTTGGCGTCACCGTCGGTGCCCGCATCAATCGCGACAAGAAGGATTATTCGACCTCGGTTCGGCGGCCGCAGAACGGGCAGATCGTGGTGCCCTTCTCGACCGCAAGCGCCAAGTGGAACAGCTTCACCCCGCGCCTCGCGCTCGAGTTCAAGCCCAACCGCGACCTCTTGTTCTACACCAGCTATTCCAAGGGCTTCAAATCGGGCGGCTTCGGCGCGTCCACCGTCGCATCGCCCCCGACGCCGCGCTACGAGCCCGAGAAGCTGACCAGCTACGAAGCGGGCGCGAAGACCAGCTGGTTCGACAACCGGCTGACGTTCAACATCGCCGGCTTCTACTCCAAGTACCGCAACATCCAGCTAACGGTGCAGTCGGTCGATCCGGTCACCAACGCCAACATCCGAACCACCCGCAATGCGGGCGGGTCGAACATCAAGGGGTTCGAGGCGGAACTGGTGGCGCGGCCGCTGGCCGGGCTCGACCTCAACCTCGGGGTCGGCCATGTCGACGCGAAGCTCGACACGCTGTCGGCTTCCGCCCTGTCGAGCGGGTTCAGGCTGGGCGACCGGGTCCCCCAGATCCCCAACTGGTCGGTCAATGCCGGCGCTTCCTACCGGGTGCGGACCGGCGCCGGCGACCTCACCCTGCGCGGCGACCTGTCGCACAAGGGCTCGCAATTCCTGACCGCCGCCGACCCGACCTCGTTCCAGGAGAAATATACGCTGCTGGGCGCGCGGGTATCGTTCGAGCCCAGCTTCATCGAGGGGCTGGAGCTGTCGGTCGAGGGCACCAACCTCACCGACAAGCGCTACAATTACTACAAGGGAACGCTGGCTCCGACCGGCGAATATGTCGCGATCCCGGCGGCCCCGCGTGAAATCTACGCGACGGCCCGCTTCCGGATCTGAGCGGGGTCTGGCGCGGCAGCTTCCCCTCGCCGCGCCAGCATCCCAAGGCCCCTAGGCCGCGATCACCTTGAGCGGGACGAATACCGGGCCGACCTCGGGCATCCCGCTCATCCTAACTTCGCCGTCGAGTTCGATCGAGCGCGTCCGTTCAAGCAACTGGCGCAGCGCGATGCGGAATTCGGTCCGGGCCATCGCCATCCCCGCGCAGCGGTGCGGGCCGCGCCCGAACGCCAAATGCTCGCGCACATTGGCCCGGTCGATCCGGAACTGGTGCGGCTGCTCGAACACCGCCTCGTCGCGGTTGGCCGACGCATAGGCGAGCGCGATCGGTTCGCCGACGGCGATCTCCCGCCCGCCCATGACGGTGGGCACCCGGCTGGTCCGGGCGAAGCCGCGGTAGGGCGTATAGAGGCGAAGGAATTCCTCGACCGCGCTCTCGAGCTGTTCGGGATGGCGGCGCAGCTCGTCGGCAAGCTCGGGGTGGCGAGCGAGGTGCACCGCGACGCTGCCAAGGAAGACCGGCGGCGCGACCAGCCCGACGACCAGGATCTGCCGGACGCAGCCGACCAGCATCTCCTCGGGCAAGGGCTGGCCGGCCGCATCGGTGGCGGCAAGCAGGCTGCTGACCGGGTCGATGTCGGGGTCGAGCGGGTCCGCCTTGCGCGCCGCGATCAGGTCACGCGCCAGCCCGTACAACACTTCGCTGGTCTTCGAGACGGTGGCGACATCGAAGTCCTCCCACGCCTTCACGAACGCCTTGGCGGTGCGCCACAACAGGTCGCGCTGCGCATCGTCGAGGTGGAACCAGTCGGCGAAGATCAGCGCGGGCAGCGGACTTCCGAACCCTTCGACGAAATCGCCGCCGCCGGCCTCGATATAGGCGTCGAGCAGGCTCCCCACATGGGTCTCGATCCGCGCCTCGATCGCCGCCAGCCGCCTGGCCCCCAGCGCGCGGTCGATCGCCCGGCGGTACGGCGTGTGCTCGGGCGGATCGAGGTGCAGCGGCGGTCGCCGTCCGGTCGCCGAGGCGCCGGGCACCACGTTGCGGACGGTGGTGGTGAATTGCTCCGGGTGGTCGAGGATATGCTTCACGTCGGCGTGTCGGGTGGCGATCCAGAACCCGCCGAACGCCTCGCTGCGGGCCACGGGGCAGCGCGCGCGGAGGTCGGCGAACACCTCGTGCGGGGTGTCGAACGACTCCGGGGCGAGCGGATCATATTCCTGCATAACTGGGGCCTAATCGTTGAAAAGCCAGACAATCGGCGTTGACACATAATTGCTCTGGTGCATAGCATTTCGGCTGGAGGAACGACGTGGACCTTGGCCTGTACAGGAAGGTGATGGCGCGGGTGGTGGCGCCGCTCACCGTTGGCATCATCCTGAGCTCGCTCGACCGCGTCAACGTCAGCTTCGCGGCGCTTCAAATGAACGCCGACATTGGTCTCGACCCCAAGGCCTACGGCTTCGGCGTCGGCATTTTCTTCGTCGGCTACCTGCTGTTCCAGTTGCCCAGCGCCGAGGTGCTGAAGCGGATCGGCCCGCGGCGGTGGATCGCTGGCAGCGTGATCGGCTGGGGCCTGGTCGCGACCGCCATGGCCGCGCTGCAGACGCCGACCCATTTCTACGTCCTGCGCTTTTTGCTCGGCGTGTTCGAAAGCGGCTTCGCGCCGGGCGTCGTATGGTACGTCAGCCAGTGGCTTCCGCAGCGTTACCGGGCGCGGGCCATTGCCGGGACGCTGTTGGCCATCCCCATCTCGGTGATCATCGGCGGTCCGTTGTGCGGGGCGCTGATGAAGCTGGAGATCGGCGGCCTCGCTTCGTGGCGCCTGATGTTCGCGGTGGAGGGCGGGATCACCGTGCTGGCGGGCATCGCCGCTTTGTTCCTGTTCGTCGACCGGCCAGCCGACGCGCGCTGGCTGAAACCGGACGAGCGCCGCGCGATCGAGGATGCGATCGCCGCCGACCGGACCAGCACCGTGCGCACCAACGCCAGCCTGTCCGAAGCGCTGCGCGATCCGATCCTGTGGCTTGCAGCGGGGGTCTGGTTCGTCCTCATCACCGGCGCCAACGCGATCATCTTCTGGCTGCCGATCGCCATCAAGTCGCTGGGCGTCGCCGATCCATTGCAGGTCGGCGTGCTGAGCGCGCTGCCGTGGATCGCGATCGGCACCGGGATGGTGGTCAACGCCCGGCATTCGGACCGCACGGGTGAGCGTTACGGTCACCTCGGCTGGCCGATGGTGGTGGCGGCCGCGGCCATGCTGACGGCGGCGGCGATTCTGTCGAACGGTCCGCTGGCGCTGCTCGCGCTGGTCATCGCCGGGTTCGGCCTCGGCGGAGCGCAGTCGGTCTTCTGGTCGATCCCGACCCGCTACGTCGGCGCCCGCAATCCCGGCGCGATTGCGGCGATCAACCTGTGCGGCAACCTCAGCAGCACCGTGGCGCCGATCCTGATCGGGTGGAGCGTCGCCACCACCGGCAGCGTCGCGGTGCCGGTCTATGCGCTGTCGCTCATCACCATTGCGGGCGCGGCGCTGGTCCTGCCGCTGCGCCGCCTTGCACTCGCGCGGGAGGCGGCACGATGATCGCAAGAGGGCTGCTGGCTGCGGCCGCCACCCTGTTCGCGGGGGCGGTGGGCGTAGCCCAGATCCGGCAGGAGCCGGACCGCTGGTGGAATCCGGGCGAGGGCCGGACCTTTCCTGCGACGCTCGATTATCAGAACGCCAACGGTACCCTGCGGCTGCTCCTCGACGGCGGGCCACTCGACACCAAGGGGCATCCCTTTTTCACCGCCAGCGGGCCCAACGGCCGCGCCTGCGTGACCTGCCACCAGCCGGCCGACGCAATGAGCCTGTCGGCCGAATCCGCGCGCCGGCAGTGGGACCGCAACGGCGCCAGCGATCCCCTGTTCGCGGCAAGCGACGGCTCCAATTGCCCCAGCCTGCCGCAGGCCGAGCGCGCCTCGCATTCGCTGCTGATCGACCACGGTCTGATCCGGATCGCCCGCCACTGGCCGCCGCGAGACCTTGGCGGAAAGCCGATCAAGCCCGACTTCCGGATCGAGGTCGTGCGCGACCCGTCGACCTGCAACACGGACCCGCGTTACGGCCTGACCTCGGCCACGCCGATGCTGTCGGTGTTCCGCCGCCCGCGCCCGGTCGCCAACTTCAAATATATCGAGGCGATGGGCTTCGCTTACGACCCCAAGGCCGGAATGCCGCTGCAGGTCGATCCGGAAACCGGCAAGCCGGTCAGCGGCAATCTGATGGCCGATGGCCGGGTGCCGACCCTTGCCGCGCAGATGCGCGACGCGGCAAGCGCCCACCTTGGTTTCCTGAAGGACATGGACGCGCAGGACATTGCGCGCATCCTCGACTTCGAGCGGCGGCTCTATGTCGCTCAACAGCAGGACCGGACGGGCGGCGCGGTCGATGCGGATGGCGCGATCGGCGGGCCGCGCACGCTTCAGGTGTCGCAGCCCGGCCGGCTCGGCAGCGACGGCGGCGCGCCGGTGTGGAGCGAGTTCGAGGCGTGGGAAAAAGCGCCCGAAGCGACCAGGGCGAAGTGGGCGCCGGAGGTCCGCAAGTTCCGCGAGTCGGTCGCGCGCGGCGCTCGGGTCTTCCGCGAGAAGACCTTCCTCATCAGCGATACCGCCGGGATCAATTCACCGATCGGTTTCGGCAATCCGGTCCGCAACAGCTGCGTGTTCTGCCACAACATGTCGTACATGGGGATGGACGTCGCACCGGGGCAGGTCGACCTCGGAACGACAAACCAGCCGTTCGCCGATCCGGCGCCGCACCTGCCGCTGTTCCGCGTCACCTGCCTCGGCAAGCCGCACCCGCATTACGGGCGGACGATCCTGACCAGCGATCCCGGCTATGCGCTGACCACCGGGCGCTGCGCCGACGTCGGGCGGATCACCTTGCAGACGATGCGCGGCCTGTCCGCGCGCGCACCCTACTTCTCCAACGGCAGCGCGCGCGATCTCCTTGGTGTGATCGACTATTACGACCGCCGCTACACCATCGGCTATTCGGAGCAGGAAAAGCAGGACCTGGTGAACCTGATGAGGGCGCTGTGATCCGCGCGGCCATCCTGTCGCTGCTCGCGTTGGCGCCGGCGGTCGAGGATAGCGCGACGCTGCGCTTCGTCGCCTGCCCGGTCTATCGCGACACCGACAATGGCCGGAAGTCGGGCTGCTGGCTGACACAGGACCCGGCGACGGGCGTGCGCTACGACGTGACCGCGGCACCGACCAAGCCCGACTGGAACCATGCCATCCTGGTCGAGGGCAAGGTGTCCGCCGACGCCACTGACCATTGCGGCGGCCGGGTGGTCGAACCGGTGCGGGTGTCGGTGCTGGAAGGCGCCTGCACCCGGCACCAGCTTCCGGCCGAAGGCTATAAGGGCCGCCGCTTCGCGCTTCCCGAGCGCAACGTCCGCCCGCTGTACCAGGCGCGCAAGCAGCAGGTGAAGCCGTTCGTCGAGGGACGATTCACCATCCCCTTCGATTATCGCAGCAGCTTCATCAGCTACCAGATCAGCGATTATTATCTCGATGCGACGATCAACTATGCGCTCGACGTCCAGCCGGCGCGGATCGAGATCGCGGGATCGGCGCAGACCCGGCCGGCAATCGTCTCGGGGGTCAGGCTGGTCGAGGAGGCCGAGCTTGCCCGCGCCCGGGCCGAGGTCGTGCAAAAGGCGCTGATCCTGCGCGGCATTCCGGCGGACCGGGTGCGGGTGGTGGCGAGCCTGCCCGGCCCGTACGTCGCAGCCGCCTTCGACGGCCTCATTTCACCGGTCGACCGGCGGGTCGATATCAGGATCCGACCAGAGTAGGCCTGGACAGCGAGCGGGTCAGGGCCGGGTCGGGCGCGCAGCTATAGGAAGCGGCGGCGTTGGTGTCACCCTTGCCGCGATAGCGCGCTGCAAGCGGATAGGGGCAGAGGGTGCGCGTGAACCGCGCGCTCGTGCCCTCGAGCTTGGTCGCGACCAATGTGTCAGGGGCGCGACCTTTTTCGACCCACTCGATCAGCGCCCAGAGGGCGTCGCGTTGGGGGTCGCCCGGCCATGGCTGCTGGCCCGAACCGCCGAACTGGTCGGCGCCGGGCCCGCGCGCGCAATGGTACATGCCGGGAACCATGAACAGCCGCAGCCCCTGCGACAGGCGGGTCATTCCGCCCTGCTTGCGCGCCGCCGCCGCGACATAGTCGATGGTCGGGCCGGCGTTGGTCGAGGGATCGGCCCAGCCCTGGTAGACGATCGCCTTGCCGCCCTTCTTGAGGAACGGGGCGATGTCGACCTTGTCGGTGCGCAATTCGGGCATGATGCGATTGGCGGCCGCGAGGTCGGCGCTGCGGCGGAAGCGATTCTCGTCCCACTCGGGATCGTTGTAGACTCCGTCGGCCCACATCGCGCGCAGCAGCGGGGAGGGCGGGCCCGGGCGGGTGCGGACGCCGGGCAGCAGGCCGCTGTCCATCGCCTTCCCACCCTCGTCCGTCATTGGCGAGACGATCGCTTCCAGCATCGCGACCTTGGGCGCGGTGAGGCAGTCGGTGGACTGCCCGGCCGTGCAGAGCAGGGCGGCAGGGCGGAAGCGGCAGCTCATCGGCGCACCGATGATCCCGTCGGTGACCCCGTCGCCGGCGTCGCACGCCCGGGTAGCGCGGCTTTCGTAAAGGCTCCAGTCGGCGTCGCTCAGCGCGGCGTTCGGCTGCTGCTTCTGGAGCAATGAAAAGTACATCATCCGTACCGACTGCAACGGCATGTAGGGCCCCGGTGCGCCGGCCAGTACGCCGTCGTAGTCGCCAGGATAGTTCTGCATTTCCTTCAGCGCCTGTCGACCGCCGCCCGAGCAGCCGGTGAAGTAACTGCGATCGGGCTTGCGGCCGTAGAGGCCGGCGATCAGGCTCTTGGCAGCGACGGCCGTCAGGTGGACTGCGCGATGCTCGTAGTCGACGCGGGCCTTGGCGTTCGCCATCCACCGTGCCTCGCTGACCTTGTGCCCGCTGTCGGTGGTGACGGTGGCGAAGCCCTCGCCGATGCGGCGGCTCATGTCGCCGAAGTTGAACACTCCGGCGTCGCCGCCGACCCCGGCCCCGAGCATTCGCCCGTTCCACCTGTCGGGCAGCCACGCCTCGAACCCGATATTGCCTTCGATCCGGCCCTGCACGCGGCAGAAGGGGACGGTGACCGGAACGCTTCGGGCGTTGTCCACCTTCCACGCCGGCGCGGGGACGACACGCTCGGCCGAGGTGATTACGACATTGCCGTCCCGCGCGCCGGCCAGCGCCGGGCAGGCACTTGCCGACGCGAGGAGCAGCAACAGGCTCATCAGAACTTCACGCTTGCGGTCAGCGCGTACAGGCGCGGCACGGGGTTGGAGGCCTGGGGGTCGTAGCCGCCGGTGGTATCGACGAATGGCGGGTCTTCGTTGAGCAGGTTGCGGACGTCGAAGGTCAGCCCGATCCGCTCATTGAGGTCATAGCCGACCAGCAGGTCGAGCGTGTTGTACGCGCCGATCCGCTGCCGCGGCGTGATGGTCGTGTTGTCGTAGCCGCTGAGGTGGTTCCAGGTCAGCCGGGTCCGCGCCCCGCCCAGCCGTGCCCCGATGTCGGCCTGGCTGCGGAACTTCTGGTTGAAGCCGATGGTGTTGCGCACGTCGACCAGGCCCGATCCGGGCACCGCTTCGAACAGATAATCGGTGATGTAGGTGCCCTGCACCCCGGCATCGAATTCGGCCGCGCCCAGCTTCCAATTGTAGGTGGCGGTGAAGTCGATTCCGCGCAGCTTGGTGGTGCCGAGGTTCTGCCGGCGGCCGTCGGCGATGAAGGTCACCAGGCTCTGGTTGATCGCGCTGTTGATCGGCAGGCCGGAGCCGACCAGTGCGGCCACCTGCGCGGCGCTTGGATTGAACTGCACGAACTGGCTGTAGAGCGGGTTGGTCAGCAGGCCTGGGGTCCCGCGCAGGGCCTGGATCTGATCGGTATAGTCGATGTGGAAATAATTGAGCGTGGCGACGAACCCGCGCAGCGCGCGCGGTGCAAGCTCGACGCCCGCCGACCAGGTCTTGGCGGTTTCGGGCTTGAGGTCGGGGTTGCCGCCGGCGATCCCGATCCCCTGCAGGTTACCACTGGGCCCCGGCAGGGTGTCGAAGTAAAGGCCCGCACCGCCCGCGATGGTCGACACTTCGGTGAAGGTCGGAGCACGGAAGGAGGTGCCGTAGGTGGCCTTCAGAACCACGCCGCCGAGCGGCTGGTAGGTGACCCCGATCTTGGGATTGGTGGTGCTTCCGAAGTCGCTGTAATTTTCGTGGCGGAGCGCGAGGCTGAGGTTGAGCCGCTCGATCCCGGTCATGGCGTTGCCCGAGCCGACGATCGGGACGAACAATTCGCCGAACACCGCATCGACGTCGCGGCTTCCGGCATCGGCGACCCGCAGCGGGGAGGCCGACCGCCCGCTGAGCAGTTCGGTGTAGGTATATTCATTGCGATGCTCGGCGCCGACCGCGATCCGGACCTTGCCGCCCGGAAGTTCGAACAGCGATCCGTCGAGCTGGCCGTTGAAGACGCTGAGCCGGGTGCGGCCGGTAATCACGAACAGATTGTCGGTAATGGTGGCGATGGTGGCGGGATTGTTGGGACCGCCAAACACGTTAAACGCGGTCGCCGGATCGGTGCTGTTGAGAGCCGCCTGAAGCGCCGCGGCATTGACCCCGTTGCGGCGGCGGTCGTCGACCTCCTCGGAGCGGCCATGGGCGAAATAGCCCGTCGCACGGAAGTCACCGAACGGTTTGAACTCGATCCCTGCCGAGCCATTCCAGCTCTTGGAATGATAGGGCCGCGTGATGACGCCGATGCTTGGGAACAGCGAGGTGGCAACGGTCACGCAGCGGGTGCCGGCGGGAACCCCGACGCTGCCAGCGCACAGCCCGGGCGTCGAGCCGGGAGGCGCGACGTAGAAGGGGTTGGTGCTCGGCACCGTGGCGTTGACGTTGGCAAGCAGCGGGAGGGTGCCGTTGCGCCGCGACCAGAAGCCGTCGACGAACAAGCGCACGCCGCCCAGTTCCTGGCTTGCATTGCCGACCACGCTGTAGCGCTTCTGGTTGGGGATGACGGCCAGCGCGGGGTCGTAGAAGCAGCGGTTGGTGCCGAGGGTCAGTGCACTGGCATTGGCAGCGGTCACCCCGCCGGCCGGGATGGCATAGGCGACGCCGCCGCTGGTGATGGTGCCCGGCGCGCAATTGGCGACGCGCAGGTCACGCCCGCCGCGCGCACGATTGTCGTTCTGGAAGAAGTCGAGCTCGCTTCCGAACAGGGTGTTGTTCTGCGAATATTCGCCGGCCAGGGTGACGTAGCCGCCATTCCAGCGCTGGCCGCCGAGCAGGGCGATCTGCTTTTCGCGATAATCGCCGTCGGTCATGCCGTAGCGGGCGCGCGCCTCGAGCCCGGAGAAGTTGCGGCGAAGGATGAGGTTGACCACGCCCGCGACCGCGTCCGAGCCGTAGATGGCGGACGAGCCGTCGGCGACGACCTCGACCCGGGCCAGCGCGATCGAGGGGATCACCGACGGATCGGTGAACTGGCCCTGCGTTCCCTGCGGCGGGAAGCGGCGGCCGTCGTACAGCAACAGGGTCGCGTTGGTCGACAGGCCGCGCAGGTTGATTCCGGCGCCGCGGGTCGCGTTGGCGGCGCCGTTCTGGGCGCTTCCTCCGGCGCGGTTGGCACCCAGCGAGACGACCTGCGGAACGCGGCGAAGGACGTCGTTGGTGGAGATCACCGGTTCGTCCTGAATCTTCTGCGCGTCGAGCGCGATCACCGCCGAACCGACCGGGGCGATGCCGCGGATGCGGCTTCCGGTGACGGTGATGGTGGTGTCACCCGAACCATCCGCCGCTGGAGTCGTCGGCTCACCCCCCGGGGTGGTCGGCGGCGCGTCCGGCGTGGACGGAGTGACCACCGGTTCGGCGGTCTGGGCGGCTGCGGGCACGGCGAGCAACGCCATCGCCATCGCGCCGAGCGCGGCGTGACCGAGCAGTCGGGGCAAGCGCCCCCCATTGGTTTGTTCGATCATCTTTTCCCTCCTCGAATGTCACGGCGCCGGCGGATCGCGACCGGCTCCGGGACGGGTTTCAGTTCGCCTCCGCCCGAGCCGCGCGTGCCTTGGATTCGGCAAAGCGCGGTGCGAGCGACAAGAGGACGATGGCAGCAATCAGGATGGCGGCACCGACCAGCTCGGCCGGGCGCGGGTGCGGAAGCCCCCACACCCAGGCGAGGATCAGCGAGCCGCCGATGCCCGCGATCAGGCTCGCGGCGCGCTCCAGCGGCACGCAATAAGCGTTCTCGCGCGGGTCGAGCAGGATGATGATCGCGAACACCGAGATGATGGTCAGGGTGACGCCGATAGCGAGCAATGGGAGGATGACGGGGTCGGTCCAGACCTCGACGAACCCCCAGCTCAATGCGCCCGACTGGCTTCCGAAGCCCGAGGCCGAGATGGCGGCTAGGATCGCCACCGACAACGGCAGGGCGAACACCTTTTCCTCGACGAAATATTGCCGGACGGAGGCGGGATCGCCGGTCTTCGACACCTTGGTCATCACCGCGAGGCGGACGAAGTAGCCGACCGTGTAGAGCACCACCGTCAGGATCGCGAGCGGAGGCAGGTTGAAGCCGCCGCGGTCGCCAATGGTGATGATCAGCGCGACCAGCACCATGAACAGCGCGACCCAGCTCCACCACCGCACCTTGCGGCCGAAGGCGAGATCGACCAGCGGCGCGATGACCAGGATGTCGCCGCGCATCAGCAGCTGGATGAAGGGGATGCTGACCCCCTGAAAGGTGAAGGACAGGGGCACGGTGAACAGCACCAGTGCGGTGCCGAAGCCCGACCACAGGGTGTATTTGGTCGGCACCGGGAGACGCCGGCCCAGGACCATCACGCCGTGGGCGTCCTTGTGCCAGCCCGACAGCCAGATGAAGAGATAGGTGATGACCGTGCTGATGATCAGCGAGGCGGGCAGCGTTTCCAGCCCGGTCAACGGCCGGCCGAGGCCGGGGTGGACCTGGCTGGTGACCAGCTTGGTGACGATGACGTTGGGCAGGTAGGCGCAAAGATAGAGGAAGACATAGGCTTCCAGCGGCAGGGCACGACCGCTCATGCGGCCTGCTCCAGCTCGACCATGTCCTGGCCGTTGCGATAGCGGGCGTTGAGCCCGGCCTCGCGGGTGATGGCGGTCATGTAGGCGACGACCTCGTCATGCTCGGCGCTGCCGGGTTCGGCGAACCGGGGGACGGCGTCGGTGCCGATGGTCAGCGGCAGGAAGCCGCTGCGGACGATCTTGCCGTTTGCGATCTCGAAACGGGCGACGATCGACAGGCGCGACGCCGCCGGGAAATTGTACAGGCTGTCGAAGTCGGGTTCCCACTCCTCGGCGAGGACGCGGATCTCGTTGAAGCTTTTGGATGCGGCGTGGACCGGGTCCATCCGGAGGTCGGTCGCGAAGTTGCACAGCGAATAGAAGACCGGCGCGCCGTCGATCAGTTCGCAGCCTTTCAGGATGTGGGCGTGGCCGCCGAGGATCGCGTCGGCCCCTGCCGCCACCGCCGCCCGGGCGACGTCGCGCTGATAATCGGCGATCACCGCGCGGACGAAATGGATGCCCCAGTGGAGCGACACGAAGACCAGGTCGGCGTCGGCCTTGGCGGCGCTGATGTCTGCCTCCAGCGCGGCAAGATCCTCGCGATGCGGGAAGCTGTGGACCCGCGCCGGAGTGCCCGGCTGGTCATGCTCGATCTGCTCGTACAGCGTGTGCGCCCGCATCGGCGCGCAGCCGGGGCGGCGCTCGTCGGCCCAGTAGGAATGGGGCAGGATGCTGGAATAAGCGAGGATCGCGATGCGGGTGCCGTCGCCGAGCGTGATCCGCACCGGCCGTCGCGCTTCGGCGATGTCGGCACCGGCGCCGACTACCTGTAGTCCGGCGGCCTGGAGGTTTTCCCTGGTCTCGAAGAAGGCGTCATTGCCCCAGTCGAGCACGTGGTTGCCGGCCATGGAGATGACGTCGAACCCGCCGCGGGCAAGGGCGGCGGCGCCGTCCGGGCGGGCGAGCACCGCGTGGCGGGCCTGGGGCAGGCGCACGCCCTTGGCAGCGAAGCTGGTTTCGAGCTGGCCGAAGGTGATGTCGGCAGCGTTCAGCACGTTGCGGGTGGCGACGTAGCTTTCGTCGTAATCGTCACGATCGGGGGCAAGGTCGCCGGCAGCGAGCAGGACGTGGGTCATGCCGCATCCTCGAAGCGCACCGGGACCGACAGCGCGCCGATTTCCGGGAAGCGGGTCTGGCGCGGCTCGCCGTCGAGCGCAAAGCCGGGTGCGGCGGCCAGCATTTCCTCCAGCGCGACCGTCAGTTCAAGCCGGGCGAGCGGGGCGCCAACGCACATGTGCGGGCCGCGGCCGAAAGCGATCGAGTCGCGGATGTTGGGACGGTCGATGCGGAACCGGTCGGGCTCGGGGAAGACCTCGGCATCGCGGTTGGCGGAGGCGTAGAGGAGGGCGATCGGCGCGTCCTTGGGGATCGTCCGGCCGCGGATGGTGACGTCGTGCAGCGGAGTGCGGGCAAAGCCGCGATAGGGCGTGTAGAGGCGCAGGAACTCCTCGATCGCGGCGGGCACCAGCGAGGGGTCGGCGCGCAGCTTAGATTGCAGCGCGCGGTCGCGGCCGAGGTGGACGGCGATCGATCCGATCATCACGCTGGGTGCGATGATCCCGACCACCAGCACCTGGCGGATGGTGCCGACGATCATCTCGTCCGGCAGCGGTTCGCCATCGACCCGCGCGGCGAGCAGGGCGCTGGTGGCGTCCTCGGCGGGCGGCATGGGATTGGCGCGGCGATCGGCGATCACCCCGCGCGCCATGTCGTACAGGGTGAGGCTGGTTTCCTTGGTCGCTTCCACGTCGTTCGACTGGACCGCGATGTTGTAGCGCCGACCGGCCTCGGTCAGCTGCTCGACCGCGTCCGGAGTCAGGTTCATCCAGTGGGCGAAGGTGGCGATCGGCATCGGCGCCGAGAAATCGGACACGATGTCGCCCCCGCCGCGCGTCACCATCGTGGCGAGCAGGCGGCGGCTGGTGTCGCGGATCACCGGCTCGAGCCGAGAAATTTGCTTCTCGCCCAGCAGCGGCGCGAGCGCACGGCGGTAGGGCGTATGCTCGGGCGGATCGAGGTGGAGCGGCGGCCGGCGGCCGGTAAAGGCGACCTTGGGAATGACGTTCTGCTTAGAGGTGGTGAAAGTCCGCCAGTCGGCCGCTGCGGCGGCGACATCGTCATGCTTGGTCAAGGCCCAGAACCCGCCCCACGCTTCGCTGTGTGCGACCGGGCATTGTTCGCGCAGGCGCGCATAATCGACGTGCGGGCTGTCGAACGTCTCGGCGACAAGCGGGTCAAAGTCATTCGACATAACAAATGGCTATCGCTCAATGAAAGCGCTTGCAAGCACTTTTGCAGCGAGCCCGGTTTTGCGCCAGAACGGAAGCATGGCGAACCGCAACCCCCGTCTCGACGATGTCGCCGCCATGGCCGGCGTGTCGGCCGCGACCGTGTCGCGCTTCCTCAACAATCCGGCGGTGGTGGCTTCGGCGACCGGGGTCCGGATCCGCGAGGCGATCGAGGCGACCGGCTATGTCCAGAACCTCGCGGCCGGAGCGCTTGCGACCAGCCGCAGCCGGATCATCGCCGCGCTGGTGCCCGACATCGCGCAATCGATCTTCAACGACACGGTCGAAGCGATGATCGAGGAGCTGGCGAGCGACGGCAACAGCGTGATGCTGGCGTTGACCGGGGCCGACAATCGCGGCCTGACGCGCGAGATTAACATGGCGCTCGCCCGCCGGGTCGACGCGATCATCCTGACCGGGATCGTGTCCGAGCCCGAGACCCGCCAGCGCCTGCGCTCGGCCGGGATCACGGTGGTCGAAACCTGGGGCATGCCCGAGGACCCGATCGATATCGCGGTCGGCTTCTCGCACCGGGCGGTCGGGGAGGAACTGGCGCGGTTCCTGCGCGCCCGGGGCTATCGCCGCCCGCATCTGGTGGTGCCGCGCTCGACCCGCGCCGAGCGCCGCGCGACCGGCTTCACCACCCGCTGGGTACATGACGGAGGGCCGTCGCCGACCCGGATGGAGGTCAATGTGCCGAGCCACTTCGGCCAGGGCCGGCTGTCGTTCCGCGCGCTCGCCGATCTGCCCGAGCAGCCCGACGTGGTGGTGTGCGGGTCGGACTGGATCGCACAGGGGCTGATCGTCGAAGCGAATGCCGCGGGCGTGCGCGTTCCCGATCAGCTTGCGGTGGTCGGCTTCGGCAACCTGCGCATGGCCGGCGACATGCGGCCGACCATCACCTCGGTCGACGTCGACGGCGCACGGATCGCCCGCGAAGTGCTGCGCGCGCTCCGGGCCCGCGCGGCGGGCGAGCCGTTCGATACGATGATCGACGTGGGCTTCCGGGTGATCGCCCGCGAAAGCGCCTAGCTGCAGCGGCGGTTGCGGAAGCAGGAACGCAGCATCGGGCTTGGCCGGTAAGCGGTGAAGACGCCCGGCGCGGGCGGTGACCAGCGGCCGGTGGCGACCCGCGCCTCGACCATCCGGATCGCGGCCAGGACGGCGGTTGCGGGCGCGGTGCAATGACCGGCGCGCTCGACGAACAGGCTGCGCACCCGCGCTGCTCCGGCCGCATCGGCATAGGCGCGCTGCATGGTGGGGGAAGTCAGCCCGTCGCCGACCGTCTGCAGCGCGACCAGCGGCACCAGCGGGCGCGCGTTCGGCGCATAATGGGCGCGCATGTAGGCCACCGCGGCCGGCGCGGCGCGGACTCGTTCGCCGCGATTGAGGGTGGCGAGGTCCCGGTCGAGGTCGAGCCCGGCCTTGCGATACAGCGCCTCGACCAGCGGGCGGCGTCCCGAGGCGGCAAGCTGCTGGCGATAGTCGACGCCGTCGTTCCACGAAAAGACGCCGCCGGCGCGCTGCTCCTGGTCGCTACGGGGCAGGAACACACCCATCACGAACGAGCGCGAGATTTCGTCTGCCTGCGCGTCAAAGTCGCTCTCGGCCGGACGCGGGTTGTCGGGGCTGGTCCATGACGGGATGCCAGCCAGCACTCCGGCCAGCGCGACTCGCGCCCTTCCGCCGGGACTCTTCACGGCCTCGGCGAGTGCGCCCGCAACTCGTTGTCCGTTGGCGCGATCGTCCTTGATTCCGACCAGCTGGATCCCCGCGTTCGGTGCGACCAGGGTGCGGAAGGCATAGGCCCCGTTCAGCGCCATGTTCATCATGCCGAGCGACCCGCCGATTGACGCGCAGACCGCCAGCGCCCCGTCGATGCCGCTGCCCGGCTGCTCGGCCAATGCGGTGGTGACGAGCCCGCCCATCGAGCTGCCCCAGGCGATCACCCGGCGCGGCTTGCCGTAGCGGGCGGCAAAGGCGGCGATGGTCCGCCGCTGCGCCGGAACCGCCTGCTCCACGGCCCAGCCGCCGCTGCCATAATCGGAGGCGGCGATCGCATAACCGGCGTCGAGCAGGGCCTGGCGCTGCCCGGGCGAACCGGGCTCGGGCTTGCCGGGGGAGGGCGAATATCCGCGGCTGTAGAGCAGCAGCGTGCCATTCCAGCGCGGCGGCATGGCGGCCGCCCAGCGGGTGCGCTCGTCGAGGCTGTAGACGGCGGTGGGAGCAACGGCTGCGGCGGGCGCGACGTGCGCGGAAACGGCGGCGAGCGCCAGCCAGGACACCATGGTACGAACCTCCATCGGCTTTTCGCTTGCTTCTTTCGTAGCGCTGATGAAAGCCCTTGCAAGAATGTTTTCCGGTAAAGCAATCTCGGACGAAATTGCGGCGCATATGGCGATGCCGGGCGAACGGCTTCCGCGCTCCGCCATCCGGGCCGCCCGCCGCGCCCTGCTCGACGCCTATGGCGTGATGCTTGGGGCGACCGGCCTCAGCGAGGACGTCCTTCCCTATCGCCGATTGGCCGAATCCGAAGCTGGTCCGGCCCGGCTGATCGGATCGCGGCGGACCAGCAGCGTGTCGCGGGCCGCGCTCGCCAATGGTGCGCTGGCGCATGCGCTGGATTATGGCGACACCTTCGACGCCGGCCCCGCACACCCCCACGCCGCGCTGGTTCCGGCGCTGCTCGCGCTGGCGTCTGCGCGGCGCGAGGCGACGCTGGGCGAGCTGCTCGATGCGCTGGCGCTGGGCGGCGATCTGGCCTGCCGGCTGTCGCTGGCGCCAGCCCGGCCTTTCGAGGAGGGCGGCTGGTATCCGCCGCCGCTGGTCAACCTCCTCGCCGGCGCAGCGGCCTGCGCGCGCTTCCTCGGGCTGGACGACGACGGCATCCGCGCCGCGATGGGACTGGCGATGCTGCAGGGCGCGTTTCCGGGCGAGATCAAATATGATGCGGGCTCTCCCATCCGCGGGGTGCGGGAGGCGTTTGCTGCGCGCGGCGCGGTGGACGCGACGCTGCTGGCTGCGGGCGGTGCAGGCGCGTTCGCCCAACCGCTCGAAGGCCGCGCGGGCTTCTTCGCCGTTTACGGCGGCGGCGGTCCGGGGTCAGCGCTGCTCGACCGGCTTGGCGAGCGGTTCCTTGGCGAGGAAATGAGTTTCAAGCCGTGGCCGAGCTGCCGCGGAACGCATCCGTATATCGAGGCGGCGCTGCAAGTTCGGAACGCGATCGAAGCGGGCGACATCGACCGAATCGAGGCGGAAACCGGGCCGATCCAGGCCATGCTGATGCGCCACGATCCGAAGCATCCCGGCGACGCCAAGTTCAGCATCCCGTTCACCGTCGCCACCGCGCTGCTGCACGGCGAGGTGGGCCTGCTGAGCTTTCTTCCCGAACGCCTCGCCGATCCCGCGATTCGCGAGCTTGCGGGCAAGGTCGGCGAACGGCCAAATCCTGCATGGGGACGGGAGCAGGCCGCGTCGGGATCGCTGACCATCCACCTTCGCGATGGCCGGAAAGCCAGGGCCGAGATCGCGATTGCCGCAGGCGACCCGCGCCGGCCCTTGAGCGACGACGATCTCGAAGCCAAATTCGCCGCTTGTGCCGCCTTGGCATCGGAGCCGTGGTCGGCCACCCGGTCGGCAGATTTCTGCGCGGCCCTGCTCGGCGGCGCTCCGCAGACGGCGATTGCCGAATTGTTCGATTGACCACCCGAAAATTGGTGTTTAGGTTATATTGCATAACAGTTCTTGAGGAGGAACTATGGCTACCGCAGCGCAGGCGAGCGATCGCAGCTTTACCAGGCTCAACCCGGTGACCGGGGAGACCGCCACCACCGCCCCCGCATTCGGCGTCGAACAGGCCAATGCCGCGGTGGACGCGGCTGCTGCGGCATTCCCCGAATGGTCCGCGCTCGGTCCCAACGCCCGCCGCGCCAAGCTCAACGCCGCCGCCGACGCGCTTGCCGCCAAGGCCGACCAGTTCGTCGACGCGATGATGGGCGAGATCGGCGCAACCGAGGGCTGGGCCCGCTTCAACCTGATGCTGGCGGTCGGCATGGTCCGCGAGGCTGCGGCGTTGACCACCCAGATCGGCGGCGAGGTGATCCCCTCGGACAAGCCGGGCTGCATCGCCATGGCGCTGCGCGAACCGGTTGGCGTGATGCTCGGCATCGCCCCGTGGAACGCCCCGATCATTCTTGGCGTGCGCGCGGTGGCGGTGCCGCTGGCGTGCGGCAACACCGTCGTGTTCAAGGCCAGCGAGCAATGCCCGCGCACCCACAGCCTCATCGCCGAAGCCTTCAATGAGGCGCTGCCGGCCGGCGCGGTGTCGATCGTCACCAACGCTCCCGAGGATGCGGCCGAAATCGTCGGCGCGCTGATCGACCATCCGCAAGTCCGCCGGATCAACTTCACCGGCTCGACCAACGTCGGCAAGATCATCGCCAAGCGCGCGGCGGAGCATCTGAAGCCCGTGCTGCTCGAGCTCGGCGGCAAGGCGCCGTTGATCGTGCTGGAGGACGCCGACCTCGACGAGGCAGTCAAGGCGGCGGCGTTCGGGGCGTTCATGAACCAGGGCCAGATCTGCATGTCGACCGAGCGGATCATCGTCGTCGACAGCGTCGCCGACGCCTTTGTCGAGAAGTTCGGCGCCAAGGTGAAGACCATGGCGGTCGGCGATCCGCGCGAGGGCAAGACTCCATTGGGCGCGGTGGTCGATCGCAAGGCGGTCGACTGGTGCGCTTCGCTGGTCGCCGACGCGGTGGCCGAGGGCGCGGTGCAGGTCACCGGCGGCGAGGCGAATGGCGTTCTGATGCCCGCGCACGTGGTCGACAAGGTCACGCCCGAGATGAAGCTGTTCCGCCACGAAAGCTTCGGCCCGGTGGTCGGCATCATCCGCGCCCGCGACGAAGCGCATGCGATCGAGCTTGCCAACGACACCGAATATGGCCTCTCGGCCTCGGTCTTCACCCGCGACACCGCCCGCGGCCTCAAGGTCGCGCGGCAGATCAAGTCGGGCATCTGCCACATCAACGGGCCGACCGTGCACGACGAGGCGCAGATGCCGTTCGGCGGGGTCAAGGCCTCGGGCTACGGCCGCTTCGGCGGCAAGGCCGGCGTCGACGCCTTCACCGAACTGCGCTGGATCACGATCGAAACCCAGCCCGGCCATTATCCGATCTGAGCGGCCTCCCGCTTCAAACCGCATAACGAGCGCGCCCACGCGCCGACGAGGAAAGACAAAGATGAGCGAGACCAGCAGCAACGGCGTTGTCGCCTATGATGTCGTCGACCGGATCGCCTGGGTGCGGTTCAACCGCCCGGACAAGCGCAATGCGATGAGCCCGACGCTCAACCGCGACATGATGGAGGTGCTCGACCTGCTCGAATTCCGTTCCGACGTCGGCGTGCTGGTGCTGTCGGGCGAAGGACAGGCGTGGAGCGCGGGCATGGATCTCAAGGAATATTTCCGCGAGACCGAGAAGGACGGCCTTGCCGGCACCCGCAAGGCGCAGCGCGAAAGCTATGGCTGGTGGCGGCGCCTGCGCTGGTACCAGAAGCCGACCATCGCGATGGTCAACGGCTGGTGCTTCGGCGGCGGTTACGGCCCGCTGTTCGCCTGCGACCTCGCCTTTGCGGCAGAGGAAGCCAAGTTCGGCCTGTCCGAGATCAACTGGGGCATCCTGCCCGGCGGCGGAGCGACCAAGGTGGCGCACGAACTGATGCCGCTGCGCAAGGCGATGTATCACGCGATGATGGGCGAGAATATCGACGGCAAGACCGCCGAGGCCTGGGGCCTGGTCAACGAGGCGCTGCCGCTTGCCCAGCTCAAGGACCGGGTGAGCGAAGTCGCCCGCGTGCTGCTGGAGAAGAACCCGGTGGCGCTGAAGGCGACCAAGGATGCGATGAAGCGGGTCGGCACCATGACCTATGACGAGGCCGAGGATTATCTCGTCCGCGCGCAGGAAGCGGCCAACAGCTACGACAATGAAGGCCGCAAGGAAGGCATTCGCCAGTTCATCGACGAGAAGAGCTACAAGCCGGGGCTCGGCGCCTACGACAAGGATCGGGTCGCTTCCTGATCCCCTGCCGCCCCGGATCGGATCCGGGGCGGTTCGTCCTTTCACGCCTTTCGCAGCCGGACCCGCCGATGCCCGATCTTTCCCGCCTGATTACCCCTCGTTCCGTGGCGATCGTCGGGGCGTCGCCGACGCTTGGCGCGCTTGGCAATTCGGTGATGCGCAACCTCGACCGCCACGGCTTTTCCGGCGCGGTCCACCTCATCAATCCCAAGCGGAGCGAAATCGACGGGCGGCCCTGCCTGCCATCGATCACGGACCTGCCCGAGGGCGTCGATGTCGCGGTGCTTGCGATCCCCGGGCCGGCGGTGCTTCCCGCGGTGCGCGAGCTTGCCGCGCGCAAGGCCGGTGCTGCGATCATCTTTTCCGCCGGGTTCGCCGAGGGCGGTGACGAGGGGCTTGCGGCGCAGGCGGAGGTGGCGCGGATCGCCCGCGACCATGACATGATCGTGCTCGGCCCGAACTGCCTCGGGCTGGTCAATTATGCCGCGGGCGTGCCGCTGACCTTCATCGAGGCGCCGGTGCTGGCCACCGAGAACAAGCCGGCGGTGGCGATCGTCAGCCAGTCGGGCGCGATGGCGGTGGTGCTCGGCACTACCCTGATGGCCAAGGACCTCGCGCTGACCCTGTCGGTCTCGACCGGCAACGAGGCGGCGTCGGGCGTCGAGGATTATGTCGAGCATCTGCTCGGCGACTCCGGGACGCAGGCGATTGCGATGATCGTGGAGCAGTTCCGCCAGCCGGCCCGCTTCCTCTGCCTGGTCGAACGCGCCCGCGACATCGGCAAGCCGATCGTCCTCCTCCACCCCGGCACTTCCAGCGCCGCGCGGGAAAGCGCCGCGACCCACACCGGGGCGATGGCCGGCGACTGGCAGCTGATGAAGGCCAAGGTGACCCGCGCCGGCGCCATCCTGGTCGACAGCCTCGAGGCGCTGGGCGACGTCACCGAACTTGCGGTCCGCGCAGGCAAGGTCAGGGCCGGGGGCACTGCGGTGCTGACGGAGAGCGGCGCCTTCAAGGCACTGACGCTCGACCTTGCCGAGCAGATCGGGCTCGACCTGCCGCCGATGTCGGGCGCCACCGCCGACGCGCTGCGCGGCGCCATTCCCGATTTCATCCCGGTGTCCAACCCGATGGACCTGACCGCGCAGGCGCTGGTCGATCCCGACCTTTACCGCCGGACGTTGATCCCCCTGCTGGCCGACGACGCCTTTGCCGCGCTGGTGTTCGGGATTATTCAGACCGATCCCGCCACCTCCTCGCGCAAGTTCCTGCCGATCACCGAGGCGATCACCGCGCTGGCGCCCGAAAAGCCGATCATCTTCGCCGGGCTGGACGAGGGCGCCGAGGTGCCGGCCGACTATGTCACCGGGCTGCGCGCGGTGGGGGTCACCTATTTCCCGTCGCCCGACCGCGCCTTCCGCGCGCTGCGCCACCTCATCAGGGCCGCGGCGCAGGACCATGGCAGCGCCCCGGCATCACCGATCCGGCTCGACGTGCCGGGCGGGGTAGTGCCCGAATATGCGGCCAAGCGGCTGCTCGGCCCGGTCGGACTTCCGTTCCCGCCGGGGGGCTTCGCGGCCTCGCTGGAGGAGGCCGTGAAGATCGCGGGCGAGATCGGCTATCCGATCGCGCTGAAGGCGCAGGCCGCGGCGCTCAGCCACAAGAGCGATGCCGGCGGCGTGATCCTGTCGATCGCCGACGAGGCGTCGCTAGAAGCGGCATGGGAGCGGCTGTACGGCAATGTCGCCGCCTATGACTCTGCGATCGCGCTCGACGGCGCGCAGGTCGAGGCGATGGGCAAGCGCGGGGTCGAGCTGATCGTGGGCGCGCGCAACGATCCCGAATGGGGGCCGGTCATTCTGGTCGGCTTCGGCGGCGTGACCGCCGAGCTGCTGCACGACGTGCGACTGCTGCCGATCGACCTCCCGCGCGAGGCGATCGTCGCCGAACTGCGCGCGCTCAAGCAGGGGGCGCTGCTCGACGGCTATCGCGGCTCCCCTGCGCTCGACGTCGAAGCGGTCGCCGCGCTGATCGAAACGCTCGGCCGGGTGCTGGCGGGGACGCCGTCGATCCGCGAGATCGACCTCAATCCGGTGATCGTCTTCCCCAGGGGCGAAGGCGTGGTCGCGCTCGACGCGCTGATCCTCGCGGAACAGGAGTAACGACAGGTGGACGTGTCCAGGCTCAAGGCGATCGACATCCACGTCCATGCCGAAGTGTCCTGCCACGACCCCGAAGACCCTATCTTCGCCGAGTTCCTCGACGCCAGCACCCGCTATTTCAAGACCGACCGCCGCCGCCCGACCATCCCCGAAACCATCGCTCATTATCGCGAGCGCGAGGTCGGGTTCGTCATGTTCGCGGTCGACATGGAAGCGGGCACCGGCATCCGCCGGATCCGCAACGAGGAGATTGCGGAGGCCGCTGCCGCCAACAGCGACATCATGATGGCCTTCGCCTCGATCGACCCGCACAAGGGCAAGCTGGGTGTGATCGAGGCCCGCGACCTCATCGAGAAGCATGGGGTGAAGGGCTTCAAGTTCCACCCGCCGCTGCAGGGTTTCGATCCCTCCGACCGGATGGCGTGGCCGCTCTACGAGCTGATCAATCACTACAAATTGCCGGCGATCTTCCACACTGGCCATTCGGGAATGGGCACCGGCATGCCGGGCGGTGGCGGGATCCGCCTGCGCTACGGGCAGCCGATGCTGGTCGACGAGGTCGCGGTGGCCTTCCCGGAAATGAAGATCATCCTGGCCCATCCCGGCTGGCCGTGGACCGACGAAAGCCTGTCGATGGCGCTGCACAAGCCGAACGTGTTCATCGACCTGTCCGGCTGGAGCCCCAAATATTTCCCGCCGCAGATCATCCGCTACGCCAACAGCCAGCTCGGGCACAAATTCCTGTTCGGGTCCGACTTTCCGCTGATCACCCCCGACAAGTGGATCGCGGCCTATGACGAGGCGGGGTTCAAGCCCGAGCTTCGCGACCGGATCCTCAAGGGCAATGCGGCGACTCTGCTCGGCCTCTAGTCGACCGCGGGCTCGTGCCGTTCGATCCGCCCGAGCAGGTCGAGCAGGATGCGGGATTCGTCAGCGGTGAAGCCCGCCAGCAGCTGCTGTTCGTGCAGTTCGATCCGGACCAGCGCATCCTTGAGAGCGGCGCCGCCACGGCGACTGACCTTGAGGGTGAAGGCGCGGCGATCGCTCGCATCGACCTCGCGATCGACCAGTCCGGCATCGATCAGTTCGTTGATCAGCGACACCATGTTGGCGCGCTTGATCCCGAGCAGCCGGCCGACCGACCCCTGGTTGATCCCTGGATTGGCCGACACCACCGCCAGGATCCCGAGCAGCACCTGGCGCAGCCCAGTCCCCTCCATCGCCCGCGCGAAGTCCGCGGCGAACACCGACGAGGCGCGCCGGAGATGATAGCCGGTGAGTTGGCTGAGGGGTCCGTGAGGATTGTGGTTTGCTGCCATGTGCTGCGGGAAGCCATTTTTTGCGCAAACGGTCAAATCGAATGTGACAGGATGGCGAGGATCGGTTCCCGATGAGATGGCTCATTCCCGCCCTGATGTGGCTTTCGGCCCTCGTCGCGCTCGCCCCGGGAAGGGCGGAGGCGGCGGAGGTCCGGCGCGCGCCCGCGCCGACTGCTTCCTCCCCGATGTGGCTCGATCCGGCCGAGCCGGGCTCCACCGCCGACGCCGCGCTGCGCCGGGCAGGCTATGTCCGCGAGGAGTGGTTCCAGTCGGGCGTCGCCAATGTCTATGGCGACGGGCTTGCGGTGGTGCAGCGCGGCGTTCCGTACGTCACTCGCTTGATCGTGATCCGTCCGCGCGACCCGCGGCGTTTCAGCGGTACGGTGCAGCTCAACCCGGCGCATCCGTTCCGCGGCAACGACAATTGGCAGACCCTCGCGCCCTATGTGCTGGAACGCGGCGACGCGTTCGTGTCGGTGATGAGCGGCGCGGACGAGAATACGCGGCGGGCGAGGCCCGGGCCGGTTCCCGTGATGGCGCCGCTGACGCTGCGCTGGTTCAACCCGGAACGCTACGCCCCGCTTCGCTGGCCGGCGGAGGAGGATGGCATCCGCTGGGACGTGCTGACCGACAGCGCCCGGCTGCTGCGCGATCCGGCCGGGCCGCTGAGGGGCCTCGCGGTGCGGCGGGTGTTCTCGTCGGGCTGGTCGTTCACCGGCAGCCTGCTTCGCACCTTCATCAACGAGGGCTTTCACGATCGCGCCCGAACGGCCTCGGGCCGACCGCTGATCGACGGCTACCTGATCGGGATCTCGGGCTTCAGTTTCCGCTCGGGCTATCTCCCACTCAACGGGCGCTTGCCGATGCCGGGGGTGGACGATCCGCGGCGGCCCAACCGCCCCGTCGACGTGCCCGTGATCGAACTGCAGAGCGAGAATGAGGCGATCACCAACCGCGAACCGCAGACCCCCGATCGCGACCGAAGCCCCGGGGCGCACCGCCTGTACGAGCTGCCCGGCACCACCCACGGCTCGGGCGGGCTCCGCACTTTTCTTGCCGAGCGGCAGATCGCGTGGCGGCTGAAACAGCCGTTCGCGCCACCCGTCGACGCCTGCCCGTATCAGCCGAGCGATATCGACATTGCGGCCTTTGCCCGGGCCGCCCACGCCAATCTCGAGCGCTGGGTGCGGGAGGGCGTTCCGCCGCCGCGCGCCGCCCGGCTCCGGCATCGCGAACTGGTTCAGGTCCGCGACTCCAACGGCAACACGTTGGGCGGCATCCGCCCCGCCCAGATCGCCGTTCCGCTCGCCCGCTACGGCAAGGCGCCGGAAGGATCGAACTGCGACCAGGCGGCGCCGGGTATCGGCAGCCCGGCCATCCCGATGCGCCGCGTGCCACTGTCACGCGAGCGGTTGCGGCAACTCTATCCCGGCGGCGCGACGGACTATCTGCGCCGCTTCGACGCGGCGGTCGACGGGCTGGTCCGGGCCGGGTGGCTGCGGTCGCCCGAGGCGCGCGTGCAGAAAGCCGAAGCGCGGCGGCAGGCGGCGAGCGCTTTTCGCTAGCGGTGGAAGACGCCGTACATGCGGTCGAGCGCAGCGTCGAACATCGGCCGCTCGTCGGCATCGAGCTGGGCCAGCACCTTGGCCTCCACATCGACCATGATCGCGAACAGTTCGTCGAGCGTCTTCTCGCCGCCCGGCAGGATGGTCAGCGAATGGCGGCGGCGATCGACCGTGGAGCGCTCGCGCTTCGCCCAGCCGCGCTTCTCGAGCTCGTCGACGATCTGCACCGTGATCGACTTGTCGAGACCGACCGTGCTCGACAGTTCCTGCTGCGAGATGCCGGGATTGGCCTCGATCAGCGCAAGCGAGGAGAACAGTCCCGAGCGGATGCCGTAGTGAGTGGTCGCCGCGGCAAACAGGGCGGACAATTGGTTCTGGACGCGGCGCATGCGAAAGCCGACATAATTGCCGAGCCGCCCGAGCTTGATCCCGGTCGCCCCATCGCCGTCGGACGGCCTTCCCGCGGTGCGGGCCACCCGCCTCTTTTCGTCAGTTTTCACGAGAAGACCCTGTTGACAGATGGTTGATAATTTCTACGGTTTTGCCTGAGCGATCACTAAAGTGGTCGAACGAGTGCCTGTCAATCGGGGGAGGACGATCGCGTGGCGGAGGAGATGGCGACCTCGACCGACTCGAGTGACGGCGACGCTCCGGCGCCGGTCACGGGCGGACCGGTCGCCAGGATCGCGTTCGTGGTCGGATGCTGCGGCCTCCTGCTGGCGACGGCAGCCGATTCCATCGCGGTGCTTGGCCGCCATGCCGGCTTCCAGTTGCTCGGCGCGATCGAGGTGGTTCAGGCGGCCATCGTCCTGATCGCCGCTTCCTCGCTGGTCAGCGTGACCCTGGCGCGGGGGCATGCCGGGGTCCATATCCTGACCGAGCGGCTGAAACCCGAACCGCGCCGGCGACTGGCGATTGCCGCCGACATCGCCGCCTCCCTTACCGTGCTGGTGCTGGTGATCGGCTCGACGATGATCCTTGCCGACCTGTGGAACGGGTTCGAGCGCTCGGAGCTGCTCCACATCCCCCTGCGGTTGCTGCGCCTACTGATGACGCTGGCGCTCGTGGTGGTCGCGATCGCCTTCCTTCGCCAGGCCTGGCGGGCGTGGAGGCGACATGACGCCTGAGCTTGTCGGCCTCATTGGAATCATCGCCCTGCTGGCGATGCTGACGCTGGGCGTGCCGATCGGCATCAGCCTGGCACTCGCCGGCATCGGCGGCCTTGCCGTCATGCTCTCGCCCGAGGCGGCGGTCGCCAAGGCGGGCGTGGTCATCTTCGAGGTGGCGACCAAATATGAGCTGGGGGTGCTGCCCCTGTTCCTGCTGATGGCACACCTGTGCTTCGCGGCCGGGGCCAGCCGCGACTTCTTCGATGTCGCCGCGCGCTTCGTCGGCCATCGCCGTGGCGGCCTCGGCCTCGCCTCCATCGCCGGGTGCGCGGGCTTCGGATCGATCAGCGGGTCGAGCCTTGCCACGGTGGCCACCGTCGGTTCGGCCGCGCTCCCGGAAATGCGCCGTGCCGGCTACCAGCCGGGGTTCGCCGCTGGTGCGCTGGCCGCGGGCGGCACCCTTGGGGCGCTGATCCCGCCATCCGGCGCGCTGATCGTGTTCGGGATCATCGCCGAGCAATCGATCGGCAAACTGTTCATCGCTGCGGTCATTCCGGGCCTCAGCCAGGCGCTGTTCTACATGGTCGCGATCGCCATCATGTGCTGGTTCAAGCCCGAGCTTGGGCCGCCGTCCGAGCGCGTGCCGTGGCGCGAGCGGATGCGGGCGCTGCTGGGCGTCATCGACGTGTTGTTGCTGGTGGTGTTTGTCATCGGCGGGCTGATGATCGGCTGGTTCACCCCGACCGAAGCGGCCTCGGTCGGCGTGATCTGCTCCTTCCTGCTGTGCGCCTTCCGCGGCGCCTTCAACCGCGCCGCGATCGGCGATGCGTTCGCCAAGACGTTGTCGACCACGGGCATGATCTACCTGATCATCTTCGGCGCGATCCTGTTCGCGACGTTCGTCAGCGTCACCGGCCTCGCCGACCTTATGAGCCAGACCGTCCGCGACCTCCACGCCAGCCCGGTCGTCGCGATCATCGCCATGGCGCTTATCCTGCTGCTGCTCGGCTCCTTCCTCGACGGGCTGGCGCTGATGCTGCTGACCACGCCGATCTTCCTGCCGATCGCGGTCGAGCTTGGGTACAGCCCGATCTGGTTCGGCATCTTCCTCGTCCGGACGATGGAGATCGGCTTCGTCCACCCGCCGCTCGGGCTCAACGTCTATGTCATCCAGTCGATCGGAAAGGACATTCCGCTGGGCGCCATCTTCCGCGGCATCGTGCCCTTCCTGGTCGCCGATTTCTTCCACCTCGCGATGCTGATCGCTTTTCCGATCGTCACCCTGTGGCTGCCCAAGGTGCTGGCATGAGAAAGCTTCTGGGCCTGCTTGCGGCGATATTGCTGCTCGGTGGCTGCAACGCCGAGAAGCCCGCGCCCGGCACCCATGTCCTGACCTACGCCAGCCCCTATCCGCCGACGCATCCGTTCGGATTGGCCGATCAGGAATGGATGAAGTGGGTGACGCAGCGCAGCGGCGGGCGGATCGCGTTCAAGCCCTATTGGTCGGGCGCCCTGCTGTCGTCGGACATGAGCATGGAGGAGATCCGCCACGGCATCGCCGACATCGGCCTCATCACCCCCATCTACTCGCGCGGCGGTGCGCACCTGCTGCGCGGGCAGGCGGCCTTTTACGGCGGGGTCAAGGACATTCCCGATCAGGTCACGGTCTACGATTGCCTCGCCGCCCGCTTCCCGGCGTTCGGGCACGAGCTGGAAGGGCTTCACGTGCTGGCGGTGCAGGGCGGCAATTTCCCCGGCGTGCTGACTCGCAACCGTCCGGTCCGCACCCTCGCCGACCTGCGCGGCCTTCGCCTACGCGCCCAGACCGATGCCATCGACGTGCTGAAGCAGCTTGGCGCGGACCCGGTGAACATGCCGATGGGCGAGGTCTATTCCGCGCTCGCCAAGGGCGTGATCGACGGGGTAGTGGCGCCGGCCGACACTATCCGCAGCCTGCACTTCGCCGAGGTCGCGAAGCACTTCACCACCATCCGCTTCAGCCGGGGTGCCTACCCCGCCCGGGCGATGTCGGACCGGGCGTGGAAGCGGCTTTCGCCCGACCTCCAGCAGATCATGATCGAGGGCAAGCCGCGCTGGGAAGCCGCTTTGAACCGCGAGTTGCTCAAGGCCGAGGCGGCGGGAATCAAATATGGCAAGGAGGAGGGGATCAGCTTCTCCGATCTCACTCCCGCCGAGCAGCAGCGCTTCGACCAGCTCTACAATCAGGACGCCCGCGACCAGGCGGTCCGGCTGAAGTCGGTCGGCGTCGATGCGCTTCCGATCTACGAGGAAGCGCAGCGCCTGCTGGCCCAGCCGCAGGTTCAATGCGCGAAGGGGCCGACGCCATGACGCTTCCGCTGGCCGGGGTGAAGGTCGCCGACTTCTCCTGGGTCGGGGCGGGTCCGCGCGCGACCAAGGATCTCGCCGACCTCGGCGCCACCGTGATCAAGATCGAATCGCGCAAGCGGCTCGATCTCGGGCGGCTGAGCGGACCGTTCGCCGGCGGCGGGCGCGATCCCGATGCGTCGACCTTTTTCGCGATCACCAACACGAGCAAGATGGGCGTCACCATCAACCTTGGCGACCCGCGCGGGGTGGCGGTGGCGAAGAAGCTGGTCGCCTGGGCGGACATCGTGGTCGAGAATTTCAGCCACGGCTACATGGACCGCGTGGGCCTGTCCTTCGCCGAGCTGCAGCGCATCAAGCCCGATATCATTCAGGTAAGCGTCAGCGTCGCCGGGCGGGCCGGGCCGCTCGGGACCATGCGCGGTTACGGCAATTCGGCCGGCGCGCTGTCGGGCATGGCGGCGCTCTCCGGGTGGGAAGATCGCGGTCCGCACATGCCGCCCTTCGCCTATGGCGACGTGGTGGCGCCGATGTTCGCGACGGTGGCGATGCTGGCCGCGCTCGAGCATCGGGCGAGGACCGGCGAGGGACAGCATATCGACATCAGCCAGGTCGAACCGCTGGTGCACGTCATGGCCGACCAGTTCGCGGCGCTGCAACAGGGTCGCGGCGGCAAGCCGGCCAACCGCTCGGCGACCATGGCCCCGCATGGCGCATTTCCGGCACGCGGCTCCGACCAGTGGATCGCAACTGCTGTGCGAGACGATGCGGAGTGGGCGCGGCTGGCGGAGATGAGCGGCATCGACGATCCGCGCTTCGCGACGCTCGCGGGTCGCAAGGAGCATGAGGAGGCGTTGGAGAAGGCGCTCGGCCGCTGGACCGTGCTGCACGACGCGCACATCCTCGCCGATCGCCTCGCCGCTGCCGGCATCCCCGCCGAGGCGGTGGCCGACGGCCGCGACGTCTACACCGATCCCGAACTGGTCGAGCGCGGCCATTTCCGGACCATCACCCACGACAAGCTCGGCACCTGCGACATGCCGGCGCCGCCGCTGCGGTTTTCCGGTAGCGAAGTACGGGTCGGACCGCCGCCCAACCTTGGCCAGCATAACCGCGCGATATTCGTCGACCTGCTTGGACTGCCGGAAGCGGAGGTCGAGGAATTGATCGCGGCCGGGGCGCTGGCATGAGAGGGATTCTGGCCCACCTGCTGGTGATCGATCTCACCGAGGAACTCGGCGCCATCGCCGGGCGGATGCTGGCCGAGCTCGGCGCCGAGGTGCGGCGCGCGTCTCCCGGGGAGCTGGCCTGGAACCACGGCAAGCAGCCGCTCGGTCCGGGCGAGGCCGAGGCGCTGCTCGGCGAGGCCGACATCGTGCTGCGCGGGCCCGGCCTCGACCACGACACGCTGACCGCGGCCAACCCCGCGCTGATCGACGTCGTGATCGCGCCGTTCCTGCCGGGCGGGCTCAATGGCGACAGGCCGGAAACCGACCTCACGCTGATGGCCCGGTCGGGCCTGATGGCCATCGTCGGCGATCCCGATCGCGCGCCCCTGACCCTGCCCGGGCAGCAGGCTTATGCCCTGGCCGGGATCCAGGCGGTGATCGGTGCCCTGACCGCCTTGCGGGCGCGGGCGGAGAGCGGGCGCGGGCAGCTGGTCGAGGTCTCGGCCTATCAATCGGCGGTGCTGGCCAATTATCGCGAGCCGCTGACCTGGGGCTGGACCGGCCGGATCGGCAAGCGCACCGGCAACCTCCTGATCCGCGGCAAGTCGGGTGTGCGGCAGGTGTGGCCGTGCAAGGACGGCTGGGTGACCTGGGCGCTGGTCGACAATCCACCGATGATGCGCGCGATGGTCGGCCTGCTGGGCGACCGCGCCGGGCCGCTGGCCGAGGTCAACTGGGACACGGTGCTGGTCGCCGACGTCGCGCGCGAAACCCTGGTCGAGTGGGAAGAGATCGTCGCCGGCTTCTTCCAGTCCCGCACCCGTGCCGAGCTTGGCGAACTTTCCGCGCGGAAGGGCCTCGGCCTGTCCTACATCGACACCCCCGAGGACGCGCTTGCAAGCGACCATCTCGCTGCCCGCGGCCTGTGGCGCGAGGTCGACGGCGTGAAGCTGCCCGGGCCCTTGTGGCTGTCGTCGCTGGATGCCCGGCCATGACCGCGCTCGGCGGCATCCGCATCATCGACTTCAGCAAGTTCCTGCCGGGGCCCTATTGCACCTGGCTGCTGGCCGAGATGGGGGCCGAGGTGATCCGCATCGAGAACCCGCGCGAGCTTGCCAAGCAGCGCAAGGTGTTCGGCTGGGACCGATTGTCCGAGGAAGAAAACGCCCGGCTGCGCGCGCAGGACATCTTCGCCCGCGGCAAGAAAAGCGTTCTGATCGATCCCGGCTCGGACGGCGGACGCGAGGCGATCCATCGCCTGATTGCCGCCGCCGACGTGCTGGTCGAGGATTACCGCCCGGGCGTGATGGCCGCGATGGGCTATGGCGCCGGGGAGATGGCGGCGCTCAACCCGGGCCTCGTTTATTGTTCGATCTCGCTGTGCGGCCAGACCGGGCCCTACGCTCGCCGCCCCGGCCACGACCCGGTCGCGCTGGCCATTTCGGGGGCGCTGTCGCGGATCGGCGACGATCCCGAGCGGCCGTCGTTTCCCGGCGTTCCGGTTGCCGACCTGCTGAGCGGATCGAACGGGGCGATCGCCATCCTCGGCGCGCTGCTGGCGCGGGCCGGCTCGGGCAAGGGCCAGCGGCTCGACATCGCGATGAGCGACGCTTCCTTGCCGCTGGTCGCCAACGTCGTCTCGCGCAATCCCGATCTCGCCACGGCGCCGCCCAAGGGCATGCACCGCGCCGACAGCGGGATCTGGCGCACGGCCGATGGCCTCTATCTCGTCACCACCGACATGGAGCCGCGCTACTGGAGGCTGTTCGTGGAGGCGATCGGCCTGCCCGAGCTGGCCGAGCGCCAGATGGAGCGGACGGCCTGGCCGGAGATGAAGCAGCGCATCGCCGAGGTGATGGCGACCCGGACGCGCGCCGACTGGCTCGCCATTCTAGCCGCCGCCGACACCCAATATGCTCCGGTCCTGACCATCGCCGAAGCGCTCGACGATCCGCACAACCGGGCGCGGGGCATGGCGGTGGAGGTCGCGCTTCCGGGCGGCGGGACGGCGCTGCAGATCGGCAGTCCGGTCCGCCTCGAAGGCCAGCAGCCGGCCGGCACCGCAGCCTCCCCGCCCGGCGCCGACACCCACGAAATCCTGTCCGGCCTCGGCCTTACCGACGACCAGATCAACGCGCTCAAAGGAACCATCGCTTGACCGAGCATAGCCGCGAACGCCCGCTCGACGGGCTGCGAGTCATCGATCTCACCCGCGCGCTGGCGGGTCCTTATGCGACCCTGCTGCTGGCCGGGCTGGGCGCGGAGGTGATCAAGGTCGAGGACCCGCGCGGCGGCGACCTGGCGCGCGACAACAGCCCTTATGTCGGACGTGACGGGATCACGGTCGAAAAAACCCACGACGATGACATCTCGATCTCGCACCTGACCCGCGCTCGCGGCAAGCTGGGCATGTCGCTCAATCTCAAGGCACCGGACGCGGCGGCGGTGTTCTCCGACCTCGTCCGCACCGCCGATATCGTGGTCGAGAATTTCACCGCCGGCACCGCCGACCGGCTCGGCATCGGCTACGAGGTGGCCAAGGCTGCCAACCCGCGCATCATCTACTGCTCGCTGTCGGGCTTCGGCGCGACCGCGCCCGAGGGCGGCAAGGCGATGGACATCATCATCCAGGCGCTGTCGGGCGCGATGTACGCCAGCGGCGGCGCGAACGAACCGCCGGTCCGCATTGGCATTCCGATCGCCGACATGCTTGCCCCGGTGTTCTCGGTGATCGGAATCCTTTCCGCGCTGGAGCAGCGCCATCGCACCGGCCTTGGCCAGCATATCGACGTGTCGATGCTCGGCGCGCTGACCAGCTTCGTCGCGATCGAGAACTGGTCGGCGATGGCTGCGGCGGGGATGCAGGCGCGGACCGGGCTGACGGTCCAGCGCCTGTCGCCGTTCGGGGTGTTCGAATGCGCCGACGGCTATATCGCGCTGGTCGCGGTGCACGAAAAACTGGCGCGCGGCCTGTTCCGCGCGATGGGCCAGCCGCAGCTGGGCGACGACGCTCGCTTCGCTTCCCGCGACACCCGCGTCGCCAATGCCGCCGAGTTAGAGCGACAGATCAATGCCTGGTCTAGCGGCCTCACCGTCAAGCAGGCGGTCGCGTTGCTGGAAGCCGAGGGCGTTCCGGTCGCACCGGTCCGTCATCCCGACGAGGCGCTTCAGGATCCCCGCGTGATTGCGCGCCACGAGGCGGTGCCGGTCGCGCACCCGGCTTATGAAAACAACGATAACCTCAGGACCGCAGGCATCCCGATCACTTTCTCCGATGCCGACACCGGCTTCGACGACGTGCTGCCGATCCACGTCGGGGAACATAACGACCGGGTGCTGGCGCAAACGCTCGGCTATTCGGAAGCGCGCATCGCGGAGCTTCGCGCCAAGGGCGTGATCTGATGGACGACGCGCTTGCCCGGCTGGTCCACGCCTGCGACCATCCTGGCGAGGTTGCGGACGAACTGCGGGGGCAGGGCCGCCGGGTGATCCGCGTCGTTGGCCAGGATGCGCCCTACGCCCTGCTTCGCGCCCATGGCCTTGCGCCGGTGCGGATGGTGCCCCGCCCGGGTCCGACCCCCGATGCCGATGCGCTGGCGGGTGCCGGCCTGCTGTCGCAGCGCGGCCAGTCGCTATTGCAGCAGATCGCCGCTGATACCTCGGGCGATCCGATTCTGTTCACCCGCGCCGATAGCGACCTGCCGCAGATCTTCGCCGCGGTGCGCGAACTGGTTCGCATGGGCGACCTGCCGCCGCGCCCGATCCACCTGCTCGACCTCCTGCACCTGCCAAGGCCATCGAGCCGTCACTACAATGAGCAACGCTTGGCGCAGCTGGTCGAATGGCTGGAGGAGCTTGGCGGGCCGGCCGGGGAGGGGGCACTGGCCCGCGAGGCAGCGCTCGAACGCGCGCGCGTGGCGCAGGTCGCGCCGCTGGCCGGCGTCGCCCGCATCGCCGCCATTGGTGCCGCCTGCGCGCTGGAGCCGGTCAGCTGGACCCAATTGGTCGCAGCCTTGCCCGACGCGCATCCCAACGGCCGGCGGACCTTCGTGCTGGGCTCGCCGCAGTTCTCGACCGCCCGCCAGCGCGAGCTCGAACAGCAGCACTATGTGGCGGGCGCCGACGACCAGGATTGGGGCGACCCGCTGCTCGCCGCCTGGGCGACCAGTCCGGACACGCCGGCGGGCCTCGCCGATCCGGAGCGCCTCGCGCCGCGCATGCTGTTGCCCGCGGCCCAGCGCCTGGAGGCGATCACCGGGCGAATGGCCGAATTGCAGCTCGATCACGCCTTGATCGTGCAGAGCCGCGGCGAGGAAGCGACCGCTTGGGACTCCGGCTTCCTGCGCGACGGCCTCAAGGCAGCCGGACACAGGGTCGACGTGATCGGAAGCTTCTCGGAAGCGCCACCGCCGGCCACGGACGCCGCCCGACCCCCGCGCGCCGCCGGCCAGCGCAGCCGCAAGTCGCTGGCCTCGATCGCCAGCTTCGGAAGCTTCCAGAGGGGCTGGTTCCAGGGCATCCGCGAGGCGGTGGCGCGCGGCGAAAAGCTGGCGGTGGTCAACGCCAACTCGCCCCAGGAAGTGCTTCGGGCGATGAACATCCCATTCGTGGTCAACCAGTGGTGGGCCTCGATCGTCGCCGCCAAGCAGCAGTCGGGGCGCTATTTCCACCTGTTACAGGAGCATGGCTACCCGAGCGAGGTCGAGGCCTATAGCGCGCAAGGGATAGCCTCGGCCTTTGACGAGAGCGAGGCCGATGCGCCGTGGGGCGGGCTTCCGCGGCCGGCCTTCGTGCAGGCGGTTCTGGGCACCGACGCGACGCCGCGCATCTACGACCATTGGGCGCGCGAGACGGGCGCCGACCTGTTCCTGTTCGAACGCAGCGCCGAGACCCGGCTCGAATTTCCGATCGACTGGTGGGACAGCCTGCTTGATCGCTGGGAGGAGACGCTGGAGCCCGAGCGGCTCGACCTGATGACCGCCGAGCTTCACGCGCTGATCGAGCGGCTCGAACGGGCAAGCGGCCATCGCTTCGACCCGGCGCGCTTTGCCGCGATCATGGAGCTGGTGAACGAGCAGGAGGATTATTACCGCCGCACCCGCGACCTCATCGCCTCGGCGCCAAGGGCCCCGGTGTCGATCAGCGACACCATGCCCGCGACCATGGTCCCGCAGTGGCATCGCGGGACCGAATGGGCGCGCGATGCCGCCAGGGCCTTTTACGAGGAAGTGGCGGCCCGCGACGCGGCGGGGGAGGTGGCCTGCGCCGACGAAAAGCTGCGGCTGATGTGGATCGGCCGCGGCATGTGGAGCGACATGGGCTTCTACCAGCGCTGGGAGGAAAGCCACGGCGCGGTCTTCGTCTGGTCGATGTATCTCGCGCTCGCCGCTGACGGCTATATCCGACGCACCGCGCCCGGGCAGGAGCCGATGCGCGCGCTGGCGGCGCGGTTCGTGACGATGGGCGATGAACTGCGGATGCCGACCTGGGCCGGGGCGTGGCACGTCAAGGAAGCCGAAACCCACCGGGTCGACGGCGCGATCGCCTTGTCCGACGCCGACCCGTTCGTGCTCCGCGCGCTGCGCCGGGCGGGGGTGCCGGTGCTTTCGCTCGACCTCGACAATTACAATCAGGAAAGCAGCGACGCGGCCGAAGTCGACGCCCGGATCGTCGCCTTCCTCGAGGGCGAGGTCACCCGCTTCCGCGCGCGCCGCTAGTTGTTGGGGACGATCGGAAGCAGCAGCCGCGAGGGGTGCGCTGCGTCGCGCAGGACCGTGATGGTCGGGGCCTTTCCGCGATTGGCGGACAGCGCCTGATAATCCTTGCCGATGGTGGTCGCGATGCTCAGCCGCAGGCGGTGCCCGCGCTTGAACACGTAGGAGATGGGGTAGAATTCGAACGCCGCCTCGACCACCTCGCCGGGCTTCAGCGGCTGTTGGTCAGAGCCATAGTTCGGCTTCCAATATTGGATCGAGTTGGGAAAGGGCGCGGTGGTGATCCGCCGCGACGCGACCCGCAGCCGGCCATCGGTGACGTAGGTCGAGCGCCCGTCCGGGCTGACATCCTGCAGCACGGCGAACAGATTGACGTCGGGCGTGTCGGACCCCAGCCACAGGCGCAGGGCCGGGGTGCCGGTGATCCGCGTATCGGCGGGAAGCGGGCTGCTCTGGTGGCCGAGCATCCTGGCATCGGTCGCGGCCATGTCGCCGCCCCACCAGTGGCTGAGCGGTTCGTAGCGGCCCTCGAACCAGGTGGCGGCCTGCTCGGCATAGGAGGCGGGCGGTGCCGCAGGGACCGGCGTGCGCGACAGGCCGGCCGGCGACAGGTAGAAACTGGTCTGTCCCTCGCTCACTGATGGCCAGCTTGCGCGCCAGCCCCATTCCCGGCCCTTGGGCGCATTCATCGTGTAATAGGTGATCCCCGGCCTGTCGGCGCCGTTCGCCACGCCCTTGGCATAATGGTCGAACCAGCGGCCGGTCTCCTCGAGGAGGTCGCGGGCGGCGTTGGGGAAGGTGGCGCCCGCAGGCAGGCCATTGCCGTGGACCCACGGACCCATGATCACCTTGCCGCCCCACAAGCGCTGGCCCTGCATCTGGCCCAGCACCGCGGCGTCGTACCAGCCGCCGATCTGCAGCATCGGAATCCCGGAATCGCGGACCGCCTGCCACTGGGTGATGCTGCTGTCGGCAAGGCCGGGCCGGGTGCCGGTCACGGGGTTGAGGCCGTCGCGCGTCATCGTCCGCCAATATTGTCCCAGCATCGGAGCGTTGCAGCCGCGCGTCTTCTGCGCCGCCTTGAGCAAGGCTCCGTCACGGTCGTCGGCCACCGGACGGGCCGGAAAACGCTCAGGCGCCGCCTGGCGGCACTCCCCGGAGAAAGGCGCGGTGCCGGCCGGGAACATCGGCACGCCATTGGTCATCACCCCATGATCGAAAAACTGCGGACTCGCGCAGGAGGGTGCAATGGCGACCAGATGGCGCGGCTTCAGCGTCGCGACCAGATATTGCCAGGCACCCTGGTTGGAACAGCCCCACGACACCACCCGGCCATTGCTGAACGGCTGCGCGCCGGCCCACTCGATCACCGTCTTGGCGTCCTCGGCATCGAAGGCGTTGACGAAGCCCTTCTGTATTCCGAACGACGCCCCGACCCCGCGCCGGTCCTGCGCAACGATGACATAGCCCCGGTTGAGGAAGAAGCGCCGCGCGGCCGCGACCCGCTCCGATCCTTCCTGGCCGCGATCCTGGGTGACGATCACCGGCAGCAGGGCCGTGATGACCTGCCCCGCCTGCGCCGGGCGAAGGATGGTGATGGCGATCCGGGTGCCGTCGAAGCTTTCGAGGTAGCGCGAGGTTTCAACCACCGGGACATCGCTCTGCGCCGAGGCCGGGGCGGCAGCCCCCAGAGCCATGACGGCAAGGGAGAGCCCAGGCACCGATCGCAACATCGTCATTCTCCCGCAGCAATTTGTCATTCAGCATAGCAACCGCCGGGATGACTGCAAGCGCTTGCAGGCCTAACGGAAGACGACGGTGCGGGACCCGTTCACGAGGACCCGGTCCTCGAGATGGAAGCGGACTGCGGTGGCAAGGACGCGACGTTCGATGTCGCGGCCCTTGCGGACCAGGTCGGCAGGCGTGTCGGCGTGGCTGATCTGCTCGACGTCCTGGGCGATGATCGGGCCTTCATCGAGGTCGGCGGTGACATAATGGGCAGTCGCGCCGATCATCTTCACCCCCCGCTCGTGCGCCTGGTGATAGGGCTTGGCGCCCTTGAAGCCCGGCAGGAAGCTGTGGTGAATGTTGATGCAGCGTCCGGCCAGCCAGGCGGAGAATTCGTCGGACAGGATCTGCATGTAGCGGGCAAGCACCACCAGCTCGGCGCCGCCGTCCTCCGCGATCTTGCGCACCGCGGCTTCCTGTTCGGCCTTGGTCGCTGCCGTGACAGGCAGGTGGTGATAGGGGATGTCGCCGATCAGCGAAGTGGTCAGCACCTCGCGCGGGTGGTTGCCGATGATCGCGACGACCTCCATCGGCAGCTCCCCGAGCCGGTAGCGATACAACAGGTCGCCGAGGCAATGGTCGAACTTGGACACCATCAGCAGGACCTTGCGCGGCTGGTCGACCGAGCGGATCCGCCAATCGAAGCCGAACTCGTCCGCGATGGGCTGCAGGCCGGCCTGCCACGCCGCGACGTCGCGCTCGGTGTCGAATAGGATGCGCATGAAGAAGCGGTCGTTCGACTGGTCGTTGAACTGCTGCGCCTCGACCACGTTGCCGCCGTCGGCGAACAAGCGCTGGCTGACAGCCGCCACGATGCCCGGACGGTCCTGGCAGGACAATGTCAGCACCATTCGTCCCATGCCGCTTCTCCCTTAATCTGCTCCACAAGTGTAAGCGTGCACAAAACGTTTGTGCAACATACAATATCAGCCGTGCTTGAACCTTCCGGTTTCTTGGGCAACAGCAAGTGGCAACGTGGGGAGCGACGGGTGAGCGACGAGGTGACATTGCCGGAAGGGCTGGGGGCGATCGGCGACATCCTCGGCTTCCACATCCGGCTCGCGCACGGCGTCGTGTACCGGCATTTCACCGATACGTTCAGCGACCTCGACCTCACGCAGAAACAGGTGTCGGTCCTGTGGCTGGTGCACGATCATCCGGGCATGGCGCAGGCCGACCTCGGACGGTCGCTGCAGATGGACCGCGCGACGGTGATGGCGATCGTCAACCGGCTGCAGGGCAAGGGGCTGGTGGTACGCGGCGCCTCGGCGGTCGATCGCCGCCGCCAGACCCTGACCCTGACGGGCGAGGGGGACGCCGCGCTGGCGCAGGCGCGCGCTGCGATCGAGCAGCATGAAGCCTGGCTCAAGGATCGCTTCTCGCCGGCCGAGGTGCGCACGCTGATCGATCTGCTGTCGCGCATCCACCAGAGCGGCGGGGCCTGATTCCGTCGCAACCGCGGCACGCCGCCGCCCGTCGGATATTGTATGTATCACCTACAAATGTCATGGTGCTCCGGTAAGTGAGGAGATCCCCATGGCGACGAATCTGGAACAATTGCTTCAGGGTGCCGGCAATCCGGTCGAGATGCTGCGCAACTCGCAGCTTGGTGCCTATGTCTATCCGGTCGTCGCGGCCGAGTTTCACAACTGGCGGTCGGAGCAATGGGCGTGGCAGCATAGCGCCGTGCTGTTCGACCAGTCGCACCACATGGTCGACCTGTTCATCCGCGGAAAGGATGCGCTTCGACTGATCAGCGATACCGCGATCAACTCGACCAAGAACTTCCGGGTCAACCAGGCCAAGCAATATGTGCCGACGACGCCTTACGGCCACGTCATCGGCGACGGCATTCTGTTCTACCTCGCCGAAGAAGAGTTCGTGTACGTCGGCCGCGCGCCGGCGGCGAACTGGCTGATGTTCCACGCCGAGACCGGCGGCTACGACGTCGAGATCGTCAAGGACGACCGAAGCCCGTCGCGGCCGATGGGCAAGCCCGTCAAGCGGATCAACTGGCGCTTCCAGATCCAGGGCCCGAACGCCTGGTCCGTCATCGAGAAGCTGAACGGCGGCCCCGTGGAGCAGCTCAAATTCTTCAACATGAGCGAGATGAACATCGCCGGCCGCAAGGTCCGCACGCTGCGCCACGGCATGTCGGGCGCGCCGGGGCTGGAAATCTGGGGTCCGTATGAGGAGCAGGAGGAAATCCGCGCCGCGATCCTCGAGGCCGGCAAGGAGTTCGGGATCGTTCCGTGCGGCAGCCGGGCCTATCCCTCCAACACCCTCGAATCCGGGTGGATCCCCTCGCCCCTGCCTGCGATCTACACCGGCGAAAAGCTGCGTAGCTATCGCGAATGGCTGGGCGAGGACAGCTATGAGGCGACCGGGTCGATCGGAGGCAGCTTCGTGTCCGCCAACATCGAGGATTATTACCTCAATCCGTGGGAGCTGGGCTACGGGCCGTTCGTCAAGTTCGACCATGATTTCCACGGCCGCGAGGCGCTGGAGCAGCTCGATCCGGCCAGCCAGCGGCGCAAGGTGACTTTGGCCTGGAACCCCGAGGACATGGCGGCAATCTTCCGTTCGATGTTCGAACCGGACGAGACGCCCTACAAGTTCTTCGACCTGCCGCTCGCCAACTATGCCTCGTCCAATTACGACGAGGTGCGCGATGCCGCGGGGGCGCAGGTCGGCGTGTCGATGTTCACCGGTTACAGCTACAACGAGAAGACCGCGCTCAGCCTCGCGACGGTCGATCCCTCGGTCGAGATCGGCAGCGAGGTGACGGTGACGTGGGGCGAGCCCGACGGCGGCACCCGCAAGACCACGGTCGAGCCGCACCGCCAGATCAAGGTTCGGGCGACGGTCAGCCCGGTGCCCTATTCGCGCGTGGCGCGCGAAACCTATCAGCAGGGCTGGCGGACCGAAACCGTCGCCTGACGCCTCTGAACGGGCGCCGCACCGTCACTGGTGCGGCGCCCGTTCAGGCCAATTTCTTTCGATAATTGCGGATCCACGCGGCGGTGTTTTCAATCCCGCCGAAGGGATAGAAGTGCAGGCGCACGTCGCCGTGGATCGCCGGGTCGAGGCCGGCGGCGAGATCCTCGATCAGCCGGTCGGGGCCGGCATTGCCCAGCAGCCGGGTCATCGACAGGCCATAGCGGCTCATCACCTTGGCCGAGGCGCCGACCCCGCAGCGGGCGGCGAAGCGGAGCAATGTCTTGACGCTGGCGGGTCCCGGCACGCCGACCCGGATCAGCGCCTGGATGCCCTCGGCGCGCTGATGGGCGATCCACTTCAGCACCGGCCCGGCATCGAACGCGAATTGGGTGACGATGGCGAAGTCATGGCCGCGCTCCTGCAGCGCCAGGCGCTTGTCGCGGCCTGCGTCCCACAATTTGTCGCTGCCAATCTCCGGGTGGCCTTCGGGGTAACCCGAGATGCCGACCCGGGTGACGCCGTGGGCGGCGAGCAGGTCCGACTGGATCAGAGCCAGTGCATCGGCGAACGGGCCCATCGGCTCGGGCGGATCGCCGGCGACCACGAACGCATGATCGATCGCCGCCTCGCGCTGGAGGGCGGACAGGAAGCCCTCCAGTTCCTCGCGCGAGTGGATCCGGCGGGCGGAGAGGTGAGGGATGGGGATGAAGCCCAGGCGGCGCACGGTGGCCGCCGCGCTGACCCGCGCCTCGAACGTCTCGTTCGGCAGGAAGGTCACCGGGATCTTGGTGCCCGGCGGGATCAGCGGCGCGGCCCGGACCAGGTCGTCGGTGTCCTTGGCGGTAATCTCGATCGACCAGTGATCGAGCAGCGCCCGGGGATCGATGCCCGTTGCCATGCGACCTGACGATGCCATCACCTGCCTCCAGCAAAACCGTATGCCTTACGTACGATCTTGCTGGGGCCGGGTAAAGCCGTTAGGCATCGGTCATGGCTCAGGAGCGCAGTTTGTCGGAAGGCGAGATGCTCGACCGGATGGCCCGGGCGATCGCCTGCGTCCGTACCGGTGCACCGCCGCGCGGCGATCTTCAGCAGCACCGCTACCTGCTGGAAGCCCGGCAGCGGTGGCGCGGCCTTCGCGCCGCCGGCCTGGCGCCGTCTTACCGCTAGGAGTGGCGGGGGCGGCCCGCAAGCCGCCCCGTCGCGCTCAATATTTGGCCCGGATGGTGACCGCGAGCTCGCGGCCGATCGGGCTTGCCACCGTGGCGTCATAGCCGCCGCTGCCATTCCCAGACGGCGCCAGGTTCACGTACGGCGGCTTGATGTCGAACATGTTGCGCACTTCCGCCCCAAGCGTCAGCCCCGACAGCATGCCCGAACCGTCGCGGCCGCCGATATCCCACGAGATGCTGGCATCGATGGGGGTGTAGCTCTTCACCTTCTGCGGGATGGCGACCGCATTGTTGGTGTAGCCGTTCACGTGCGTCGCCTGGACGTAGAGCTTGATCGGATCGAGGTCCCACGAGATCGCCCCGCGGGCCTTGAACTTGAGCGGGAAGAAGATCGTGTTGCGGCGATCGATCAGCGGCGCATTCTCGGTGATCGCGACCTTGTAATGGGTCAGGTAGGTGCCGCTGAGATTGAACTGGAACGTCCCGACAGTGTCGGTCGGCAGGGTATAGTTGGCGACGAAGTCGATGCCGCGCGTCTCGGACTTGCCGAGGTTGTTGTTGCGGCCATCGACGAACAGGGTGACGTTGGTCGGGAGCGAGCCGACCACGCCGATCCCGGACGAGATCAATTGCGCGACGCGGGTTGCCGCATCGGTCCCGCGGAAGATGATCCCGGTGCCGGCGAACTGCTGCTCGCGCGACAAAATGGCGAGGTCGGACAGATAGGCTTCGACCTGGTTGGTATAGTCGACATTGAAGTAAGTGGCGCTCAGCCGGAGCCGTCGGCCGACGTCCACGTCCGCGCCGACCGACCAGGTGGTCGCCTCCTCCGGCTTGAGGTCGAGGTTGGCGCCGGACAGCGCCACGCCGACGATCGGGGAGCCGGAGGGGTTCTGGTAGGTCTGGACGAAGAGATTGTTCGAGTTGCCGTAGATCTGGGAGATCAGCGGCGCACGGAAGGACGTGCCGTAGCTTCCGCGCAGGGACACGCCCCGGGTCGGCGACCAGGTCACGCCGACCTTGGGGTTGGTGGTCTTGCCGACGTCGCTGTACTTGTCGTGGCGCAGGGCGACGTTGACGTCGAGCTTCTGGAAGCCCGCCATCGCATTGTCGGCGCTGAAGATGGGAAGCAGCAGTTCGGCGTACACCGAATCGACCCGGCGCTGGAACTTGCGGAACACGATCGGGGTGCCGGTGACCCCGCGGGCCGAGCCGAGGCTGGTGCGGATTTCCTGGCCTTCGTAGCCGGTCGCCAGCTTCACCCCGCCGCCGGGCAACTGAAACAAGGTCCCGTTGAGCCGCGCCTCATAGCCCTGGAATTTGTTCAGGGTGGGGGCGAGGAAGATGCTGTTGCTGATCCTTTCCAGCGTCGTCGAGGAGGTCCGGCCGAGGCCGTACGGATCGAACGCCAGCGCCGGATCGCTGCTTGCGAGCGCCGCGTTGAGATTGGCGGTGGTGACCCCGCGATAGGTGTTGGACTGGTCGTTGCCGCGGCCGAGGCTGAAGATGCCCTCCGCCTCGAAGTCGCCGAACAGCTTGACCCGCACCCCCGGCGTGATCTGCCAGTTGGTGGCGCTTCCCGGGTTCCGGTTGATCGGCAGGTCGTTGATGAAATTATAGGCGATCGTGTAGCTCGTTCCGGTGAAGCCTGCGGGACGCACGAAGAAGGCGTTGGTCTGCGGCACCGTCAGCGTCGCCGCCTGGGAGGCGGGCTGGCGGACGAACTTGCGCTTCGAATAAAAGCCGTCGGCGAACAGCGTGACGCGATCGCCAAACTCCTGCGTGAGGGTCATGTTGCCCGAATCATATTGCTGCTCGGGAATGAGGTCCTGCCCGATGAGATCGTTGCAGCGATTGGTCGTTCCGGCGATCAGCGAGCCGGCGTTGGCCGGGGTCAGGCCGCCCGCCGGGATGGCGTAGGTGACCCCGCCGGCGGTGATGGTGCCGGGCGCGCAGCGCGTCACGCTATAGTCGTTGCCGCCGAACGCGCGCTGGTCGGAGCGGAAGAAGCTGCGGTCGTCGCCGCTGAGGTTGGAGCGGTAGACATGCTCGTAGGCGACCATGAACTGGCCGGTCGTCCAGCGCTGGCCGATCGCCGCGCCGACCTGCCACTGGTTGAAATCGTCGGCGGTGCCGTAGCGTCCGGTGAGCTCGATGCCGTTCAGCGAACGGCGCGGGATGAGGTTGACCACGCCTGCGACCGCGTCCGACCCGTAGATGGCCGACGCACCATCGGCGACGACCTCGACCCGCTCGAGACCGAGGGTCGGGATGGCCGAGGGGTCGAACGAGCGGCTGTTGTTCACCACGCGATGGCCGTCGACCAGGATCAGGGTGGCATAGGGGCCGATACCGCGCAGGTTGACGCTGTTGCCGTAGGTGATGTTGCCGTTGCCGCCCGACTGGCCGCGCGAATTCTCGCTGACGCCGAGGTCGAACACCTGCGGGATCTGCTTGATCAGGCGGTCGGTGGTAACCGCGCCCGAGGCGATCACGTCCTCCCGGCCGAGCGAGATGACGGTCGAGCCGACCGGCGCGGCGCCGCGCACCCGGCTTCCGGTGACGACGATGTCGGGTGCGACGTCTGCTTCGGTGACCGGGGTCGGGCCGGCGTCGGCGGGCGCGCCGCCGTCCTGGTGCGGCGACAGCGGCGTGACGGGCGCGGCGACCGGCGGCTGCGGCGCCGGCGGTCCGACGGGCGCGGTCTGCGCCACGGCCGGAACCGCGAACAAGGCAGTCGTCGCGAGAAGGGCAACGTGGATGGTCTTCATGGTCAATTTCCCCCTGTTCTGGCTGGCTGCCACCGAGGCGCGGCAAGAAAGGGAAGATCGACACGCGATCCTCCCGCTCCGCCGGCCAGCACGTCGATTACAGGTGCTGGATCGGTTTTCAGTTCAGCCAGGTTGCGTTGACGCGGATCAGCCCCGGTCAGGGTGACCCGGATGCGGTGTCCGGCGGCAAAGGTGTAGGCGCGCGGCGACAGGCTGAAGGCCAGGTCGGCGGGCACGCCGGGAACCATCGGCGTGACGTCGCGCCGGAGGCCCGAATGATAAGGCAGGTCGAGCCGGCGATAGGGCGGCGCCGACAGCTTGCGGTGCGACGCGGCAAGCCGGCCGTGCGAGATGACCTTCGCCTTGCCATCGGGGGCGACATCCTCGACATAGGCGAACAGGATGCCGTCGGCGCGGTCGATCGCCGCCCTGATCCGCGCGATCGGATAGCCCTGCATCACCGCGGGCGCGGCGAGCGGCGGGCTGGTCCAGGCCGGGCCGTAGCCGGTCAGCGGCGCCGGCCAGAAAGCGAAATAGGCGTCGGTGTTGAGGTCGTAGCGAACCCGGAAGGGCGTGGTCGCCGGGCGCGACGGACGTGATGCAAGGATCAACCCGCCCGACAGATAGAGCGGCAGGCGAGCCACCCCTGCGCCAGGCAGGCGATTGGAGCGGACCAAAGTGCCCGAGGCGCCGTTTTCCTGCCACCATGTGTAGCGCGGCTCACGCTCGATGCCGTTATTGGTGCCACGCAGATAATGGTCGAAGAAGCGCCGCTGCTCGCCCGCGATGTCGAACTGGCTCGGCGCTTCGCAATGGCTGCCGGGGCCGACGATCAGCTTGCCCGGGATGTTCTCGGCGGCGAGGATCATCTGCTCGGTCGGCTCGTCCTCCCAGTTGCTCCAGAAATACCAGGCAACCTTCGGATCGCGCAGCGCGGGGAGGTGGGTGTAGGGCCCGACCTCTTCCCAGAAGCGGGTCCCGACCAGCGGCGAAACGCTGTCGCGATAGGGCATCTGCGCCCACAGCCTGGCCATCGGCGTGTTGGCGGCATGTTGCGCAACGGCCTGCCTGAGCAATGCGCCGCCGGCATCGCCGTCGACCGGAACACTGGCCGCGTCGACGCTGAGCGGCTCGTCGGGCCGGGTGTTGAACTGGGCAGTGATGCCGCCGTTGCGGACGAAGCTGTACTTGTCGAGATCGGTGGCGGCGCTGAATACCGCCCTCACCGCAGGCGGCCGGGTGCCGGCGATCAGCATGGTCGTGCCGCCCAGATAGGAGCAGCCGGTCAACCCGACCTTGCCGTCCGACCAGGGCTGGCGCGCCACCCACTGGACGAGGTCGTGGCCGTCCATCGCCTCGGTCCGGTCGAGGAAGCCGCGGCGGGCGCCGAACGACGCGCCCTTGCCGCGCACGTCGGCGATGACCACCGCATAACCGGCCTGGACGAGCTCGCGGAAGCCGAAGATCTTCTGGTTGAAGGTTTCCTCGATCTTGCCGTCCTTGAAGTAGCGGGCGCGGTAGGGAGTGAAGGCGAAGATGGTCGGGTGACGTGCGGACGAGGCGGCGGCCGGACGATAGATGTTGACCGCCAGTCGGGTCCCGTCGCGGACCGGGACATAGAGCGATTGGCGCTGGACCCGCGGGTCGCCAGGCTGGGCGGAAACAGGCGCGCACGCGAGCAGCGACGCGGCCAACAGGCCGCCGGTAAACCGGATGGCGCTCCTCCTCGGCACAGATCCTCCATCTGCGGGCAGCCCATCGCTGCCGGGGCTTAGCTTATCCAGTTACATCGGAACTTCAACAGTTAGTTTTCCACCCCTTCCCGTGATTTAGGCGTTCGGACCGGCAGGGTCGGGCCGCTAGTTCGATCCGCATCGGTGTGATCGGAAAGCCGGTGTTGAGGCATGCGGTTTACTTGGCGTGAAACCGAAGGAAAGCCATCATGTACCATTAAGCATATCCTTTTTGGGACTATCCGCCGTGCTGCTCTCGGTGGCGCAATCCGCCGCTGCCGGGTCCACGCAGACCACGATGAACGTGTCGGCGACCGTGCAGAACAGCTGCCTGGTCAGCGCCTCGCCAATGCTGTTCGGAAATTACGACCCGGTCGGCGCGGCGGTCACCAACGGGACCAGCGCGATCACGGTGACGTGCACCACGGGGACCAACTTCGTGGTCGGCCTCAACGCCGGCAACGCCGCCGGGGCGACGGTCGCGGCACGGCAGATGTCGAATGCCGCGCACCGCCTGAACTACAGCCTGTTCAGCGATGCCGCGCGGTCGAGCAACTGGGGCAATACGCCGGGCCTCGACACGCCCGCGACGACCACCGCCACCGGCTCGCCCAGCGTCCTCACCGTCTACGGGCAGATCGCGGCGAACCAGAATGTGCCGGGCGGCGCTTATGCCGACACGGTCACGATCACGGTTTCCTACTAGATGCGCCGGCGGCCCGGTCTGCCGAGCCTTGCGGTGCTGGCCGCCGCGGTCTTGGCCGCAGGCGTCCCGGCGCAGGCGGCGAAGATCGCGGTCATCCCGATCAGGATCGAGCTTGCCCCGAGCGCCAGATATTGTTCGCTGCACGTTAGCAACCAGGGCGCGGAGCAGGTCGCCATCCAGGTGCGCGGCTTTGCCTGGTCGCAGGCGCCGGACGGAAGCGAGCAGCTTGGTGCGGCCGACATCCGGGTCAATCCGGCGATCTTCGAACTGGCGCCGGGGGAAAAGCGGCTGATCCGCTGCAGCCTGCCGGCGCACGGCGGAGCCACTGAAAGCGCCTACCGGCTGCTGGTCGACGAACTGCCGCGGGGCACACCCGAGCCCGGTACAATGACGCACCCTGTTGAGGCTCAGCCTGCCGCTCTTTCGCAAGCCGGCGGGGGCCGCGCCGTTGCTGCAATGGCAGGCCGGCGCCGACGGAACGCTGGACCTCATCAACACCGGACAACGCCATGCGGAGGTCGGCAGGCTGGTGGTGAGCCGCGCCGGCCGGTCGCCGGAAACGCTGGGACGCGGCTTCTATCTCCTTGCCGGAACGCGCCGCAGCATCGCGCTCGCGCCGCTGCAGGGAGAGATCACCAAGGTCGAAGCGGTCACCGGCGAGGGCCAGGTCAAGGCCGTCCCCAAGCGCCACGATTAGCCTTGTGCCCGGCAAGCCTTGCCGAAGCCCGGCGTCGCCGCGAGGCCGGGTGCCGCGTTCCCTCCTGGCCGCGCTGACCCTTGCCTCGGGCTGTCATGCGGTCACTCCTGCTCATGCCGGTGGGGGTGAAGGCTCGTCCGTTTCCGAAGCCGCGGCCATGGCGCTGAAACCCGTCGAGCTGGTCCTGAACGGGCTTGCGCAGGACCGGCCGAGCCTTGCCGGCATCGTCGATGGCGAGCTGGTCGTCCTTCGTGACGATCTCGTCGCCCTCGGGCTGCTGGTTCCCGAGGGGATCGACGTGGCGATCGAGGGGCAGCGTTTCGTACCCGTCGCCGCGGTGCCGGGACTGGCCGGAAAACTGAACGATGACGAGGCCGCCTTGTCGCTGTCCGCAACCCCCGACGCATTCAAGCCGACCCTGCTCCAGCGGCGGGGACGGACGGCGTCGCCCGCCGTCGGACCGGTCGTGCCGATGGCGTTCCTCGGCTATGACCTGTCGCTCGGCGGCACCATCGGTGACTTGCGGGCAGGGGGCCTGCTCGATCTCGGCGCGTCGGGTCGGTGGGGTGTCGTCGGGACGACCGCGATCCTCCAGCCCGGTGCCGGTCGCCCGGTCCGCCTCGAGACCAGCGTGCGGCGCGACTTTCCCGGCCGGCGGCTGCGGCTGGTGTTTGGCGATACCTTCACCCGCGGCGGCGACTTCAACAATGCGGTGCGCTACGGCGGGGTCCGGATCGGCACCGACTTTTCGTTGGCGCCCGGCGAGATCACCTTTCCGGTGCCGGTGATCGCCGGCTCGGCGCTGGTGCCCTCGACGGTCGAGCTGCTCGCCGCCAGCGGCCGGCAATCGCACCAGGTCGGGCCCGGGCGCTTCCTGATCGACGCGCCGCCGACCATCAATGGCGCGGGCGAGGTCACCATGGTCATCGAGGACGCCACCGGAGCAGTCCGCCAGCTGAGCCAGAGCTTCTATTCCAGCGCCAAGCTGCTGCGCCCGGGCCTTGACGATTTCTCGCTCGAGGCTGGCGTCCTGCGCCGCCGCTTCGGCACGCGCAGCCTTGCTTATGGGGACCCGTTCGCGGCGGGGAGCTGGCGGCGTGGGCTGGGCCGAAGGCTTACCGCCGGGGCGCGGGTCGAAGCCAGCCGCGCCAATGCGATGGCGGGCGTCACCCTGGTGTCGACGCCGTTCGACCTCGCCGAAGTCGCGCTGACCGCGGCGGCGTCGCGCAATGCGCTTGGGGCAGGGCGCCAGTGGCGCGCCCAGTTCCAGCGCCGCGGCCGCCGCGGGGCGCTCACCGCCAGCTACCGGCGAAGCAGCGCGGCCTTCGCGCAGGTCGGTGAGGTCATCGCGGCCCGGCGCGGACACGGTCGCCACGAACTGAGCGCCACGGCAGGCCTGACCCTGCCGCGCGGCGAGGTCAGCCTGGCGCTGGTCGATGCCCGGTTGCGGGACGGGACCGGTTTCCAGCTGCGCACCTTGTCCTATTCGGTCACCCTGCGGAATCTCTACCTTTACGCCAGCCTGCGCTCGTCCCGCTTCGCGCAGGGCAAGGACAAGGGCTTCTTCCTGTCGCTCAGCCGTCCGCTCGGGTCCCGCGGAAGCGCCGCTTTCAGCGCCGAGCGGGGGCAGTTCACGACCAGCTTCCAGCACAGCGCGCCGAGCGACGGGGGCCTGAACTACGGCGCCGCCGCAACCCGTGGCCGTGGCGGCGACCGGTTCAACGGCTATCTGATCGCACGCGGCGCAGCGGGCGATCTCGAACTGCAGGCGGCCCGCTCGCCCCACGGCGTCGATCTTCGCGCCAGCGGCCACGGCGGACTGGTCTTCATCAGGAACCGGCTGATCCGCACCGCGCAGATCGAGAATGGCCTGGCGGTCGTCGATGTCGCCGGCGACCGCGCGGTGCAGGTGTTCCGGGAAGGGCGGCCAGTCGCGGTTCGCGCGGGCGCCGGGCGGACCGTGGTGCTGACCGGGTTGCAGCCTTATGCCCCGAACCGCATCGCCATCCGGACCGACGACCTGCCCCTCGACGTCGAGCTCGACGAGGACGAGCAGGCGGCGGTGCCGGGATTCCGCCAGGCGGCGATGGTCCGGTTCGGCCGGGTCAGCCAGTCGGCGCCGGTAACGATCCGGTTGGTCGACGAGGCCGGACACAAGCTGGCCGCCGGGCTCGACGTCTTCCTCGATGGCGCTCGCGCCGGGCTTACCGGGCTTGATGGGCTCGTCTTCCTGACGGGGGCGGGCAAGGGCGGCAATTTGAGCGTCGGCATGGCCGGAGGAGCGCGCTGCACGGTCCGGCTGCCAACCCGGCTCACGCCCTCGCCCGACGGCATTGCGGGGCCTTTGCGCTGCGTTTCCGCAAACAGGACCGGGGAGGTGAAATGAGCGGATCCGCACGCCTGCTCAGGTGGTGCCTGCTGGCGATCCTCGCGGCGATGCTGCCGGCGGCGGCGCAGGCCTGCACCCTGTGCTCCTGCACCACCTCGAGCACGTCGCTCAGCTTCGGGTCGTACAGCCCGGTCACGGCAAGTCCGACCGATGCCACCGCGCAGGTGTCGATCAATTGCACCGGGGTCGTGTCGCTGTTCGGACAGGTCGAGATCACCGCCAGCCCTGGCGCCTCAGGCGCTGCGCTTCAGCGAACCATGAGCCATGGCGGCAGCACCCTGCGCTACAATCTCTACGCCGACCCGGGGCGCACGCAGGTGCTGGCCGATGGCACCGGGGGCACCACCACCATCGCCACCCCGCTCAACGGCTTGCTGGTCTTCAGCACCTCGGCACCGGTCTACGGCCGGATCACCGCCGGCCAGTGGGTGGCGAGCGGTTCTTATGCCGACACGATCGTAATCACCGTTCAATACTGATCCGCTGGACGCGATCGGCTTACCGGGCGGAAGCGACCCGCGCCGGGGCTTGTACCGGGGTGACCCGCCAGACCGTGTTCGACAGGTCGTCCGCCACGATCAGCGCGCCGCGCGGATCGACGGTCACGCCGACCGGCCGCCCGAAGGTCTTGCCGTCCGCCTGCATGCCGGTCACGACATCGACCGGCGGCCCGGCCGGGCGCCCGCCGCGGAACGGCACGAAGATGACCTTGTAGCCGACCGGCTGCTCGCGGTTCCAGCTGCCGTGCATACCGATGAACACCCCGTCCGCAAACCGCGCGCCCATCGCCGCATTCGAAAAGGCGAGGCCGAGCGGCGCGGTGTGCGATTGCAGCGAATAATCGGGGCGCACCGCCTGATTGACCATCTCGGCCTTGAACGGCTGCACCCGGCGATCGGGGTTGGGCCCCCAGTAAGCGTAGGGCCAGCCGTAGAAGGCGCCCGCCCGGACCGAAGTCAGGTAATCGGGGACGAGGTTGGGGCCAAGCTCGTCGCGCTCGTTGACCACCGCGAACAGCTGCCCGCTGCCCGGCTGGACCGCAAGCGCGGTGGGGTTGCGGATGCCGGTGGCGAAGCGGCGATGGGCGCCGGTTTCGGCGTCGATCTGCCATACCATCGCCCGCTCTTCCTCGACCGACATCCCGCGCTCGCCGATGTTGCTGTTGGAGCCGATGCCCACGAACAGGAAGCGGCCGTCGGGGCTTGCCGCAAGCGACTTGGTCCAGTGGTGGTTGATCTCGCCCGGAAGCCGGGTGACAAGCACGGGCGGGCCGCTCGCCCGGGTCTGGCCGGGCCGGTAGTCGAAGCGGACCAGCGAGTCCTGGTTGGCGACGAACAGGCGATTGCCGACCAGCGCCAGGCCATAGGGAGCGTTGAGGTTTTCCGCGAAGACGGTGCGCCCTTCGTAGGTGCCATCGCCATTGGCGTCGCGCAGCAGGGTCAGGCGGTTGCCGCCCTTGACCGAGCTCGTCCCCTTGCGCTTGAAATAGCCGGCGATCAGGTCCTTGGGCCGGAGGATCGGCGCGTCGCCGCCGCCCTTGCCCTCGGCGACCAGAATGTCGCCATTGGGAAGCACCAACGTCTGGCGCGGGATCTTGAGGTCGGTGGCGATCGGGGTCACCTGATAGCCCTCGGGCACGGCCGGACGACGATCACCCCAGCCGGCGGGGCTGGCGATGGTCATGGTCGGGATCAGCCCGCGCTGCGGCTTGGGCAGGTCCGGCTGCGAGCCATACTGGCTGATCTCGGGGTCGCCGCCGCACGACGACAGTGCGAGGACAAGGGCGATAAGGGGAAGGCGCTTCACCGGACTGCTCCCGCGCGAAGGGTGGAGAAGCCCAGCCACACCGCGGCGAACGCGAGCAGGAAGGTGATGACGGAAAGGGTCAGGCCGGCCGGCATCGCCGCCCATGCATCCTTGCCGTGGACCAGCGCAGTGATGAAACCGACCACCAGGGTCGTGATCAGGGCCAGCAGGTAGAGGGCGGAGCGGGCGTCACGACGAACGTCGGCGCGCAGGAAATCGATCGCCGCCCACAGCAGCGCCGCCCCGGCGAACACCAAGGCGCCCGCGTTCAGCCAGGCGGCGAAATTGACCCACTGGACGGACTGGGTCGTCGAATAAGCCCAGTCGGCCAGCATCGCGCCGAGGAACAAGGGAAGACTGGAGGCGAGAAGTAGGGCGTGCACCGGGTGGATCACCCGTCGTGGCGCGGTCGTGCTGGCCATGAAGCCTCCTTGCGCATCGGCCCCGATCCCGACCGGACCGGCGCGGGGAGCCGATGAAAATGCTCATGCTCCGCCAAGCGAAGCACATCTGCCGAATGCAGGGCGCGGGGAGAGGGTTCCGTGGGCTGCGGATCGTTGGAACCGTAAAGGGGAAGGGCGAAAGGCCAGCGTTCCGCTAGAAGGCGCGAACCACGCCCGCTTCGATCGCATGGCGGCGGTAATCGTAGATGCCGATGCTGCTCCGGTTTCGCTCGGCGACCAGGCGAAGTTGCGGCGCGAAGCCGGCGACTTCTGCTTTCCTGAGGACCATGCCCAATTGGCCGCGAAGCAGCGTCTCGCGGCGCTTCTCCGGGTAGAGGAAAAGGCGCTCGTCGGCGGTCAGGCGGCTGGCGGACAGCGACAGCGTCAGGGTCAGCGATCCCGCCTCCTGGTAGCCATAGAGGTTGAGGCCGCGGGTCCAGTAGCTGAAGCCGGCGTCGCGCGCGGTGGTGCGACCGAGCGACAGGCTGGCACCGATCGCGCGGGTCGGCGCAAGCGCCCGGTCGAGCTGGAGCGCGGCACCGTGGTTCCAGCCTTCCTCCAGCCGGTTGCGATGGCGCGCAAGGCGGGCCGTGGTGGCGCCAAGCCGAAGCTGCGTTCTGGGACCGAGCGGTTGCAGCACGTCCGCCGCAAGGCCGGCCTGGTCGCTGAGGAAGTCGCCGCCGAACCAGCGCCGGGCACCCGTCAGGGCAAGGCTGAGGCGGCGCGGGCCGAGGGCGAGTTCGGGACCGGCCCGAAGCGACAAGGCGACGTCGTTGAACTGCTCCTCGCGGTAGAGGCTGGCCGACGTCCCGGAAGAGATGGTCAGGTTGTGCCGCCCAAGCCGCAGGCGAGCATAGACCTGGCCTTCGGCCCGCAGCCCGGTCCCGCTGGTTTCCCGCGCGTCGTCGTTGAGCGCGAAGTCGCCGATCACCGTGCCGAGCGTATCGCTGCGCGTGGCGCGGTTGATGTTGCTGTCACTGGCGAGGCCAAGCTGGAGCGACGCGCCGAACGGCTTGACCGAGCGAAGGGCCAGCGCCGAACGCTCCACCAGCAGCCGGACTTCGGGAGGAAGCGGGCCGGCGCTGATCGCCCGCAATTCGCGGCGGGCGGAGGACAGGTCGCCAAGCTCCGCCAGGAGCGAGGTGAGTTCCAGCCGGACCCGCTGCGCATCGGGCTTTTCGTCCAGGATCTGGCGCAGCAGAAGCGCCGCGTCCCGCTTGCGGCCCTGCTTTGCAAGCAGGCTCGCAAGGCGAAAACGGGCCTCGGTCCGGAGCTCGATGTCGGGATTGGTGGCCAGCGCGCGATAGGCGGTTTCCGCCTCGGCCTGCTGACCCGCCGCTTCCATCCTTGCAGCGACGTCGAACAGTTGCACAGGCGTGAGCTCGACCGCCTGGGTGGCTGCGATTGCAAGCGCGAGGGTGAGCATTTGCCTGCCCTAATTCTTCCTGCCCACCGTGATGCCCTGAAGCTCGAACCGCTGGCCGTTCGGGTCGGTGCCGCCGATATTCCAGTTGGCGCCGATCTCGGCCGCACCGGGTCCGTAGAAGCGGCCCATCAGCGATCCAAAGGTGCCCGGCGTGGACGCATTGCCGAAGAAGCCATTGGTCGCGACCTGCCCCGAATAACCAAAAGTCCCGATCGTGCCCGGGGTTGCGGTCGAACCGAAGGGTGCCCCGCGAAGCGCAAGGCTGCCGGTCCAGGTCATGGCGCCGAAGTCGATCTGGAAGGCACTCGTGCCGGTCACGTCCGTCGTCAGCGAGATCGGCTCGAACCGGCCCTGGCCGAGCACCAGGCCGGAGTAGTTGGCGACGCCGCTTCGCGGCAGGCTCGCGCCGGTGGTGGGGATGCCGTAGTGGAAGAGGAAGCGATCGGTACTGGCGAAGCCTGTCCGGTTGTAAGTCACCATGAAGTCGCCGAAGCTCGCATAGGTGAGTGCAAGGCGGGGATTGTTGGGCCCCGGATTCAACAGATAGCCGGTCAGTCGGACATCGCCCGACACCTTGTCGTAGCCGGTGGTGCCGTCCGGACCCATCGTCCGGTCACCGGTCCCGAGCGTCACGTCGAAGCCCCGTCCGGTCAGGTCGTAGGGCAACGTGTTGATGCGATAGCTTCCCGCCGCCGGATTGTAGGTCAGGTCGGTTTGCTGGTCGGAGGTCTGCCCGATACGGGCGGCACCGACGCTGAAGGTGGTGGTGACGCCGAGGTCGGTCAGACCGACTTCGGCGGCAAGGATGCTGTCGTCGCGCTTGCCCAGGATCGTGCCCGACGCCGCGCCGCCGGTGCCATCGGTGGCCTTGAAGGTCGCCCCAAGCTCCTGTCCCGCGGGGCCGAAGAGCTGGCCGGCGAAGGTGCCGGTGTAGGCGCCGACACCCGACAGGGTGAGCGATCCATTGAAGGCATTGGCACTGCTGGACAGCGTGCCGGTGCCGCTCAACTGGCCGTTGGCGGTGAACGCCGCGCGACCCGAGGTGAACCAGTCTTCGCGATAGTTGACGCCGCTGCTCAGGCTGAGCGCGCCGCTGCCGAAATTGACGCGGACCAGGCCGGTTCCGCTGAAGTCCATGCGGTTGGGATAGTCGCCGTCGGCGGCCGAGCCGGCGACGTCGATGACATAGGCGCCCTCGCCCGACCGGGGCACGCCTGCGGTCGCCGTCGGCATCCCGAAGGCGAACTGCTGCAGGCGAATGTCGAGATTGCTGGACTGCGGCACGTTGGCGCTGCTGATCCACTTGCCCGCGCGAACGTAGGTCCCCGTGCCCGACACGCTGAGCCTGTCGTTGGCGGTGCCGCTCAGCGCCATGAAGGACCCATTGACGACGTTGGCGCCGCCGCCGCGGAACACGACGCTGCGGTCGGGGGTGACCAGCGTGTAGCTTCCGCTGGCGGCATTATACTGGATGGTCAGCGGGGCGTCGGCGACCGTTCCGTTCTGCGGCGTCGTCGCGGTCTGGCGATAATCGAGACGGCTTGCGGTGGAATAGAAATAGTCATTGTTCCTGACCTCGGCGAACGACACGTTCCCGGGCTGGCCGTCGCGCCGGCCGAGGATCACCCCGCTCGCCGCGCCGGTGGCGCTTTCCTGAGCGGTCCAGGCGCCGCCCACTTCATCCGCGGCCGGTCCGAAGAACAGTCCTTCGATGGTTCCGGAATAGCTTCCGAACGCGTCGATGTTGAAGCTTCCGGTAAAGGAGTTGCTGGTGCTGGAAAGCGTTGCGGCCGAGCGGAAGGAACCGCTGAATCCGGTCGCCGGCGACATCGGGATGGTGCCGTTGGCGACCACCAGGCCGCGCGCGAAATCGACGTCGAGGCGGCCCGAGCCGGTGATCCCGAAGGGATTGGCCTGCGAGGTCACGTAGCCGATGAGGTCGATGGCGTAGGAAGCGGCGCCGGTGCGTGGCACGCCCGCGTTAGGAGTAACCGCGCCATAGACGCTGGATTGCGCGCTTGCGGTCAGCGTATTGCCCGACACCAGGCTCCGCTCCCAGAAGGCGCCGCCGACGTAGCGGTAGGTGAAGCGCCCGCTGGTGCCGGCCTTCGTCATGGTCAAAGTGTCGCTGTTCGCGTTGCTCGTGCCCTTGACGTAGACCGTCAGCGTGGAGGTCGAACGCGCTTGGTCGATGTCCGACGGCCCGAACACCAACGTCCGCCCGTTCGCGGTCAGCGTGTAGCTGCCGGACGCCGCATCATAGACCAGGTTCAGCGGCTTTTGCGCGATGGTCGAAGTGCCGGTGCCGGCGGCGACGTCCGCGGTCAGCGCGACTTCGGCATTGCGGTTGGTGAACGTCTCGCTGAGCAGCGGCGCGACGAGCGAGCTGTTGGTGCCGGTCGGGGGCGGGCTCGGGGTCGTGGGGGGCGTCGGCGGATTGGCCACGGGGGGAGCCGGCGTGCTTCCGACGCCACCACCTCCACCGCCGCAGGCCGACAGGGCGCACACGACCGCGACGAGCGGCAGGCGCCGAACCCCATTTACACGCATGATTTCCACTTCCCCCTGAAGCCCCGCTGCTCTGCGCCGGAGCCGTAACGAAAGCCCAGAATAGGCTTAGAATCAAGTTGCTTGTCGGTCACAGTTGAGAGTGCTGGCGGATGCGCGATGAAGCCGGCGTCGTCCCGTTTTAGTTGTCGCGACTGCGCCAGAAGCGGGGTGTTTGCCGCCATGTTTTGCAATTCCGTCCGCTTTGCTAAGGAGGTCGCTTGCTTCCTCGGCTGCCCCGGAGTCCTGTGCACGCGCGTCATCAATCTGCTCGCTTCCGGCTTCGGGAAGGCACTGCCGACAGTCATGAACGGGTGGACGCGCTGTTCTCCGCGGCCGACCTCTCAAGCCGCGAAGGCTACGGGCAATTCCTCGTCGCGCAGGCGGCCGCCTTTCTTCCCGCGGAAGCAGGCCTGGAGGCGGGCGGTGTCCACGACGTGCTGCCCGACTGGGCTCGCCGCCGCCGCTCGCAGTTCCTTGTCCAGGACCTGTCGGACCTCGGGCTGGCGGTCCCGGACGCAGCAGCGGCTCCGGCGGTTAGTGGCGGTCCGGCATTGCTGGGATGGGCCTATGTCCTGGAAGGATCGCGCCTCGGCGGCAATATGCTTCGCAGGGCGGTGCCGGCCGACATGCCGACCGCGTTCCTGTCCGACAGCTACCCCGAAGCCTGGCCGACGATGGTCGCCGCGCTCGACCAGCAACTGACGGAGCCGGTCGCCATCGGGCAGGCGATCGAGGCCGCCCGCACGCTTTTTGCCGTGTTCGAACAAAGCGCACAGGCTATGGTCGACAAAAGGATCACTGACGTTGCCTGATCAAGATCGTGTCGACCTAACCAATTGCGATCGGGAGCCGATCCATATCCTGGGGGCGATCCAGCCCGTCGGTTTCCTGTTGGCGCTGACGGCCGACTGGATCGTTGCGCGCGCTTCCGCGAACGTCGGCGATTACCTTGGTCGGTCGCCGGAGCAGTTGATCGGCGAACCGCTCGCCGGGTTGCTCTCCGCCAAGGTCATGCATGACCTGCGCAACCGGACGGCCATGCTTCGCGGCCCCGATGCGACCGAGCGGATGTTCGGCTGCGTCCTGATGGACGGGGGACAGTCCTTCGACATCTCGATCCATTTCTCCAACGGGCAGGTCGTCATCGAATGCGAGCCGGCGTCCGGAGAGCCGAGCGATGCCAGCGGAACCGTCCGCTCGATGATCTCCCGCCTCGACCAATGCGCCGATCTGCAGACCTTTTTCCGGGAAGGCGCGCGGCAGGTCCGGGCGCTGGTCGGCTTCGATCGGGTGATGGTCTACAAATTCGCGCCCGATGGATCTGGCGAAGTGGTCGCCGAGGCCGTGCGCGGCGGGATCGGCAAGTTCCTCGGGCTGCGCTATCCGGCGAGCGACATCCCGGTGCAGGCCCGCAAGCTCTACGAACGCAACCTCCTGCGGGTAATCGCCGACGTCCACGCAGTGCCCGTGCCGATCGTCCCCGCGCTGGACGAACATGGCACGCCGCTCGACCTGTCCTTGTCGACTTTGCGCAGCGTGTCGCCCATCCACATCGAATATCTCAAGAACATGGGCGTCGACGCCTCGATGTCGATCTCGATCCTGGTCGACGGCAAATTGTGGGGCCTGTTCGCCTGCCACCATTATTCGCCGCGCTGCCCGTCGTTCGAGCGCCGGTCGATCACCGAGCTGTTCGCCCAGATGTTCTCGATGCGCCTCGAAAGCTTCGAGCGGCAGGCGACCGTTCTCTACGAGCGGCGCGCCCGAGACATCTCCGACCAGCTGCTCGGCGCCGTTGCGTCGGACGAGACCTTGCTCAAGGATCCCGACTGGCTGGGGGACATCCTGACCAACGCGATCCCCGCCGATGGCGTCGGAGTCTGGATAAACGGGAGCTGCGCCTTTTCGGGTCTGACCCCCGAGGCGGATGATTTCCGCCGGATCGTCCGGGCGCTCAACGGGACCGCGTCAGGCAAGGTCTATGCGACCGACCAGATCTCATCGCTGGTCGAGGGCGCCGAGTCCTATGCATCGGCAGCCTCGGGCCTGCTTGCCATTCCCATCTCGCGGGCGCCGCGCGATTACGTGGTCCTGTTCCGCTCCGAACTGGTGCGCTCGGTGCGGTGGGCCGGCGATCCCCACAAGCCGGTGGAATATGGCCCCAACGGCCCCCGGCTGACCCCGCGCGAAAGCTTCGCCGAATGGCAGGAACTGGTGCGGGGACGCTCGCAGCCTTTCTCGCCATCGGAAGTGCGGGTCGCCGAAACGCTTCGCGCCACGCTGATCGAGGTGGTGTTGCGGCTTGCCGACGATGCATCGGCCGAGCGGCAGCGGGCAAGCGCGAGGCAGGAGCTGCTCATCGCCGAGCTCAATCACCGGGTGCGCAACATCCTCGGGGTGATCCGCGGCCTCATTCGCCAGTCCCAGCCTTCGGACCCGGCGGTGAAGGACTTCGTGGCGGTGGTGGACGGCCGGATCCACGCGCTCGCCAGGGCTCACAACCAGATCACCGACGATCATTGGGGCCCCGCACCCTTGCGCGCGCTGATCGATGCGGAAGCGCGCGCCTACATCGAGCCGAAGGAGCGGATCGTCGTTTCCGGCGAGCCGGTGATGCTCAATCCGCAGGCGTTCTCGACTATGGCGCTGGTCCTCCACGAACTGGTCACCAACTCGACCAAGTACGGAAGCCTGTCCGGCGAGGGCCAGGTGTCGATCGCGTGGGATCGCAACGAGGCGGGCGACCTGGTGCTGACGTGGGAAGAAAGTGGCGGGCCACCCGTGACGCCCCCGACCCGCCGCGGCTTCGGTACGACCATCATCGGCAAGTCGGTGCCGTACGATCTCGGTGGAACGGCCAAGGTCGACTACGCGCCCGAAGGCGTGACCGCCTCGTTCCGGATCCCCTCCCGCCACGTTTCGGAGCAGCCGAAAACGATTGCCGGTACGCCCATCCGCTACCCGCGGCCGGCGTACGGACATCCCACCGAACCGCCGGAGCCGATGCTGACCGGGCTGGACCTGCTGCTTGTCGAAGACAGCCTGATCATCGCGCTCGATGCCGAGGACGTCCTTCAGCGCCTCGGCGCGGAGAGCATCGCGACCGCCGGAACGGTTGAAGCGGCGCTGGACGCGATCGACGCCAATCGCCCGGCACTGGCGATGCTCGACATCAACCTGGGCGATCGTAACAGCTTCCCGGTCGCCGACCGGCTGCTGGAACTCGGCATCCCGTTCCTGTTCGCGACCGGTTACGGCGAGCAGGCGCAATTGCCGATGGAGCATCGCAACAAGATCATCGTCCAGAAGCCGTACACGCTCGAAAACGTCGCCCGCGCTGCCAGCGAACTGGTCGGGACAGGGCGTGGGGATGGCGAGCCGTAGCGCAACCGGAAGCGGCGCTCGCGCTCGTTCGTAACGTTTGTGGCGGGTCGCCGCGATCGCGCGCTGGGGCATGATGCGCCGTGCGCGGCGCTGCTAGGAGAGCCAGTGCCCCGCTCGACGGGAAATGGTGCCCAGGAGAGGACTCGAACCTCCACGACCTTGCGATCGCCAGCACCTGAAGCTGGTGCGTCTACCAATTCCGCCACCTGGGCACAGGAGCTATTCGCGAGAGGTTTCTCGCCGGTAGGAGGGCGCCTCTAGGGGGCGCAGCGCAGGGCGTCAACACCTCTCGCACCGCCTTGTCGCTTGGCCCACGCGCGGCTAGGGCGAGGGCATGACGGCGAGCGACTGGCAAGAGCGTATCATCACGGTTTTCGGCGGCGGCGGCTTTATCGGCCTTTACGTCTGCGAAGCCCTGTTCAAGACCGGCGTCCGGGTCCGGGTCGCCCAGCGCACCCCCCGCAACGCCTTCTTCCTGCAGCCGCTGGCGGCGGTCGGGCAGCTCGACCTGGTGCGCACCGATCTCACCCGTCCGGACAGCCTCGCGGCGGCGGTCGAGGGCGCGTGGGGGGTGATCAACCTGGTCGGCGCCTTCGACGGCAAGCTTGGCGCGGTCCACGCCGACGCCCCGGGGCGGATCGCGGAACTCGCCGCGGAGAATGGCGCCGCCAGCCTGGTCCATGTGTCGGCGATCGGCGTGTCGAGCGATAGCGCTTCCTTCTATTCACGGACCAAGGCCGAAGGCGAAGGAAATGTCCGTTCGGCGTTCCCCGCCGCCACCATCATCCGCCCCAGCGTCGTGTTCGGCCAGGAAGACCAGTTCACCAACCGCTTCGCGGGGATGAGCCGCCTGCCGGTGGTGCCGGTGCTGGGTGGCAGCACCCGCTTCCAGCCGATCTTCGTCCGCGACCTCGGGGCAGCGATCGCCAAGGCCGCGCAGGAGCCGGGGCGCTTCGCCGGCCAGACCTTCGAGCTCGGCGGGCCCGACGTCCTCACCATGCACGAGCTGAACCGGGTCATCGCCCAGGCCGCTGGGCGCAATCCGGGCCTCGTTGACCTGCCGAACTTCGTCGGGGACGCGATGAGCCGGCTCGGCTTTCTGCCCGGCGCGCCGATCACCCGCGACCAGTGGATCATGCTGCAGAAGGACAATGTCGCGACCGGACCCGGCCTCGACGCCTTCGGCATCCAGCCGACCCCGCTTGCCGCCGTCGCGCCCGAGTGGCTCGATCGCTTCAACGAAGGCGGCCGCTTCGCCAACCGTCGCGCCCAGGCCAAGGCCGGCTAAGCCTCGATGCCCGTTCTCTGGCTGGTCATCATCCTCGGCATCGTCGAGGGTCTCACCGAATATCTGCCGGTTTCCTCGACCGGGCACCTGATCCTGGCGACCGAGCTGCTCGGTTTCCGGGCCGAGGATTGGGAAGCGTTCAACGTCGCGATCCAGCCGGGGGCGATCTTCGCCATCGTGGTGCTCTACTGGCGGACCTTCTGGGACGTCTTCACCGGGCTGTTCCGCAAGGACGCCGGTGCCTGGCGCTTCGTCCGCAACCTGGTGGTCGCCTGCGTTCCGGCGGTGGTGCTTGCGCTGCTGTTCGGCGATCACATCGAGAAGCTGCTCGGCAACGCCGTGGTGGTGTGCTGGGCGCTGATCATCGGCGGCGCGGTGATCCTGATCCTGGAGAAAGTTGTTCGCCCGAAGGAATGCAACGGCGTCCAGAACCTGTCGCTGCGGCAGTCGGCGCTGATCGGCGCGGTCCAGTGCCTGGCGATGGTCCCGGGCGTCAGCCGTTCGGGTGCGACCATCCTTGGCGCAATGGCGCTTGGTGTCGACCGCAAGACCGCGGCGGAGTTCAGCTTCTTCCTGGCGATGCCGACCCTGTCCGGCGCCACGGCCTATTATCTGTTCAAGCATCACGACCGGATCGCGCCCGACATGGTCGGCAACATCCTGATCGGCAGCCTAGTCAGCTTCGTGGTCGCGATCGTGGTGGTGAAACTGTTTGTCGGCTTCGTCACCCGTTACGGATTTGCGCCGTTCGCCTGGTATCGCATCGTCGCGGGCGGGGCCGCGCTGGCCTGGCTGACGCTTCGCTGAACCGTTGTTCAGGCAGGCTTAGGGCTAAGCTGCTATAGCTTCGGCGGATTCGCTTCACAGCCGAGGACAAAGTTCATGCGTAAAATCCTCCCGCTCGCCCTGTTCGCCGCACTGGCGAGCCCGGCGTCCGCCCAGGTCAATCCGCGTCCGCCCGAGCCGCCGCGCTATTCGGACCCGGGCTATGCCCAGCTTCCGCCCGAGATCGCCAACGGCGGCGCGGTCGACCAGATCGGCAACATGGTCGGCGCGGTGACACGCGCGCTGCTCGACCTCCCGGTGGGTGAGCTCGAGGCGGCGGTGGAGAACCGCCCGGTGACCCGCCAGGACCGCCAGCGCACCGTTCGTTCGGTGACCGGTACCGACGAGCGCGACGTCACTGCCGGGATCGAGCAGAGCAAGGGCGCGGTGGTTGCCGGCGGCCGGGCGATGGCCCGCACCCTGCCGGTCATCCGCGAGGCGCTGAACAAGGCCGGCGAGGAGATCGAGCGGGCCACCGCCAACGTGCCGCAGCCGGGCTACCCGCGCCGCTGATCATCGCCGCAGGGCAAAAGAAAAGGGCCGCTCCGGGGTGTCCGGGGCGGCCCTTTCCGTTTGTGCTGTGCGCTACCGCTCAGGCGGCGAGCTGATCGTCCTCGTCGTCGATCATCACCGGGCCGCTGTCCTGGCCCTTGGCCGAAACGTCGCGGTCGACGAATTCGATGATCGCCATCTGCGCGGCGTCAGACATGCGGATGCCGGCCTTGACCACGCGGCAGTAACCACCGCTGCGGCCGGCGTAGCGCTCGGCCAGGACGTCGAACAGCTTCACCAGCTGCGCGTCGTCGAGCAAGCGGGCGTGCGCCAGACGGCGGTTCGAAAGACCACCCTTCTTGGCGAGCGTGATCAGCTTCTCGGTGTAGGGACGCAGTTCCTTCGCCTTGGCGAGGGTGGTGGTGATCTGCTCATGCTTGATGAGCGCAGCCGCCATGTTGCGGAACATGGCCGCGCGGTGGGCCGAGGTCCGCTGCAGCTTACGATGGCCAACGCGATGTCGCATGTGTTCTTCCTTTGTCGTTCGTCAGGACCCCGTTCGAGGTAGGTCCAGCCAGGCGGTGAATAGGGCACCGCCCTTACCCTTTTGCCCCGGCCGAAGCCGGGGCGGGAGCCTTAGCCGAGCATTTCCTGCTCGAGCTTCTTGGCCATCTCTTCGATGTTCTCCGGCGGCCAGCCAGGGATGTCCATGCCGAGGCGCAGGCCCATCGAGGCAAGGACTTCCTTGATCTCGTTGAGGCTCTTGCGGCCGAAGTTCGGCGTGCGGAGCATCTCGGCCTCGGTCTTCTGGACCAGGTCGCCGATGTAGATGATGTTGTCGTTCTTGAGGCAGTTGGCCGAACGGACCGACAGCTCGAGCTCGTCCACCTTCTTGAGAAGGTAGCGGTTGAGCTGGTTGGTGTCGGTGGTCTCCGGCACCGCACCGCCGGCCATCGGAGCGGCCGGGGCTGCCTGGCCGATCATCGGCGAGGCGGCGCGATAACTCTGGTCGTCGAAGCCGACGAACAGGGCGAGCTGGTCCTGCAGGATGCGCGCGGCATAGCCGACCGCTTCCTCGGGGCTGACGGTGCCGTCGGTCTCGACGGTCAGGGTCAGCTTGTCATAGTCCAGTTCCTGGCCGACGCGGGTGTTTTCCACCTTGTAGGCGACCTGGCGGACCGGGCTGTACAGCGAGTCGATCGGGATCAGGCCGATCGGCGCGTCGAGCGGGCGGTTGTTGGCGGCGGCCACATAGCCCTTACCCACGTCCGCGGTCAGTTCCATGTTGAGCGTCGCACCCTGGTCGAGGTGGCAGATCACCAGCTCGGGGTTGGTGATCTCGATGTCGCCCGAGGTCTGGATCTGGCCGGCGGTGACCGGGCCCGGACCGGTGGCGGTCAGGTGGAGGCGCTTGGGGCCTTCGCCTTCGAACTTCAGCGCGACCTGCTTGGTGTTGAGGACGATGTCGGTGACGTCCTCGCGAACCCCGGCGAGGCTCGAGAATTCATGCAACACGCCTTCGATCTTGATCGAGGTGATCGCGGCGCCCTGGAGGCTGGAGAGCAGCACGCGGCGCAGCGAGTTACCGAGCGTCATGCCGAAGCCGCGCTCCAGCGGCTCGGCCACGAACACGGCCTTGCGGCGGGCATCGCCACCGACCTTGCGCTCCAGCGCGTTGGGCTTCTTCAGTTCCTGCCAGTTCTTTGCGTTGACGGCCATTTGTCTTCCTTGGCAGCGGGGGCCGCGTCCGGCCCCCTGGAGTATCGGGTGGGTACGAGAAAGGTCGAAGCGCCGGTTAGACGCGGCGACGCTTGCTCGGACGGACGCCGTTGTGCGGGATCGGGGTCACGTCGCGGATCGAGGTGATCTGGAAACCGACCGCCTGGAGGGCGCGAAGCGCGCTTTCGCGGCCCGAACCCGGTCCCTTGACCTCGACCTCGAGGGTGCGGACGCCGTGGTCGGCAGCCTTGCGGCCGGCATCCTCGGCCGCGACCTGCGCGGCGTAGGGGGTCGACTTGCGGCTGCCCTTGAAGCCCATCATGCCGGCGCTCGACCAGGCAATCGCATTGCCCTGCGCGTCGGTGATGGTGATCATGGTGTTGTTGAAGCTCGCATTCACGTGGGCAACGCCCGCCGAGATGTTCTTGCGCTCGCGGCGCCGAAGGCGCTGAGGTTCGCGTGCCATATCCTACTATCCTTATCCATTCGTCCCGAGCGTTGCTCGAAGGACGTGAAGCTGAAGCGAGAAGAAGATTACTTCTTCTTGCCCGCGATCGGCTTGGCCTTGCCCTTGCGGGTGCGCGCATTGGTGTGCGTGCGCTGGCCGCGGACCGGCAGGCCCTTGCGGTGGCGCAGGCCACGGTAGCAGGCGAGGTCCATCAGCCGCTTGATGTTCATCGCGGTCTCACGACGGAGGTCACCCTCAACCGTGTGATCGGCGTCGATCGCTTCGCGGATCTGCAGGACTTCCTGGTCCGACAGGTCCTGAACGCGACGCTCGGAAGCGATGTTCAGCTTGGTGGCGATTTCCTTGGCCTTGGTGCGACCAATGCCGTGGATGTAGGTCAGCGCGATTTCGACGCGCTTGTTGGTGGGGATGTTGACCCCGGCGATACGTGCCATGAAGGTGCGTTCTTCCTCTGGTTAGCTCCACGGGTCAGCGGTCATGCCAACCCATCTCGTCGCTTGCACCCCGCATTCCAGTCCAGACTAACGCCAAAACGGCGGACGCAACGAGAGCGCCGCCGGGACCGGAGGAACGGGATGGGTGCCAGATATGCTGCGGGTGCGAGAGAGTCAACGGCTCACTAGCGGTGCGGGCCAGTCTCTTCTACACAGCCGGCCAAGATGCAACGCCTCCTCCTGGCCGACGGCATTCCGGACCGCTTCCGGGGCAGTGTCGTGGCCCTTGGCAATTTCGATGGCTTCCATCTCGGCCACCAGGCGGTGGTCGGGCGCGCGGTGGCGCGGGCGGCGCATGAAAGGCGCCCCGCGGTGGTCGCGACCTTCGACCCCCACCCGGTGCGCTTCTTCAAGCCCGACGCGGCGCCGTTCCGGCTGACCAGCCTCGACCAGCGCGAGGCCCTGTTCGCCGGGGCCGGGGCCGACGCCATGCTGGTGTTCGATTTCGGGGCCGCGCTGGCCGCCACCAGCGCCGAGGATTTCGTCGCCCTGCTCGCCCGCGACGTCGGCGCGGCGGCGGTGGTCACCGGCGAGGACTTCACCTTCGGCGCCCGGCGCGGCGGCAATGCGATGGTGCTGCGCGAGCTCGGCGCCGCCCACGGCCTTGCCGCCGAAGCGGTGGCGCCGGTCGCGCTGGGGGATGAACCGGTCAGCTCGAGCCGTATCCGCCAGGCCCTGACGGCGGGCGATCCGGGCACCGCCACCCGCTTGCTGACCCGCCCGTTCGCGATCCGCGGAATCGTCCAGCATGGCGACAAGCGCGGGCGGGAAATGGGCTATCCCACCGCCAACCTGACGCTTGGCGACTACCAGCGCCCCGCCTACGGCATCTACGCGGTGCGGGCGCGACTGGCCGACGGGACCGAGGTGGCGGGGGTCGCCAACGTCGGCGTGCGCCCGACCTTCGAGCCGCCGGTCGAGCTGCTGGAAACCTATCTGTTCGACTGGTCGGGCGACCTCTACGGGCAGGAGATCGAGGTCGCGCTGCACCATTTCCTCCGCCCCGAGCGCCGCTTCGACAGCATGGATGCGCTGGCCGCGCAGATGCGCAGCGACGAGGCCGAGGCGCGGCGGTTGCTGCTGTAAGCGCGCGCCGCTAGAGCCGCGCGCGACATGTCCGACGAGACCCCAGAGAAGCGCGACTATCGCGACACCGTATTCCTGCCCAAGACCGGCTTCCCGATGAAGGCCGGCCTGCCGCAGAAGGAGCCGGCGTTCCTTGCCCGCTGGAAGGAGGCCGACCTCTACGGCCAGCTCCGCGCAGCCCGCGAAGGCCGGAGCAAGTTCATCCTCCACGACGGCCCGCCCTACGCCAACGGCGACATCCACATCGGCCACGTCCTCAACAAGACACTGAAGGACCTCGTCGTCCGCACCCAGACGCTGATGGGCAAGGACGCGCCCTACGTGCCCGGCTGGGACTGCCACGGCCTCCCGATCGAGTGGAAGGTCGAGGAGCAGTATCGCAAGAAGAAGCGCAACAAGGACGAGGTCCCGCCGGCCGAGTTCCGCGCCGAATGCCGCGCCTACGCCCAGCATTGGGTCGACGTGCAGCGCGAGCAGTTCCAGCGGCTCGGCATCCTCGGTCAGTGGGACAAGCCCTATCTGACGATGAGTTTCGAGGCTGAAGCGACCATCGTCGGCGAGCTGTGCAAGGTCGCCGAGAGCGGCCAGCTCTACCGCGGCGCCAAGCCGGTGATGTGGAGCCCGGTCGAAAAGACCGCGCTGGCCGAAGCCGAGATCGAATATGAGGACGTGACCTCGACCCAGATCGACGTCGCGTTCGAGATCGTCGAGAGCCCGGTGCCCGAGCTGGTCGGCGCCGAGGCAGTCGTCTGGACCACCACGCCGTGGACCATCCCGGTCAACCAGGCGATCGCGTTCGGCGAAGGCATCGATTACGAAGTCATCGAATGGGGTTTCCCGGTCCGCCGCTACCTGGTTGCGTCCGACCTCAAGAATGCGCTGATCAAGCGTCTCAGCGAAACGCTGGACAAGGACGATGACGCGCCAGTCGCTGACTTTCCGCCCGAATTCCACGAGGCCTTCCTCGCCGAGCTCGAGCGTCAGGAACGGGAGAATCCGCCGCCGCCGCCGGCCACCTGGCGCGGCGAGCAGCTGGCCGGCACGGTCGCCCGCCACCCGATGCACCAGCTCGGCGGCTTCTTCGCCAAGCCGCGCCCGCTGATCGCGGCGCCGCATGTCACTACCGACGCCGGCACCGGCCTCGTCCACATGGCGCCCGACCATGGCGAAGAGGATTTCGAGGCGTGCAAGGCGGTTGGCATCGACCCCGTGTTCGCGGTCGAGGGCGACGGCAAGTATCGCGAGGACTGGCTGTGGCTGGGCGGGCAGGGCTCGGTCATCAACCCGAAGTTCAACGGTCCCGAAGGCCCGATCCTCACCGACCTGCGCGAAGCCGGGGCGCTGCTGAGCGCGGGCGACTTCCGCCACAGCTATCCCCATTCATGGCGCTCCAAGGCGCGCGTTATCTACCGCTGCACCCCGCAATGGTTCGTCGGCATGGACCGTCCGATCGAGGGCGGCACCACGCTGCGCCAGCGCGCCCTGTCCGAGATCGAGCGCGTCCGCTTCGTCCCCGACAAGGGCCGCAACCGCATCGGCTCGATGGTCGAAGGCCGTCCTGACTGGGTGCTCAGCCGTCAGCGCGCGTGGGGCGTGCCGATCACCCTCTTCGTCGACCGCAAGAGCGGCAAGTATCTGGTCGACCCGGAGGTAAACGCCCGCATCGTCGCCGCCGTCCGTGAAAAGGGCGTCGACGCCTGGACCGAGGAAGGCGCCGTCCAGCACTTCCTGGGTGAGGGCCGCAACCCTGACGATTACGAACAGGTCACCGACATCCTCGATGTCTGGTTCGACAGCGGCTGCACCCATGTCTTCACGCTGGAAAGTGGCCACTGGCCCGAGCAGCGCTGGCCCGCCGACCTCTACCTCGAAGGCTCCGACCAGCATCGCGGCTGGTTCCAGTCCTCGCTTCTGGAAAGCTGCGCGACCCGCGGCCGGGCGCCCTACGACACGGTGCTGACCCACGGCTTCACCATGGATTCCAAGGGCATGAAGATGTCCAAGAGCCTTGGGAACACGGTCAACCCGCTCGACCTCATGAAGGAAACCGGGGCCGACATCCTGCGCCTGTGGGTCGCGTCGGTCGATTTCACCGAAGACCATCGCATCGGCAAGGAAATCCTCGCCGGCGTGTCGGACGCTTATCGCAAGATCCGCAACACTTTCCGCTATCTGCTGGGCGCGCTGGAAGGGTATGAGGAAGCCGAGCGAGTCACCGACGTCGCCGAGATGCCCGAGCTAGAGCGCTACATGGCGGCGCTGCTGAGCAAGCTCGACGAGGAACTGCAGGCGGCGGTCGAGGCGTATGACTTCAACGGCTACGCCCGCGCGCTGACCGACTTCTGCAACAACGACTTGTCGGCCTTCTACTTCGATATCCGCAAGGATTGCCTTTATTGCGACGCGCCCGGCGACCCCAAGCGCCGCGCTTATCGCAGCATGCTGGACACGATGTTCCATGCGCTGGTGCGCTGGTTCGCCCCGATCCTGGTGTTCACCACCGAGGAAGTGTGGGCGACCCGTTATCCGGACGCGCAGTCGGTCCACCTCAGCGACTGGCCGGAACTGCCCGACGCCGCCGACCGCCGCCTGCTCGACATCTGGTCGACCTATCGCGCCTTGCGTGAGCAGGTCACCGCCGAGATCGAGCCGATGCGCCGCGAAAAGACCATCGGCTCGAGCCTCGAGGCCAAGGTGGCGATCGGTCTGCCCGACACCGCCGACCGTCCGATGCTGTCGGCCGACGAACTGGCCGAGCTGTTCATCGTCTCCGAAGTGCTGCTCGACACCGGCACCGTGGTCGAGGGGCCGGCGGTGGTCGCGCACCGCACCGATTATCACAAGTGTGGCCGCTGCTGGCGGCATCTTCCCGAAGTCGGGGAAGACGGCGACCTGTGCGCCCGTTGCGAAGAGGTGGTGGCGTGAAGGGCAAGACCGGATTTGCGCTGGCCGGCGCGATGTTCGTCCTCGACCAGTTCACCAAGTGGCTGGTGGCGGGGCCGCTCGGCCTGACCGAATTGGGGCAGAACATCCACCTGCTGCCGTTCTTCGACCTTACCCGGGTCCACAATCGCGGCATCTCGCTCGGCCTGCTGACCGCGGGGTCGGAGAATGCGCGCTGGCTGCTGGTGGCGATGACCGCGGTGATCGCCGGGGTGGTGGCCTGGTGGCTGACCCGCGAGGAGCAGCGCGGCGACCAGCTGGCGCTCGGCCTCGTGCTGGGCGGGGCGCTCGGCAACATCGTCGACCGCGCCCGCCTTGGATACGTATTCGACTTCCTCGACCTTCACATCGGCGAGTTTCGTCCGTTCCTGGTCTTCAATGTCGCCGACGCATGCATTAGCATCGGCGTCGTGATCCTGATATTGCGCGCCTTCCTGGTCCGCGAGCCCAAGCCTTCGATGACGAAAGAGCCTGACAATGCGTAAGCAGCTTTCCCTACTCACCATCCTCGGGACGGGCCTTGCCCTGTCCGGCTGCGCCCTGTTTGGCGGCGGCGGGAGTGGCGGCACCAAGCTCGACGAATTCCGTGTCGCCCGCAACGCGCCGTTGGTGATCCCGCCCGACTACAGCTTGACGCCGCCGCGTCCGGGCACCGCCAGCCTGACCGCCGAGGGCGCCCAGACCCAGGCGGTCCAGGCACTGTTCGGCGGCCCCGCGCCGCGCTCGTCGAGCGAAACCGGCCTGCTTGAAAAGGCCGGTGCCGATCGCGCCGCGCTGGGCGCCCGCTCGGTGGCTGGAAGCCCCGACACGGCGGTGGTCGACAAGGGTGCGCTGACGCAGACCATCCTGTCCGCGCCGGCCGGTGACGGGCAGACCGCGTCGGTGCAGACGCCGTAAGCAAGACGATAGGGACGGGGGACGAATGGCAGACGATACGATTTCCGCCCGGCTGGTCGAGGTCGAGGCTTTGCTGGAGAAGTCGCGCAAGCGCTTCGAGGAAGGGACCAAGTTCGCCGACGAGGCGCACGCCATGGTGTCCGAGCTTCAGCAGCAGCTGATCGGCGCGCCGGTCAATCTCGGTGCGCGCGACGATGCCGACGATGTCGCTTCCAAGCTCCTCGCAAGCCTCAAGGCGCAGGGCTCCGAGCTTCCGCCGACCCTGTGCGGCGGGCGGATGGCGGTCGACCAGGTCCAGCGCCTGATTCGCATCGACGGTCACCCGATCGCGATCACCGAGATGGAATATCGCGTGCTCGAATTGCTGGCTTTCGCACGCAACAACGTGGTGACCCGCACGATGCTGCTGAAGCATCTCTATCGCCGGGCCGACGACCAGCCGCAGCCCAAGATCATCGACGTCTTCATCTCCAAGCTGCGCAAGAAATTGCGCATGTCGAGCGGCGGGGCCGAGTTCATCGAAACCATTCCGCAGCGCGGCTGGATCCTGCGCGACCTGGAGGCCAGCCCGGCCTGACCTAGGGTCGAGCGGGATTCACCTCTTCTCAACCATGCGGCTTTACTTCGAGTCGCATGATCCATTTCCAGCCCGAACAAACCGGCCAGGCGGCGCCTTATGCCGATGCGGTCAATCGTCTGCGCAGTGTCCGCAAGGCGCTTGGCCTGGTCGAGATGTTCGAGGGCCGGCCTAAGCGTGATCTCGACGACATCACCTTCGAGGCGCTGCTTCCGCTTGCCTCGCCAGCGCAACAGGCTTGCGCAGACCAGCGTGCGATCGGGGCAGCAGGCGCGGCCGCAGCCGGTATCGAGGCGCTGATCGGCGCCGACGGCGCGGGCGAGACCACCCATCCGGCGGCGCTGCAGGTGCTGGGCGAAACGCTGCGCCGTGACCTTGCCGGTATCGAAGCCCTATTCGCGGGCCGGGCCTGACCCGCTAGCCGCGTTCCTTCGGCGTCAACGGATCGGCGCCCCATTCACTCCAGCTTCCATCGTAAAGCCGGGAATCGCGGTTGCCGAGAAGGTGGGCGGCGAAGATCAGGCTGTTGGCCGTCACTCCCGACCCGCAGCTGGCGACGAACGGCCGCTCGGGGTCGATTCCGTGCTGGACAAACAACTGGCGAAGTTCGTGCGGCGGGCGGAAGCGGCCGTCGGCGTCGTAGAGCGCGCTCATTGGTAGGTTGCGGGATCCCGGTATGTGGCCGGGCTCGAGGCCCGGACGGGGCTCGGGACCGGTGCCGGCGAAACGCTCGGGCGAGCGCGCGTCGGCGATGGTCATGCCTGTTCCGCGCAGCAGGTCGCCCTTGCTGACCACGGCCTCGGGACGGGGAACGCGAGCCTCGAACCGGGCAGGGCGCGCGGTCGGCGGCTCGGCACTGACAGGCTGGCCTTCCGCGATCCAGCAGTTGAGCCCGCCATCGAGGATCGCAACCCGCTCTGCGCCGAAATGACGGAGGGTGAACCAGGCGCGGGCGGAGGTATGGATGGCGCTGTCGTCGTAGATCACGATTCGGTCGTCGGAGCCGACACCAAGTGCCTCCATCGCCGCAGCGAATTCGCCGGCTGGAGGCAGCATGTGCGGGCTGGTGGCGGAGGTGTCGGCCAGCGCGGCGATGTCGAAGAAGCGGGCGCCCGGAATATGACGGCGGGCGAAGTCGGCACGGGCGTCACGCCTGGCATCGGGCAGGTGCCAGCTGGCATCGAGCACCACGACGTCGGCAGCGCCCTTGCTCGCCGCCAGCCAGGAGACCGAAACCAGCGCGTCCATCATCCTCTCCCGCGATAGCTCGCAACGCCCTGATCCGGCACCCAAAGGCCCTCCGGCGGCGCACCCGACTGCCAGAAGACGTCGATCGGAATGCCGCCGCGCGGATACCAGTAGCCGCCGATCCGCAGCCACCTGGGCTTCATCTCGTCGAACAGCCGCTGGCCGATTCCGACCGTCACATCCTCGTGGAAGCCGCAATGGTTGCGGAACGAGCCGAGGAACAGTTTGAGGCTCTTCGATTCGACGATGGTTTCGCCCGGCGCATAATCGAGCACGAGATGCGCGAAATCGGGCTGCCCGGTGACCGGGCAGAGCGAGGTGAACTCGGGCGCGGCGAAGCGAACGAGGTAGAGGCTGCCGGCCCGCGGGTTGGGCACGTAATCGAGCGCTGCTTCTTCAGGAGAGGCGGGGAGGCCCGTGTTCTGGCCGAGATATTTGGGGGTCATCGATAGGTCGCTTCGTCGGGAATGCCCGGCTCGCTCGGCACCGTAGGAAGGGTCGCGGCGCTGCGCCGGGTGGAATGGTAGAGGAACAGCACGGCCGACACGAAGGCCGCGATGCTGAGGAGGACGCTCGGCTCGAACCCGTCGGGGAACAGGCTGAGCGGCGTGTCGTCGTCGGTCGCCGCCACCGCGCCGGCGAAGGCGACGCCGAACAGGCTTTCGCCGACGATCAGGCCGGTTGCCATCAGCACGCCGAGCCGCTCCTTGACCTCATAATTGCCGGAGCGCTCGGCCCAGCGATTGTAGAGGTGGCCGAGCAGCGCGCCGATCGGGATCAGCAGGGTCAGCGCCATCGGCAGGTAGATGCCCATGCCGACCGCGAGCGGGGGCAGGCTGCGCTTGCCGGTGCGGCGGAGCAGTTCGTCGATGACGATCACCACCGCGCCGATGCCGGCACCGATGCCGATCAGGTCCCAGCGCAGGTTTCCGCCCAGCACACCCTGCGCGATGGCGGAGATGAGTGCGGCCTGCGGCGCAGCAAGTGCGTTTTCGCCCGCGCCCGGCGCGCCCTGGAAACCGAAGGCGCCGTTCAGCAGGTCGAGGATCGGCGGGATGACCAGCGCGCCGAACAGCACGCCCAGCACCAGCGCGACCTGCTGCCGCCACGGCGTCGCGCCGACCAGCTGACCGGTCTTGAGGTCCTGCAGATTGTCGTTGGAGATGGTGGCGATGCCGAACACCACCGCGGTCACGAACAGCGCAAAGGCGACCAGCGTCTGGGTCATTTGGGGCGTCAGGTCGCCCCCGAACAGGGCGGCGAGGATCAGGCTGATGCCCAGCACGGCAAGGATCCCGACGCCGGAGATCGGACTGTTCGACGCGCCGATCAGGCCCGCCATGTAACCGCAGACCGAGGCGATGATGATTCCGGCGACGAGGATGTAGGCGAGGCTGAAGCCGATCAGCGCGGCGACGTGAGTGTGGAGGTCGGTGCCGCTGACGAAATAGGCCAGCAGTCCGGCAATCGGCAGCATCAGCAGCAAAATCGAGATACCGATCAGCTTGATCGGGATGTCGCGTTCGGTCAGCGGCAGGCTTTCCTGTCCCCCGCCTTCACGCTGCCGGCTGGCGGCGAGCGCCCCGGAAATACCGCGTCCAATCGCGGGCAGGATCTTGAGCAGGGTCCAGATCGCCGCGACGCCGATGGTCCCGGCGCCGATGAACCGCACTTCAGAGCGAAAGATCGCGCCGACATGGTCGCCAAGCTCGACCCCGGCCGCGGCGGGGGTGAGGGCGGTGAGCCACGGCACCAGCACGCCCCAGCTGATCACCAGCCCGACCACCATCGCGATTCCGACGCCGAGCCCGACGAGGTGACCGACACCGATCAGCGCGAGGCTGAGGCTGCCTGACAAGGTGGTGCCGCCGGCCCCGACCGAGACGGTCCGCGCGGCCTCGGCGGTGACCAGCTTCAACTGGGTGGCGAGGGCGTAACCAGCGCTGACCAGCGACGAGAGGATGATCGCGCCGAGCCCCTTGCGGTTCTCCTCCGCGCCGCCGACTCCCGCGCCGACCTTGAGCACTTCGGCGGCCGCCACACCTTCCGGGTAGGGAAGGTCGCTACCCGTTACGAGGGCGCGGCGCAGGGGCACCGAATACATGACGCCCAGCACGCCGCCTATCGCGATCACCGCGACCGACAGCCAATAGGGGAAGCCCGTCCACCAGCCGATCATCACCAGGCCCGGCAGGACGAAGATGATCGCGCTCAGCGTGCCCGCCGCCGAGGCGATGGTCTGGACGATGTTGTTTTCCTGAATGGTGGTGTCGCGAAACGCCTTCAGCACCGCCATCGAGATCACCGCGGCCGGGATGCTGGTCGCAAAGGTCAGGCCGATCTTGAGCCCGAGATAGACGTTGGCGGCCGTGAACAGCAGGGTCAGGACCGCGCCGAGCAGGATCCCGCGGAGCGTTAGTTCGCGCATGGCTTACTCCCAGCCGCGTGCCAGGAAGCGGGTCGCGAAGGCGCAATGCAGCGCGACCCCGCGGCTTAGCCACTGTTCCTCCAGCGTCATCTGCGCGTGGTGGAGTGAGGGGCGGCTCTCGGGATCCTTGTGACCCTCCGGCGCGACGCCGAGAAAGGCCATGCAGCCCGGGATCTTCTGCAGGACATAAGCGAAATCTTCGCCGCCCATGATCGGGCTGCCCATCTCCTCGAAGCTGCCTTCGCCGAACAGGTCGGTGCTGAGCGCCTCGACCATGGTCACCGCGCGCGGATCGTTGCGGGTGGCTGGGTAGCCATGGTCGATGCGGACCTCGGCGGTGCAGCCGTGGGTCGCGGCGACGCTCTTCAGGATATGCTCGAAGGCGGTGCGTCCGGCGTCGCGGCGCATGTCGGAAAGGGTGCGCAATGTCCCCTTCAACTCCACCGTCTCCGGGATGATGTTGTAGGCGGTGCCTGCCTGGATCTGGGTGATCGAGATCACCGCCGCATCGAAGAAGGGGACCGCCCGGGCGATCCACTGCTGCAGGGCGCCGACCGCTTCGCAGGCGACCGGGATCGGGTCGACCGCCTGGTAGGGCATTGCGGCATGGCCACCGCGGCCACGGATGGTGGCGTTGAGGGCATCGGTGGACGCAAGCAGCGCGCCCGCGCGGCTGGTCACTTGGCCACCCTTAAGCGTCGGCCAGATGTGCAGCGCGAAGGCCCCGTCGGGCGCTGGATCGTCGAGCAGCCCGTCCTCGATCATGAAGCGGGCGCCGTGAAAGCCTTCCTCGCCGGGCTGGAACATGAAGACGACCGTGCCCTCGAGGCTCGCCTGCTGCGCGCTGAGGATGCGCGCGGCGGTCGACAGCATCGCCGAGTGGGTGTCGTGGCCGCAGGCGTGCATGTGGCCCGCCGTCTTGCTGGCGAAGTCGAGCCCGGTTTCCTCGTGTATGGGAAGCGCGTCCATGTCGCCGCGCAGCAGAACGGTACGGCCCGCGCGGGCGCCGCGAAGGATGGCGACGAAGCCACTGGTGCTCTTCGAGTCGCGTATCTCGAGCGGCAGGCCTTCGAGCGAGGCCTTCAACTTCGCGCTGGTGCGGGTGCAATGGAGGCCGATCTCGGGATCGGCATGGATCGCGCGGCGGAGCGCGACCATGGCTTCGAACTCGGCCTCGGCGGCGGCGTGGAAGTCGGTGTTGACGAGGGTCATGCCCATCGGGATGCGACGGTTTGGGGCGAGAGGCAAGCCGCCAGCGGCTAAGGCCCGGCTTGCCTCTCCCATGTGCCCTGCTAGCAAGGCGTCATCTCGTTTTCGTCCTGAAGGTCCCCCATGCGCAAGAGCTTGATTCTGATGACGCTTCCGATCGCCGCCTGCTCGACCACCCCGCCCGCCGGACCGCTCCCCGCGCCGCCGCAGGCCGAGGCTCCGGCCGTCGTCGAGGCGGCTCCGGCTCAGGCCTCGCTGACCTATCCGCAGACCACCCGCGGCGACGTGGTCGAAACCCAGTTCGGGACCGCGGTCGCCGACCCCTATCGCTGGCTGGAGAATGACGTTCGCAAGGACCCGGCGGTTGCGACCTGGGTGGCCGAACAGAACAAGGTGACCGACGCCTTCCTCGACACGCTGCCGGGGCGGGACATCCTCAAGAAGAGGATGACCGAGCTCTACAATTACGAGCGCGTCGGGACCCCGACCAAGAAGGGCACCCGCTATTTCTACCAGCGGAACGCGGGCCTTCAGAACCAGTCGCCGCTGTACGTGCGCGACAGCGTCAACGGGCCCGAGCGGCTGCTGATCGATCCCAACACCTTCAGCACCGACGGCGCCACCGCGCTGGCCGAATGGGTGCCCAGCGAGGATGGCCGCTACCTGCTCTACGCGATCCAGGACGGCGGATCGGACTGGCGCACGCTCAAGGTGCTCGACGTCGCCACCGGCAAGGTCGTCGCGGACGAGATCAAGTGGGTGAAATTCTCCGGCCTGAGCTGGTCCAAGGACAATCGCGGCTTCTTTTATTCGCGTTTCCCCGAGAGCCGCGAAGGGCAGGACTTCCAGTCGCTGAACAAGAACCAGGCGGTCTACTACCACCGCCTCGGCACCGCTCAGAGCGCCGACCGGCTGATGTTCGACCGGCCGGACAAGCCCGAACTCAGCAACACGGCGACCGTCAGCGACGACGGGTCGACCCTGGTCGTCACCTCGTCGAGCGGCACCGACGAGCGCTACGAGGTGACCCTGGTCGACTGGCAGAAGGCCAAGCCGACCCGCCGCGTGCTGATCCCGGGCTTCACCCACGATTACAGCTACATCGGCAATCGCGGATCGACCTATTACTTCCAGACCAACGACGGCGCGCCGCGGCTCAAGGTCGTCGCGATCGACGTCAATGCCCCCCGCGCCAACAAGCGGACCATCGTGCCCGAACAGGCCGAAACGCTGAGCGGGTCGAGCCTGGTCGGCGGCAAGCTCATCACTTCCTACCTCAAGGATGCCGCGACCGAAGTGCGGGTGCACAGCCTGACGGGTGCGCGCGAGCGGGTGATCGAGCTTCCGGGCCTGGGTACCGCCGGCGGCTTTTCGGGCGACCTCGACGATCCCGAAACCTTTTTCGCGTTCACCAGCTTCAACCGGCCGACCACCGTCTATCGCTATGACGTCAGGTCCAACGCAAGCACTGCCTGGTTCAGCCCCAAGCTGCTGTTCAATCCCGACGACTTCACCGTCGAGCAGCGCTTCTTCGCGTCCAAGGACGGAACCCGGGTGCCGATGTTCATCGTCCGCAAGAAGGGCCTGACCGGGCCGGCGCCGACGTTGCTCTATGCCTATGGCGGGTTCAACGTCTCGCTGACGCCAAGCTTCTCGGCGACCCGCCTGGCATGGCTGGAGCAGGGCGGCGCCTACGTCCTCGCCAACATCCGTGGCGGCGGCGAATATGGCAAGGCGTGGCACGATGCCGGGCGCCTGGCGAACAAGCAGAATGTGTTCGACGACTTCATCGGCGCGGGCGAGGCGCTGATCGCGCAGGGCATCACACCCAAGGGCGGTCTCGCGGTGCAGGGCGGCTCCAACGGCGGCCTGCTGATCGGCGCGGTGGTCAACCAGCGCCCCGACCTGTTCGCCGCGGTCAATCCGGCGGTGGGCGTGATGGACATGCTGCGCTTCGACCGCTTCACCGCGGGGCGCTACTGGGTCGACGATTATGGCTACCCCAATAAGGAAGCCGATTTCCGCACCCTGCTGGCCTATTCGCCCTACCACAACGTCAAGGCGAACGTCGGTTATCCGGCGATCCTGGTCACCACCGCCGACACCGACGATCGCGTCGTTCCGGGGCACAGCTTCAAGTATGTCGCAGCGCTGCAGCATGCGCACCCGACCGGCGCTCCGCAGCTGATCCGGATCGAAACCCGCGCCGGCCACGGTTCGGGCAAGCCGACCGACAAGATCATCGAGGAAGCCAGCGACGTCACCGCGTTCATGGCGCGGTTCACGGGACTGGCGATCAAGTAAGGGTCAGACGGTCGGTCGGCGAGGGCAGGGGAGCACCCTCGCCGACCGAAGTCGTCAGCCGATCACCACCCGGTCGCCGACCTGGGTCATCGCGAACAGCTTGGCGGCGAACGCCGACGGCAGGCGGACGCAGCCGTGGCTGGCCGGGCGGCCCGGATTGGCACCGGCGTGCAGCGCGATGCCATATTGGTCGAGGCGCTGCATGAAGGGCATGGGCGCGTTGTCGTACTTGCGGCTGTGATGCATCCGCTTCTTCTCGAGGATCGGAAAGATGCCCGGGGGCGTGTCCTTGCCCGGCTTGCCGCTGGAGATGGTCGACACCCCGATCAGCTCACCAGCGCGATACACATAGGCGTGCTGGTCCTCGAGGCTGATCACCACTTCGACATTGCCGTCGGTCGGGGCACCGGCGGCCCACCAGAAACCGCCCGGCTTGAGCGGCTTTGCGGCGATCACCGGTTCGGCATGGTCGCGCGCGGCGGCCACTGCGGCGGAAGCTGCCATCAATGCGGCCGGGCTTTCGTCTGGCCCGAGCGAGGACGAAGAAGCGGCGGCGCAAGGGGTCGCCACCGCGACGGCAATGGCTGCCGCCAAGGTTGCTAGGCGTTTCATTTTTCATGACTCCGTTTGATCGTAAAAACACGTGGCAACGGAGAGAGGTTCCGACGAAGAGCGGAAGCGGAACGAACTTTTTTGCTTTGTCAATCGCGCAGACAAAAAAAGTGCACGAAGATTTTTCCCGGATTTCCGGGAAGCGCGACGGCCGGCGGTAAGAAAAGTGAACCGCGGCAAACGGCCCATTCAGAGATGATGCAGCGCGAATCGTTCAAAAGCGTTGCAACAGGCGAAGAACCGCTTGGAATGAAAATAGGAGGCAGTGGCCATGAAGGCTGTTTCAAAGATCCTGACGGGTGCGGCCGCGGTTGCGGCGATCTCGATCGGTGCGGCGGCCCCGGCCGCAGCGCAATATTATCCCGGTTACGGCGGCTACGGCGGCGGCGGGCTTGGTGACGTGATCACCGGCGCGGTGCTGAACTCGATCCTGCGTGGCCAGAATCCGTATGGCTACAACCAGTATTACGGCGTCAACACTTACGACCAGGAGCGCGTCGCGGTCCAGCAGTGCGCTGCGGCAACCGAACAGCGTCTCAATGGTCGCTACGCCGGCGGCAACCAGTATGGCGGATACAATCCTTACGCCTATAATCAGGGCACGGTGTATCGCGTCGCCCAGATCGACCGAGTGAACCGTACCCGCAACGGCAACATGCGGGTCTACGGCCTGGCGACCAATGCCGCCTACCAGGGCAATTACGGCCAGCCCTATTACGGCGGCTACAACCAGCCTTACGGTGGCTACAATCAGCCCTACGGCGGTTATAACCAGGTCCGCGGCAACTTCCGCTTCGACTGCAAGTTCGATCGCAGCGGGCGGATCACCGACCTCAAGGTCAGCCGCGCCTAACCGCTGACCCGTCCGCCGCGGTGGACAGGAGGGCGCCGGAGCCATAGGGCTTCGGCGCCTTTTCCTATGTCCCGCGAACGGAGCCAAGCCGCCCCATGCAACCGGCCGAAACCCTGCTCATCATCGACTTCGGCAGCCAGGTGACCCAGCTCATCGCCCGCCGCATCCGCGAGGCCGGGGTCTATTGCGAGATTGCCCCGTTCAACGCGGCCGAGGAAGCCTTTGAGCGCCTCTCCCCCAAAGGCATCATCTTTTCGGGCGGCCCGTCGTCGGTAACCTGGGAGGACAGCCCGCGCGCGCCCCAGGCGCTGTTCGACAGCGGCCTGCCCCTGCTCGGTATCTGCTACGGCCAGCAGACCTTGCATCAGCAACTGGGCGGCAAGGTCGTCACGTCCGATCAGAAGGAATTCGGGCGCGCCTTCATTGAGGTATTGGCACCGTCAGCCTTGTTCGACGGCCTGTGGGAGGTAGGTGAGCGGCACCAGGTGTGGATGAGCCACGGCGACCGGGTCGAAAGCCTTGCCGAGGGTTTTTCGGTGGTCGCCGCCTCCGAAGGCGCGCCGTTTGCGATCGCCACCGACGAGGAGCGCCGCCGCTACAGCCTGATGTTCCACCCCGAGGTGGTCCACACCCCCGACGGCGGAAAGCTGCTGGCGAACTTCGCGCGGCATATCTGCGGCTGCTCGGGCGAATGGTCGATGGCCGCCTATCGCGACCAGAAGATTGCCGACATCCGCGCCCAGGTCGGCTCCGGCCGGGTCATTTGCGGGCTGTCGGGCGGGGTCGACAGCGCGGTCGCCGCGGTCCTGATCCACGAAGCGATCGGCGAGCAATTGACCTGCGTGTTCGTCGACCACGGCCTGATGCGCACGGCGGAAGCCGACCAGGTCGTCTCGCTGTTCCGCGGGCATTACAACATCCCGCTGGTCCATGTGCGCGCCGAGGAGCTGTTCCTTTCGGGGCTGGCCGGCCTCACCGATCCCGAGGCGAAGCGCAAGTTCATCGGCAAGACCTTCATCGAGGTGTTCGAGGCGGAGGCGGCCAAGATCGGTGGGGCCGATTTCCTGGCCCAGGGGACGCTCTACCCGGACGTTATAGAAAGCGTCAGCTTCACCGGCGGGCCGTCGGTGACGATCAAGAGCCACCACAATGTCGGCGGGCTGCCCGAGCGGATGAACATGAAGCTGGTCGAGCCCTTGCGCGAACTGTTCAAGGACGAGGTGCGCGAACTCGGGGTCGAACTGGGCCTGCCACCGGCGTTCGTCGGCCGCCATCCCTTCCCGGGGCCGGGCCTCGCCATCCGTATCCCGGGCGAAGTCACTAGGGAGAAGTGCGACATCCTGCGCAAGGCGGACTCGATCTACCTCGAGGAGATCCGGAGCGCCGGGCTGTACGACGCGATCTGGCAGGCCTTTGCGGTGTTGCTGCCGGTCCGCACCGTCGGCGTGATGGGCGATGCGCGTACTTACGACAGCGTCTGCGCCCTGCGCGCGGTGACCAGCGTCGATGGCATGACCGCCGACGTCTATCCGTTCAGTTCTGAGTTCCTGAGCCGGGTCGCGACCCGCATCGTCAACGAGGTGGGGGGCATCAACCGGGTGGTCTACGATTACACCTCGAAGCCGCCTGGCACGATCGAGTGGGAGTGACGCCGGAGGCCCGGAGCGTCGGCGAATGATGTCGCCGGAGTTCGTGACCAAAGGCCGATGAGCGAACCCGCAGGTGCAGGGGGACGGACCTGCGGGTTCGCTACCTTTGGCCGGGCCGGTTAGGCCTGAAGCGCAAGCCTGGCCGTGGCGGAGCGGCGGCGGCGCAGGGACGCACCGACGACCGCAAAGCCGAGCAGCATCATCGCCCAGGTGCCGGGCTCGGGAACCGGAGCAACCGAGATGCCGATCAGGCTTCCCGCGCCGATGGTCCCGATGCGGGTCGCCGCGCCGGTATTGAAGTCGACGCTGTAGAAGCCGTCATTGAGATTGAAGAAGCCGGCCCCGGTCGCGCCCGAAATGTCGAACCCGAGCAGGTCGGCGGTGGAGAACGACACGCCGAGCGGCCCGAACAGGCCGCCATTGAGGTTGGTGTTGACGTAGGTCCCGGCGTTGGCATTGGTCGACCGGACCAAGGCGTCAGTGAAGGCGTCGAGGCCGTAGAGCGTGGTGGTGGTCGCTCCGAACACGCTGTTGGTGTAGGCGGCGCCGATCAGGTCGATGTTGCTGGTGCCGTTCAGCGTCAGCACGCCGTCCACCGTCACCGCCGGCGGTGTCACGGTCTGGTTGACCCGCAGGTTCTGGTTGGTGTCGCTGGTGACGCGGATGCGATCCACGGTCGGATTGAAGTCGAAGCCGAATGAGCTGCCATCGGGGGCGGTCGTCAGCGCGCCGAGGTTGGTTGCCGTGTAGGTGCCGCCGCTGGCGGTCAGCCGGTACAGGTTGCCGTTGGTGCCGAGCGCGTAAAGCTGGCCGTCGTTGGGACGATAGTCGATGCCGCGCAGCGACACGCCCGTGCCGAGCCCGGTGATGGTGCTGGTCGAGGTGATCGTGCCGGGAGTGGCCGAATCGAAGGTCACGATGGTCCCCGCACCGGTCAGTCCGACCACCGTTTCCGCCGAAGCGGGGGCGGCGGCGAGCGATGCGGCGATCAACAGGGAAGCGGCACAGGCGTTTCGCATGGACAGTCCTTTCTCGGCACCGTGACGTTCGGCACGGGTGAACGATTGGTTAACGGAAATTAACTACGCACGGCGTTGAGCGGCGGATGCAGCGGCCCGCGAAGCTTTTTCGCTGAACCGACGAAGCGTTGCGTTCCGATGTTGGATCGAGTGCTGGCGCAAGCCGCCCGGACCATTACATTGCACCGATGGATTCAATCGGCGACGATCTCGAGACCATGGCCCCGCGCCCGTTCGCGGACGACCAGATGGCGGCGATCCGGGCCCATGCGACCGCTCGCAGCTATCGCGCCGGGGAGGTCGTCCTCGATGCCGGCGCACCACAGGATCGCTTCGTGCTGGTCGAGGAAGGCGAGATCGAGGTCGCCGATCCGATCACCGGGGAGCGATTTCGCGACGCGTCGCTCGGTCCTGGCCAGTTCATGGGCGAATTGGCGTTCCTCAACGGCGGACCGATGACGCTGACCATGCGGGCTGCGGTCGAGACCCGCACGATCGAAGTCCCGCGTGCCGCCATGCTGCGGCTGATGAGCGACGTGCCGGAGATCGGCGACCACATCCTCACCGTCTTCGCCGCCCGCCGCCGCCGGATCTTCGAGGAAGGCGACAGCAGCATCATCGTGTCGGGGTCCGCGCACGATCCCGCCATTGCCAGGGTCGCCAGCTTCCTCAGCCGCAACCGCCTGCCGTTCCGCGAGCTCGCCGAGGGAGCGCCGGGGGTCAGCATCAATGGCATCGAGCTGGCCGAGCCAACCCCGCGGCTGGTCGCCCGCCACTTCGGGCTCGACCTCAAGGCCCGGCCGGGCGAATCGCTCGACCTCATCATCGTCGGGGCGGGGCCGGCCGGGGTCGCCGCCGCCGTCTATGCCGGATCCGAAGGCCTGAGGGCGCTGGTGGTCGAGGATAATGCGATCGGCGGGCAGGCGGGGACCAGCAGCCGGATCGAGAATTACATGGGCTTCCCGACCGGCATTTCGGGCGCCGACCTGACGTTCCGCGGCCAGATCCAGGCGATGAAGTTCGGCACCTGCTTCGCCATGCCGCGCCGGGTCGAGGCGCTGGAGCAGCGCGACGGCGGCTTTTGCGTCACGCTCGACGATGGCGAGGAGTTGTGCACCAGCGCGGTGCTGGTGGCGACCGGGGTCCAGTATCGCCGCCTGCCGATCGAGCGGCTGGAGAGCTTCGAAGGCGCCGGCATCTACTATGCCGCGACCGAGATGGAAGCGCGCTTCTGCCAGAATACCGAGGCGATCGTGGTGGGCGGCGGCAACAGCGCGGGCCAAGCCGCCATGTACCTGTCGCGGGTGGCGCGGAAGGTGCACGTGCTGGTGCGCGGCGCGGGCCTTGCCGAGACGATGAGCGCCTATCTGCGCGAGCGGCTGGAAGCGGACCCGCGGATCGAGATCCACACCGGCAGCCGGCTTGCGGGGCTCGACGGCAACGATCACCTCGAAGCGGTCACGGTCGCCGGCCCCGACGGCGAGTGGACCGTCGGCTGCCGAGCCCTGTTCATCATGATCGGCGCCGCGCCGAACACCGGCTGGCTGTCGGGCCTTGTCGAACTCGACCGCGCGGGCTTCGTCCGGACCGGCCGCGAGGTCGGCGGAGGCAGCAGCTTTGCCACATCCTGCCCGGGCATCTTCGCGGTGGGCGATGTCCGCTCCGGTTCGGTCAAGCGCGTCGCCTCCAGCGTCGGCGAAGGGTCGGTCGTGGTCAGCGCGATCTGGAGCCACGTCAACGCGCCGCCGCCGGCGGAAACCGGGATCGGCGGCTAGGGACCCGCGATTAAATCCCGGGTTACCGGGGACTTGACGCCATTCCGCCATTTGCCATGGCAAGGCCCATGAACCGCGCCTCCGCCCTTCGCCTGACACCCCTCGCGCTTGCCGTTGCGCTTCTTGCTGGATGCGCCACCGCGCCGGTGAAGGTCGCGGAAGCGCCGCGCCCGGTGCCAGCGGCCCAGCTGCCCTATGAATGGACCAACGGCCACGCGCCCAAGGCGACCCAGCAGGCCAAGGAATTGTTCGGTTCGATCGCGCTGCGGCCTGGCCAGTATCACTGGGCCGCGACCATCCCCGACGCGCCGGCCAAGGTGGTGATCGACCGGATGCAGCAGCTGATGTTCGTCTACAAGGGCGACACATTGGTCGGGGTCAGCACCATCTCGTCGGGCAAGAAGGGCAAGGAAACCCCGCTCGGCTACTGGAAGGTGTTCCGCAAGCAGGTGAAGGGCTTCAGCCGCAAGTATGACAATGCGCCGATGCCCTACATGCAGATGTACGACGAGATGGGCATCGCCTTCCACGGTGGTGCGCTGCCCGGCTACCCCGCCAGCCACGGCTGCGTTCGCCTGCCGATCGAATTTGCCAAGAAGCTCTATCCGCTGACCCAGATGGGCACCGAGGTCGTGATCGAGGGTTAGGCCTCGCGGCCGCCTTCGACCCATGCCAGGGCGGCATCGCGCTCGTCCGGCATGAAGACACGGTAGGCGATGAAGGGGAGCATCATGCTCTCGAGCCTGGTCCCGGCCCGGATCCACGCCTGGTCCGAGACAACCGCTACCCGGCCGAAGCGATCGAGCTTGCCGAGCAACGGCATGGCGCGGGCGACGTACGAGGGCAGGGCGGTCAGCTGGAGGCCATGAATCGCCTTCGTCTCGACGAACAGGTGGACCTTGCCCGTACCCTCCATCAACGGGTCGAGGCGGTCCATGACCGTGTCGAGATCGGCGCCGGTGATGTCGCCTACGATGGTCAGGGCAAGCACGTCTCGCCGCGAGTCATGGATCGTCAGCATCCCGCGACTGTAGCAGACCCGCCCAGCTTGAATTGCTATTGCGAAGCGTTCTCAACTGAACTAGCAAGCTCGCGTGTCTTTCCACGGCAAGCATCTGGTCTGGGCGATCCTCGCCGCGCCGCTCGCGATCGCAGTGGTGCGCTTCGCCGCGACGCCCGACGCCTATCCCGATGATCTTCTCCATCCGACCGGCGAATGGTCCGCCAGGTTCATCATCGCGGCGCTGATGGTCACGCCATTGCGGCAGCTCTGGCCGCAGGCGCGGGCGGTCCGCTTCCTTGCCCGTCACCGCCGTGCGCTCGGCGTCGCGGGCTTCCTCTACGCGCTGTCGCACACCGTGGCCTACGTCCTCGACATGGGATCGCTTGCCGACATGCTGGCGGAGATCGGTGCGCCGTCGATCTGGACCGGCTGGGCGGCGCTGCTGATTCTCGTGCCGCTCGGCCTCACCAGCAACGATGCGGCGATGCGTGCGCTGCGCGGCTGGTGGAAGCGGCTGCAGCGGCTCGCCTATCCCGCCGCCATCCTGACCCTCGTCCACTGGGCGCTGGTCCACGACGGCCTTGCCGCCGCCCTCCTCCATTTCGTGCCGCTCGCCCTGCTCCAGGCCGTGCGGGTGGCGCGTCTGTTGTCCCCACCCTCACCACGGAGTCTTGCCTGATGCGTATCCTGCTTCTTACCGCCGCCGTCGCCCTGTCGGCCATCGTCGCCACTCCCGCCGCCGCCACCGGCAAGATGAAGTGCGACGCCCCGCAGAAGAGCTGGAAGAGCATGGCCAGCCTCGAATCGAAGCTGAAGAAGGACGGCTGGGAAGTCCGCAAGTCCAAGGTCGATGGCGGCTGCTACGAGGTCTATGGGACCGATCCGCAGGGCCGCCGGGTCGAGGCCTATTTCCACCCGGTCAGCTTCAAGATGCTGCTGAGCAGCCGCCGCGGCGAGGTGCTCTACAAGGCGAACTAAGGGGCGAGCAGGGGGCGCAGCGTCAACGCCAGCTGCGCCTCCACCCCCAACAGGTCGCGCTTGGCGGGCAGGCGGGTCACGAACAGCTGCCACATCCCCGCCGGCCGTTCCGCGCTGCGCCCGATACGGCATTCGTGCACCACCGGTCCCCCGATCACGTCGCCGTCCAGCAGCCGGGCCATCGCCTTCCTGAGCGCGCAGTCTTCCTGCGGATCGGCAAGCCGCACGGCCAATCCCGCAAGCCTGAGGCCACACGGGGCGTCGAACATCGCTTCGGCCGTTTCGGTCATCGCCACGAGCCTTCCGTGGCGGTCGAGCAGCAGCGTCATCTCGCCGCTGTCCGCAAGCCCCGCCAGCATATCCTCGCCGCGGGCCTGGCCGAGCGCGATCTCGACCCGGACCGCGCGATGGGCCTGGCGGGCGACCCGGGCGAAGACGTCGATCAGGTCGGGAGAGCAGGGTCCGTCGCGGCTCGACCGAAGCACGGCAAGCCCGACCAGGCCGCCATCGGGGTCGAGCATCAGCGGCGACTGGCACCCGAACGGCAGGTCGAGGTCGCTGACCGCATCGTCATAGAAATCGGTAGGGTTGGCGCTGCGATAGGCGGCATAGTGCCGCTCGAACTGGATCGAGCGGGCGACCCCGGTGGAGCAATTGATGCGCCAGTTCTCCGGTCCGTAGAGCTGCGGATTGACCAGGTGGCCCCGCGGATCGTGGCGTTCCTCGCTGAAGAAGTTGAAGCTGAGGGTCGGGCCCATGCCGCCGCCGCACAGCTGGGTGACGGCGCTCCCGGTCGCGTACGACAGGCGCCGCAGGGCCGTCCGCCAGCCGTCAGCCTCGAAGGGGGCGTTGAGGAACGCCAGCTCCGCTTCTCGCACTGACCGATCCACGATCATGTCGGATTCCCCGCCAAGCTAAATTCGGCGGTGGAGATGTCAGCGTATTCGTCGGGTTTGTCCAGTGCCGCGGCGTCGGGCGGGTTGCCCTGGCGCCGCGGCAGTGGGGCAGGCTCAGCGGCCGGTGAACTTCTCGCCCTTTTCGGCCTTGTCGAGCAGCAGCCGGGAGAAGGAGAAATCCTCGCCCATGTGCGGCGCTGCGGCCTTCAGCCCGTCGACGATCTTGCCGAGGCCCTCGGCATCCGCCCAGTGCATCGGCCCGCCGCGATAGACCGGCCAGCCGTAGCCATAGACCCACACCACATCGATGTCCGACGCGCGCTGGGCCATGCCTTCCTCGAGGATCTTCGCGCCCTCGTTGACCATGGTGTAGAGCGTGCGCTGGACGATCTCCTCGTCGCTGATTGCGCGCGGGGTGACCCCGGCCTTGGCGCGGAAGTCCTCGATGATTTCCTGCACCTTGGGGCTTGGCGAGGGGCGGCGCTTTTCGTCATAATCGTAGAAGCCGGCGCCCTTCTTCTGGCCCCAGCGGTCGACCGCGCACAGCGCATCGCGGATGTTCTCGATCCGGGTGGGATCGCGGTGCCAGCCGATGTCGACGCCGGCGAGATCGGCCATCTGGAACGGGCCCATCGGCATGCCGAAGTCGACATGGACCTTGTCGATCTGCGCCGGGGTGGCGCCTTCCAGCAGCAGCTTGGTCGCCTCGGTCTGCCGCGGGATCAGCATGCGGTTGCCGATGAAGCCGTAGCAAACGCCCGCCACCACGGCGACCTTCTTGATCTTCTTGGCCAGCGCCATGGCGGTGACCAGAACGTCGTCGGCGGTCTTCGCCCCGCGCACCACTTCCAGCAGCTTCATGACGTTGGCGGGCGAGAAGAAGTGCAGGCCGACCACGTCCTGCGGGCGATTGGTCGCGGCGGCGATCTCGTCGACGTTAAGGTAGCTGGTATTCGAAGCAAGGATCGCGCCCGGCTTGGCGATCTTGTCGAGGCGGCCGAAGATGTCCTTCTTGATCTCCATCTGCTCGAACACCGCTTCGATGATGAGGTCGCAGTCGGCCAGCGCGTCGAAGTCGAGCGTGGGGTTGAGGAGACCCATCATCTGGCCGACCTGTTCGGCCGTGAAGCGGCCCTTCTTGGCGCTCGCCTCATAATTGCGGAGCATGACGCCGGTGCCGCGGTCGAGCGCTTCTTGGGCAGTCTCGACGATCGTCACCGGGATTCCGGCCGACAGGAAGTTCATCGAGATGCCGCCACCCATGGTGCCGGCGCCGATTACGCCGACCTTGCGGATCTCGCGGGGGCGCACGCTCTCGTCGACGCCTTCGATCTTGGCCGCCTTGCGTTCGGCGAAGAAGAAATATTGCTGGGCCTTGGCCTGGGTGCCGCTCATCAGCTCCATGAACAGCTGGCGTTCGACCGCCACGCCGTCGGCATAGGGATGCTGGGTCGCGGCGCGGACCGCCTCGAGGTTCTTGCGCGGTGCGTCGAAGCCCTTGAACACGCGCGGGTTGGCGGCGACGAAATCGTCGAACACGCTGGGCGAGGCTTCCTCGATCTTGTTCTGGCGCTCGCTCGATTTGGGCAGCGGGCGGATGTCGGCGACTTCGGTCGCATAGGCGACGGCGTGCTGGAGGAGGTCGCCCTCGATCATCCGGTCCACGAGCCCGATCTCGAACGCTTCCTGCGCACCGATCGGATTGCCGCTGGTGGTCATCTGCAGCGCCTTTTCGACGCCGGCGACACGCGGCAGGCGCTGGGTCCCGCCCGCGCCCGGCAGCAGGCCAAGCTTCACTTCGGGCACGCCCAGCTTGGCCGACGCAACGGCCGCGCGATAATGGCAGGCCAGCGCCACTTCGAGCCCGCCGCCGAGCGCGGTGCCGTGGATCGCGGCGACAACCGGCTTCGAGCAATTCTCGATGATGTCGACCACTTGCGGCAGCATCGGCTGGGCGAACGCCTTGGGCGTGCCGAACTCGCTGATGTCGGCGCCCGCGAAGAAGGTCGCGCCTTCGCCGATGATCACCACCGCCTTGATCTCGTCGGAGCCATCCGCCTCCTCGATCCCCTTCACGAGGCCCTCGCGAACCGCATGGCCGAGCGCGTTCACCGGCGGATTGGCGGAAGAGATGACGAGAACGTGGCCGTGGCGGCTGGTGCTGATGGGCGAGGTCATGGACGGTCCTTCGCTGACAATGTTGTAGGTAAGATCCCTAGCCGCGAGGCCGGGAAAGGAAAGCGCTAGATCGCGGTCCGGCCGTAATCCTGGCGGTTGAACGGGTGCGAGCTCGACAGGCCACCGTCGACCACCAGCGCGTGGCCGTTGACGTAGCTGCTCTCGTCCGAAGCGAGGAACAGCGCCGCCCGGGCGATCTCGATGGGCTCGCCGCCGCGGCGCAGCGGGTTGAGGTGGCCGAGCTTGTCGGCCTGCCCCTTGGCCCGCGCCCGCTCGTAGACGAACTCGGTCATGCCGGTTTCGATCAGGCCCGGGCAGATGGCGTTGACGCGCACGTTGGAGCCCGCGAGCTGCTGCGCCGCGGTTCTGACCAGGCTGATCACGCCGGCCTTGCTGGCACTGTAGGCCGGGCCACCGGCGCCCGAACGGAGCCCCGCCACGCTGGCGGTGCAGATGATCGACCCGCCGCCCTGTTCCTTGATGACCGGGGCTGCATGCTTGATCGCCAGGAACGGGCCGATCAGGTTGACCCGCAGCACCTGCTCCCAATCTTCGACCGACTGCTCGAAGATCGAAGCGAGGCCGCCCGACACGCCGGCGTTGGCGAAGAAGCCGTGAAGCGCGCCATGCTGCTGCTTGGCCATGTCGACCAGCCGCGCGACATCCTCCTCGCGGCCGGCGTCGGCGACATGCTGTGCGCCCTTGAGGTCGGCGGCAATGACGGTGGCGCCATGCTTCGTGAACAGGTCGGCGCTGGCCTTGCCGATGCCCGACCCGGCGCCGGTGACGACGATCACCTTGCCTTCGAGGCGGGGGTGATGGCGGTGCTCGTTCTCGACGCTCATGGCCTCAGAACCCCGCGCCGAAGGTGCTTCCGCCGTCGACCACCAGCGTCTGCCCGGTGACGAAACTGCCGGCGTCGCTGGCGAGGAAGATGGCGGCACCGGCCAGCTCACGCGGCTCGCCGATGCGCTTCAGGGCGGAGATCTTGGTCACGCTCTTCAGGATGTCGGGATTCTCCCACAGCGCCTTGGCGAAGTCGGTCCGCACCAGTCCCGGCGCGATGGCGTTGACCCTGACCCCCGCCGGCCCGAACTCCGCCGCCAGGTTGCGGACCAGCTGGAGGTCGGCGGCCTTGGAGATGTTGTAGGCGCCGATCACAGTCGAGCTGGTGATCCCGCCGACGCTCGACACGATGATGATCGAGCCCGATTTACGCTCCACCATCTCGGGCGCGACGAAGCTGGTCAGCCAGTGGTTGGAGAGGACATTGTTGTCCATTATCTTGCGGAACTGTTCGTCCGTGATCCCGCCCATCGGCCCGTAATAGGGGTTGGAGGCCGCGTTGCAGACCAGGATGTCGATCTGGCCAAACTCGGCCTTGGTCCGCTCGACCAGCTCGCGCAGCGCGTCCTTGTCGGAGATGGACGCGGCGATCGCCACTGCCCGGCCCTTGCCCCGCGCGTTGATCGCATCGGCCACTTCCTCGCAGGCGTCCAGCTTGCGGCTGGAGATGACGACATTGGCGCCATGCGCCGCCATTTCCTCGGCGATTGCGCGCCCGATGCCGCGCGAGGAGCCGGTGACGATGGCGGTCTTGCCGGAAAGGTCGAAAAGGCTGGTCATACTCGCTCCATCAGTACGGCAGTCGATCAGGGCACCTGCGGGTCGATCGGCGGGTGCTTGCCATATTCCATCAATGCGATGGAACGGTTGTGGACTTCGTCCGGACCGTCGGCCAGCCGCAGCGTGCGGATGCCAGCCCAGCTGTGCGCCAGGCTGGTGTCCTGGCTGACGCCCGCGCCGCCGAACGCCTGGATCGCGTCGTCGATCACCTGCAGCGCCATCCGCGGCGCCTTGACCTTGATCATCGCGATCTCGGCCTTTGCCGCCTTGTTGCCGGCCTTGTCCATCATGTCCGCGGCCTTGAGGCAGAGCAGGCGGGTGCAGTCGATCTCGATCCGTGCTTCGGCGACGCGCTGTTCCCACACGCTATGTTCGCTGATCTTCTTGCCGAACGCGGTGCGCGACTGGATCCGCCCGACCATCAGTTCGAGCGCTTCCTCGGCCGCGCCGATGGTGCGCATGCAATGGTGGATTCGGCCCGGCCCGAGCCGTCCTTGAGCGATCTCGAACCCGCGGCCCTCGCCGAGCAGGAGGTTGTCGACCGGCACCCGGACGTTCTCCAGCCTGATCTCCATGTGCCCGTGGGGCGCATCGTCATAGCCGTAGACCGTCAGGTGGCGCTCGATCGTGATCCCGGGTGCGTCGAGCGGGACCAGCACCATCGACTGCTGGGCGTGCTTGCGGGCTTCCGGATCAGTCTTGCCCATCAGGATCGCGACCTTGCAGCGCGGGTCGCCTGCGCCCGAGCTCCACCACTTCTTGCCGTTGATGACGTAGTCGTCCCCCTCGCGCCGGATGTCGCAGCGGATGTTGGTGGCGTCCGAACTGGCGACCCCCGGCTCGGTCATCAGGAAGGCCGAGCGGATCTCGCCGCGCATCAGGGGGGCGAGCCACTGGTCCTTGTGGGCGCGGGTGCCGTAGCGATGCAGCACTTCCATGTTGCCGGTGTCGGGCGCCGAGCAGTTGAACACCTCCGACGCGAAGCCGACCCGCCCCATCTCCTCGGCGCACAGGGCATATTCGAGGTTGGTCAGCTGTTCGCCCTCGAAGGCGAAGCTTTCGTCGACATGCTGCAGCGCGCCGCCCGGCGGCATGAACAGGTTCCACAGGCCCTCGGCCCGGGCCTTGGCCTTGAGTGGCTCGAGACCCTCAAGGTGGTGCCAGCGGTCCCCCGTGTTGAGGTCGGCAATAAGGCCCGGAACGGCCGGCCGGACATGCCGCTCGATGAAGGCTCGAACCCGGTCGCGGAAATGGGCCTGGCGGTCAGTAAGATCGAAGTCCATGACACCTCTCAAATGGCTTGACCGTGCCTGTGTCAGAAAGCGTCGACCGGCGCCAGTGGCCGAGGAACGTGACCATCGCCTGCCGGTTGATGGTGGCATGAAACGCTTTACGCCCGCGCTCCTGCTGGTGGTCGCCGCCTGCCAGCAGCAGGCGCCGACCGACGGCAACCTCATCGTGCAGGATATTCCAGAACGGCCCGGCGACACCGCCCCCGCCACCGTCCCGCCGCCGGCTCCGCTGCCGCCGACCGGCCGCGCGGGCGACCGGGAGGTGGTTTCCGAAGCGCCCTTCGCCGCCGACAGCGCGCAGGGCGCCGCCAATGTCGTCCAGACCTATTTCGCCTTGATCGAAGCGAGGAAATATACCGAGGCTCACAAGCTGTGGGGCCCGTCGAGCGACCTTGCCGACGGAACCTTTGCTGCCAAGTTCGCGGGCTATCGGGAGTATCACGCCGAGGTTTACGCCCCGGGCGAAGTCAACGGCGGCGCCGGGTCGTTGTACGTTGAGGTGCCGGTCAAGACCTATGGCGTGACCACCCAGGGCGAGAAGTTCGAGGAACCGCAGGTCGTCACCCTGCGCCGCGTCAACAACGTCGACGGCGCGACCGCCGAGCAGCGCCGCTGGCACATCGCCAGCATCGCGGAGCCGCCCGCGCCGCATTGACCAAAGCGCCGCATTGACGACCCCCGGCCGCGTGTCGCACCACGGCCGCCAAGGAGAATCCGCATGTCCGATCTCGACACCTTCCGCGCCGACACGCGCGCCTGGCTGGAGGCTAATTGCCCGGCCGAGATGCGCACCCCCATGCGAAGCGAAGACGACGCCTGTTGGGGCGGCCGCCACTTCGCTTTCCAGAGCGAGGCGCAGGAGCGCTGGATGCGGCTCATGGGTGAGAAGGGCTGGACGGTGCCCGACTGGCCCGCGGCCTATGGCGGCGGCGGCCTTACCCCGGCCGAAACCAAGGTGCTGAAAGAGGAAATGCGCTCAATCGGCGCCCGCAGTCCGCTGTCGAGCTTCGGCATCTCGATGCTCGGGCCGGCGTTGCTGAAATATGGCACCGAGGAACAGAAAAACCGCTTCCTGCCCGAGATCGCGCGCGGCGAAATCCGCTGGTGTCAGGGCTATTCGGAGCCCGGTGCCGGGTCCGACCTCGCCGGCCTCCAGACCAAGTGCGAGGACAACGGGGATCACTGGCTGGTCAACGGCCAGAAGGTGTGGACCAGCTATGCCGACAAGGCCGACTGGATCTTCTGCCTGGTCCGCACCTCGACCGAGAGCAAGCATGGCGGAATCAGCTTCCTCCTGTTCGACATGGAATCGGAAGGGGTCAGCACCAAGCCGATCCTGTTGATCAGCGGCTATTCGCCCTTCTGCGAGACCTTCTTCGACAATGTAAAAGTTCCCAAGGACCAGGTCGTCGGCGACGTGAACAAGGGCTGGGACGTCGCCAAATATCTGCTCGGCCACGAGCGCGAGATGATCAGCGGGATGGGCCTCGGCTCAGGCTCGGCCCGGACGCTGGCGCAGAGCCTGGGCGCGATCGACGATCCCGTGCTGGCCGCCGACGTCGCGCTGTTCGACGTCGATGCCATCGCCTTTGCCGCGATGAGCGAGCATTTCATCGACCAGCTCAAGGCCGGCGAAGCGCATCCCGCCATGCCGAGCATGATGAAATACGCCGGGACCGAATTGAACAAGAAGCGCCACGAGCTGACCATGGCGGCGGGCGGTTCGGACGCGCTCGAATGGGACAGCGAGCGGAGCCACGGCGGCAAGGCAGCGCGCGAGTGGCTGCGGACCAAGGCCAATTCGATCGAGGGCGGCACCAGCGAGGTGCAGCTCGGGATCGTCGCCAAGCATATCCTCCGCCTGCCCGGCGCCTGAGCGCCGCTCGCGACCTGAACGAAAGTCTGACCGAATGATCCTCACCGACGACCAGCGCCAGCTTGCCGACATGGCGCGCACCTTCCTTGCCGAGGAAGGCACCATCAAGAAGCAACTCCGCCATTGGCGCGACATCGGTTGCAAGGACGGGTTCGGTCACGGCCTGTGGAAGCAGATGGCCGAGCTTGGCCTGACCGGCCTGGCAATCCCGGAAGAAGCGGGCGGCCTCGGCCTCGGCGCAACCGAAGCTGCGCTGGTGATGGAGGAGGTCGGCCGCAACCTCACGCCCTCGCCGTTCCTCACCACCAGCATCGTCGCGGTCGAGGCGCTGAAGGGCAGCGAGCAGGGCAAGCGCTGGTTTCCCGGCATCCTGTCGGGTGACACGGTCGCCGCCTTCGCGGTCGACGAGGGGCCGCATCATCGTCCGCGTGCAATCGCGCTGGAGGCGAAGCGTTCGGGCAATGGATTCGCGCTATCGGGCTCCAAGCAATTCGTGGTTCACGGCGCCTCGGCCGACCTGCTGATCGTCGCCGCCCGAACCGGCGGCTCGGCAGGGGAGAGCGACGGCCTGACACTGTTCGCGGTCCCCCGCGACGCGGCCGGAATGACGATCGAAAATGTCGCGCTGGCCGACTCCAGCAAGGCGGCGCGGATCAGCTTCGAGAATGTGGCGGTCGATGCCGACGCGGTGATCGGGGAGGTCGATGGCGGCTGGGAGCCGCTGCGCCGGGCCATGCGCGCCGGCCGCACCGGCGCCGCGGCGGAGCTGGTCGGGCTCGCTACCGGTGCCTCCGACATGACGGTCGATTACCTCAAGCAGCGCAAGCAGTTCGGCAAGCTGATCGGCGAGTTCCAGGTGCTCCAGCACCGCGCCGCCCACCTGTTCGGCGAGATCGAGATCGCCCGCGCCGTGACCCTCAAGGCCGCCGAATTGCTCGACAAGGGTGATGCCCAGGCGGGCATGATGACCCATGTCGCCAAGGCCAAGGCGGGCCGCGTGTCGGCGCTCGCGGTGCAGGAAGCGGTGCAGATGCACGGCGGCATCGGCATGACCGACGAGCATGACATCGGCCTCTACATGAAGCGCGAGAAGGTGCTCGATGCGCTGTTCGGCGACTCCAGCTATCACGCTCGGATGGTACAGGTGACCGGCTAGGCCGAAGTTGGCCGACATAGGAGCTCTTGCGAACGCTTCGCATTACTATTAGCAAGAGATCATGATCGTCTGCTGCTGCAACGCGATTCGCGAAACCGAGGTGCGGGAAGCCGCCCGTACCGGCGCCTGCAGCGTCGGCCAGGCCTATGCCCGCAAGGGCTGCAAGGTGAAGTGCGGCAGCTGCCTGCCGTTCGCCCGCGCGATCATCGCCGAGGAACGCGCCGCGATCGCCGCCAACCCGCCCAAGGTTGCCGCCTGAAGTTGCGAACGACTCGTGCGAGTCGTTAGCGCTTCGTCCCGCCGCCCGGCTTTGATAAAGGCGCTGCCATGAAGGGCGATACCAAGGTCATCGAGCTGCTCAACGAAGCGCTCAAGGCGGAACTCACCGCGATCAACCAATATTGGCTGCATTATCGCATGCTCGACAATTGGGGGGTGCATAAGCTCGCCGAATACGAGAAGCATGAGAGCATCGACGAGATGAAGCATGCCGACCGCTTTGCGGAACGCATCCTGTTCCTCGAAGGGCTGCCCAACTTCCAGATGCTCGGCCGGCTGCGGATCGGCGAAACGGTGGAGGAGATCCTCAAGGCCGATCTCGAGGCGGAATATGAAGCCGCCAAGATGTACCGCGAGGCCGCCGATTATTGCGACAGCATCCGCGACTATGTCAGCCGCGACCTGTTCGTCGAGGTGCTGCGCGACGAGGAAGGCCATATCGACTTCCTCGAAACCCAATTCGAGATGATCGCGCGGATGGGCCTGCAGAACTACATCCAGCTCCACAGCAAGGCCGCCGAGGCGCATTGATCGGGCCACCCCGGGCTTGACCCGGGGCCCGCCTTCCGTCCTTCTGCCGGCAAGGGCAGGGGATTAAACATGAGCATCGGCACGGGCGAGCGCATCGCCACCCTGGATATTGTCCGCGGCGTGGCAGTGATGGGCATCCTGGCGATGAACATCGTCGCCTTTGCCGACGTCCCCGCCGCCTATTTCAACCCGCTGGCGCAGACCGTGGCGGTACGGACCGGCGATCTCTTCGCCTATGCCGGCAACTTCCTGCTGTTCGACGGCAAGATGCGCGGGCTGTTCTCCTTCCTGTTCGGTGCGTCGTTGCTGCTGATGAGCGAGACGATGGCGCTGGGCCGGGTCCGCCGCCGCCTGTTCTGGCTGCTGCTGTTCGGCGCCGCCCACTTTTTCCTGATCTGGTGGGGAGACATCCTCGTCACCTATGCCGCGATCGGCTTCCTTGCGCTCGCCTTCCGCAACGCCAGCCCCCGCGCGCTGGTCGTCACGGCAGTGGTCCTGATCCTGGTCCAGTGCGCCATCTTCGCCGGCATGACACTCTACTCGCTCGACCTGCAGGGGCCCGTCTTTGCCGGCACGGCGACGCCCGAGCAGCTCAAGTCGTGGGAGGAACTGACCCGCGACACGATCATGCCGAGCACCGCGCGGCGCGCCGAGGCGATCGCGCTCTACCAGGGCCCGTGGACCGCGCTGGTCCATCACCAGGTCACCGAAAAAGCCATGTTCCCGGTGGTCGGGACCTTTGCCTTCGGGTGGGAAACGCTCGCCTACATGCTGCTTGGCATGGCCGCGCTGAAGACCGGCCTGCTGACCGGCGCATGGGACAATCGCCGCCTGCTCACCTGGGCGCTGGTCTGCCTCGCCGTCGCGCTTCCGGTTTATCTCGTCGCGCTGCGCTTCCTGTTCCGGTCGGAATGGGCGGCCTCGGCAGTATTCATGTGGGCCTTTGCCGCGGCCGCGCCGGTCCGCCCGATCATGGTCACCGCCTTTGCGTGCCTGATCATTCTCGCCACGCGCCGCGGCGGTCCGCTGGTGGAGCGGATCGCGGCGGCCGGCCGCGCGGCCTTCAGCAACTACCTCGGCACCTCGATCGTGATGACCGGGATCTTCTACGGCTGGGGCCTGGGCCTCTACGCCAGCCTCGGTCGCATGGAATTGCTGCTGGTGGTGATCGCCGCCTGGGCGGTCATGCTGCTGTGGAGCAAGCCGTGGCTGGAGCGCTTCCGCTACGGCCCGCTCGAATGGGCCTGGCGCAGCCTGACCAACTGGCGGGTCGAGCCGCTCCGGCGCTAGATCCGGCCGAAACCCTGGTTCGCCGCCTTGCGACCGAACCCGCCCGGGCCGGCCCCGCGGCTTATGCGCGGATTGGTGGCCTGGTCGAACAGCTCGATCGTCTGGTCGAACAGCTGGCGAAGCTTCACCACGTCGGCCACCAGTTCGTCGGGAAAGCGCTGCGTTTCGATGCACAGCCGCGCGGTCGATTCGATCAGCTCGGCGACCTTGGCCAGCGGCTCGGCACCGAACTGGCGCGCTTCGCCCTTGATGGTGTGGGCCGGCATGACCAGCGCGACGGTATTTTCCTCGCGCATCGCCTGCTCAATCGCGGCGACCGACTTCACCCCGTCCTCGCGAAAATAGGACAGGATACGGATGAACCCGGGGCCAAGCTCGCCCCGCGCCTTTTCGAAATGCGCCCAGTCGACCACGTCGGCGCTGCCTTCGGACACCTTGTTTCCCTCATACTGCATGGGGCGCACCCTAAGCCCAGAGGAGTAAAGGCGAGGTTATTTTTGGTCGAACGGGTTCTTGGTCGCGCGCAGGGTCATGCGCAGCGGCACCGCCCCGAGATCGAACTGCTTGCGCAGTGAATTGAGGAGGTAGCGGCGATAGCTTTCGGGCAGCTGGTCGACCCGCGTCCCGAACACCACGAAGGTCGGCGGGCGCGACTTGATCTGGGTGATGTAGCGCAGCTTGATCCGCTTGCCGCCCGGCGCTGGCGGCGGGTTCTGCTCGACCGCGGCCTCGAACCAGCGATTGAGCTCGCCGGTCGAGACACGGCGGTTCCAGCCCTCGCGCAGGGTGAAGGCAGCGCCGATCAGCTGGTCGATGCCCTTACCGGTGACCGCCGAGACGGTCAGCACCGGCACGTTCTTGAGCTGGCTGAGCCCTTCCTCGAGCGCGGCCTTGACCCCGTTGAACAGCGAGGAGGCATGTTCCGCAACGTCCCACTTGTTGATCGCGACGACCAGCGCGCGGCCTTCCTCGATCACTGCGCTGGCGATCTTGAGGTCCTGCACTTCCAGCCCGCGGGTGGCGTCGAGCAGCAGCACCACGACCTCGGCCATGTCGATCGCCCGGCGGGTATCCTGCGCGGAGAGCCATTCGAGCTTGTCGTCGACCTTGGCGCGCTTGCGGAGGCCCGCGGTGTCGACCAGCTTGACCTGGCGGGTCCCGCCGTCGGGCGAGGTCCACGTCCAGTCGGTGCTGATCGAGTCGCGGGTGATCCCGGCCTCGGGCCCGGTGATCATCCGGTCCTCGCCAAGCATCTTGTTGACGAGCGTCGACTTGCCGGCGTTGGGACGCCCGACCACCGCCAGATGCAGCGGCCGCATCGGATCCTCGTGATCGAGCTCGGGCTCGACCTCGACCTCGCGCTCGACATGCGGGCGGAGCGATTCGAACAGGTCGACCAGGCCTTCGCCATGTTCGGCCGACAAGGCGATGGGCTCACCGAAGCCGAGCGAAAAGGCTTCCAGCCGCCCGCTCTCGCCCTGGCGGCCCTCGGCCTTGTTGGCAGCGACGATTACGGGCGTGTCCTCCTGGCGGAGCCAGCGGGCGATTTCCTCGTCGAGCGGGGTGACGCCTTCGCGCGCGTCGATCAGGAACAGCGCTGCATCGGCCTCGCGCACCGCGGCCTCGGTCGAACGGCGCATCCGGCCGGGCAGGCTGGCGGGATCCTCATCCTCGAAACCCGCGGTGTCCATCACCTGGAATTCGAGTCCGAGCAACTGGCCGTCGCCCGTCCGCCGGTCGCGGGTGACGCCCGGACGGTCGTCGACCAGCGCCACGCGCTTGCCGACAAGGCGGTTGAACAGGGTGGATTTGCCGACGTTGGGACGTCCGACGATGGCAACAATGGGTTGGGGCATGGCCGCCGCCTAGCCGAAGACCTGCCTCAAAGCGAGCCTGACGCCCGCGGGCCGCCGTCAGCGGTAGGCGTGCAGCCGGCCCTTGTCGTCGAGCACGTAGAGCGTGTTGTTGGCCACCACCGGCGACTGGCTGATTGCCGCGCCGACGTTGGTCTGGCTCTGGAAGGCGCCGGTCGCGGGGTCGAGGTTGACCAGTACGCCGTTGCTTCCGCCCAGGATCAGCCGCCCGCCGGCCAGTACCGGACCGACATAGCTGATCGGTCCGCGCTTGCCCTTGGGGTTCTCGAACGCGGGCAGCTGGTTGATCCAGCGGATCTTGCCGTTGTTGCGGCTGATCGCCATCGCCTTGCCCTCGTCGGTCACCGCGAACAGCCAGTCGCCGGCGATCCACGGGGTCGCGATCCCGGCCAGGTTCAGTTCCCAGATGCGCTGTCCGCTGATGAGGTCGAGCGCGACCATCCGGCCGCCCTGGCCGAGCGCGAACACCTGGCCGTTGTCGATCACCGGCGAAGCGTCGATGTCGCTCAGGGTGGCGACGCTGGTCGAGATGGAGGTGCGGGCAAGCGCGTCCTGCCACACCAGGCGGCCATTCTCGAAGCGATAGGCGTTGAGTTCGCCCGACGAGAAGCCGGCGACCACCGTTCCGCGCTCGAAGGCGGGGGCGGCGGTGCCGAACACACCGGCGATCTCGACCGCGGCGGTGGCCGACCAGTTGGTCGCGCCGTCGGCGGTCTTGAGGCTGTAGAGCTGGTTGTCCTGGCTCATCACGTACAGCGTATCGCCGGCCACCGTCGGCGCACCGCGGAGCGGACCGCCCGGACGGACCTGCCAGACCGGAGCGCCGGTGGCCGCGTTCAGCGCCGCGACGAAGCCAAGGCCATTGGTCGCGAACACGCGGTCGCCTTCAACCGCGACTCCGCCGCCGAACAGGGAAGCATTGTTGCCGCGCTCGGTCCCGAACTGAGCGGCCCAGCGCTGTCCGCCGGTGGCCGTGTCGAAGGCGCGAACGGTGGCGCTGGTGTCGATGGTGTAGACGGTTCCGCCAGCGACGACCGGCGGCGCGGCAAGCCCGGCATCGACCGTGGAGCCCTGGCCGATTGAGACGTTCCAGGCCTCGGCCAGGGAAGCGCCCAGCGCCGGGTGGCCGGCCGACTTGGACGGGGTCCCGCCGGGCTGGTTCCAGTTGGGGTTCGCCTCGGGCGCCGGGATGGAAAAGGGCAGGGCCGCGGTTGCGGAATCGACCTGGACGTCGGGATCGGTCGACAGCACCGACACGCGATTGCCGACCACCGGGGTCTTGGGGCGCGACTTACCGACGATGCCGCATCCGGCCAGCATGCTGGCGGCAAGGGCAAGGGTTACGACTTTGCGGATCATCAGGCTGGATCAGTCCTCAACGGGCCGCCGCGGGGGCGGCCGGGATGGAAAGGCCCGCGGCAAGCTGCTCGGCGCGGGCACGGAGGGAAGGGGGTACGTTCTTGTCGGCGGCGATTCCGGTCAGCAGGCTTGCGGCCTCGCGGCGGCGATTGGCCTTGATCATCGCCAGCGCGGTCAGTTCGCCGGCCGAACCGTACCAGGCGCTGTCCTTGACCGCGAGCGGGGCGAGGCGGTCGATCACCTGCTGCGGCTGAAGGCTGTCGAATTCCAGCTGGGTCAGGCGGATCGACGCGGTGTCCCGCACCGTCTGGGGCACGTCGCCATCGTCCATCAGCGTGCGATACTGGGTGATGGCAGTGGCGCGGTCGCTCTTCTGCAGGGCCAGCGCGGCGCGCGTCAGGCGTGCGGCGCCGGACATGCTGCCGTTGCTGTCGGCCGCCAGCACGTCGAGCTTGCGCGCGATGTCGTCGGAGGTCTTGCCCTCGCCGACCTCGGTCAGGATCGACGAGAATTGCTCGCTGTTGGCCGCTGCCTGCTGGGCCTGCTGGCTGCGCCAGAACAGCAATCCTCCGACGGCGACGAGAAGCAGCACGGCGGCGGCGATGATCCACGAGCCGTAGCGCTTGAACACCGCTTCCGCCTGGTCGCGACGAAGGTTCTCGTCGACCTCACGGATGAACGTGTCGCTGGTTTCTCCGGGCGCTAGTGCCAAGTCGGTCCTCGTCTCGATGCAGTGAAACGCTCATTGGCTGGGCCTGATGAACGGGAGCTTGAAGATGGCGCTCCTAACCAGTTTTGGGCCAAGCGGCTAGGTCTTCGGCCGGTAGGTCTGGTCGGCGGTGGGGAAGCTGCGGTCGCGCACCTCCCCGGCGTAGACCGCGACCGCCTCGCCGATGCGGGTGGCGAGGTCGTCGTAGCGCTTCACGAAGCGCGGCGTGCGCTCGAACAGGCCAAGCATGTCCTCGGTCACAAGGACCTGACCGTCGCAGGCGGCCGATGCGCCGATCCCGATGGTCGGGATGGCGACCTTGCCGGTGATCTCGGTCGCAAGGTCCTCCATCACGCCTTCCAGCACGACCGCAAAGGCGCCCGCCTCGGCCACCGCCTGGGCGTCGCGCAGGATCTTGGCGGCTTCCGACTCGCTTCGTCCGCGCGCGCCGTAGCCGCCCAGCGAATTGACCGCCTGCGGGGTAAGGCCGACGTGGGCGATCACCGGAATGCCGCGTTCGGACAGGAAGCGGATGGTCGGGGCCATCGCCTCGCCGCCTTCCAGCTTCACCGCGGCGCAGCCGGTTTCCTTCATCACCCGCGACGCGCTTGCGAATGCCTGCTCCGCGCTTGCCTCGTAATTGCCGAAGGGCATGTCGACCGCGACCAGCGCGTGCCAGCTGCCTCGCACCACCGCCGCGCCGTGCGCGCACATCATTTCCAGCGTCACCGGAACGGTGGAGGGCAGGCCGTAGATCACCTGTCCCAGGCTGTCGCCGACGAGCAGCAGGTCGCAATGGGGATCGAGCAATTGCGCTGTCCGCATTGTGTAGGCGGTCAGCATCACGATCGGCTGCTCGGTCGTACCGTCCTGCTTGCGGCCCTTGATCCCCGGCACCGTCATCCGCTTGCCGGGGACGGGTGACGGGGTCGCGCGGCTGGTCGAGGTGTCGAGGGTGAAGGTGCTCAACGCAGGATTCCTCGCTTGCTTGCGTTCAGCGCGAACAGGAACACACAGATGGTGATGGCGGTGATGACGACCGGAAGGATCAGCGAGCCGGGTGGCGTTACCGCCTTGAGCTCGGGGTCGACCAGATAGGCCGAATTCTGCACCAGCTCGGCAAGCACCGAAAAGCCGATCAGCGGCACCGCCAGCCGGCGGCGAAGGAGAAGCATGATCGCCCCGGCGAGCCCGACCCAGACCGACAGGGCGAAGGCCGCCCACATCCATTCGGGAATTGCCTCGGTCATCGCTCGCACGTCCGGTGCAAGCGTCGCCGGGTCGAGGGTCACCTCGATCAGGTACATGGTGCAGCCTAGCGCCATCCACAGGGTCGAGAGCACCGCCCCGATCCAATAGCCGCGCGTTGCGGTGCGTTCGGCACCAAGCGTCATGTCCGTCATGGTTCAATCTCCCCCTGGCAAGTAGGCATCATCATAACGCGGCTGCCGGGCGGTGGGAACGGAGGGGCCCTGGCCTTTCATCAGGCGACCTTGCGGTGCGGGAGCAGCCACAGCATCACGCCGGCACCGGCCGCCACCGCCGCACTCGCCAGGAAGGTCGCAGAAGAACCGTCGCGATCCCACAACATGCCGGCGCCAAGGCTTGCCAACAGCACCGCGACCCCGGTCGCGACGTGGAACAGGCCGAAGCTGGTGGCGCGCAGTCCGGCCGGTGCGGCATCGGCGATCAACTTGGCGAACAGACCCTGGGTCAGCGCCATGTGGGCTCCCCACAAGCCGACCCCCACCACCAGCCCGGCAATCCCGCCGGTCATCGCGAGCACAACATTGCCGACCACCAGCAGGCCGATCCCGACCGTCAGGATCCCGCGCGGATCGCGCCGGTCGGACAGTGCGCCGGCGGGATAGGACAGCAGCACGTAGGAAAGGTTGAACACTACCAGCACCAGCGGCGCGAGGGTCAGGCCAAGCCCCGCCTCGACCGCCTTCAGCACCAGGAAGCTCTCGGAAAAGCGCGCCAGCGTGAACAGGAAGGCGACCAGGATGATCCGCCGGCAGCTCCTGTCGACGTCGCGAAAGCTGCCGAGCAATGGCTGGCGGTTGGCGGGCGGTGCCTCGCGCACCGGCTCGCGGAGGAAGAAGAAGGCGATTGCGACCGAGACAAAGGCCGGGATCACCGCGATCCAGAACACGCTGCGGATGTCGCCGGCCAGCCAGATCATCAGCCCGGCAGCGGCCAGCGGAGCGAGCAGGGCGCCGACCGTATCGAGGCTTTGCCGCAAGCCGTAGGCCGCGCCGCGCTGTTCGGGCGGCGTTTCGTCGGCGATCAGGGCGTCGCGCGGTGCCCCGCGCAGCCCCTTGGCGGTTCGATCGACCAGCCGTGCGCCAAGCACCGCAAGCGGCGATCCGGCCAGCGCCATCAGCGGCTTGGTCAGCGCGGCGAAGCCATAGCCGCCGAGGATCCACGGCTTGCGCTTGCCTTGCCGGTCGCTCAGCCGCCCGCCGGCCAGCTTGGCGAAGCTCGCGGTTGCTTCCGCCACGCCGTCGATCGCGCCGAGCACCGCCACGCTGGCGCCCAGCGTCACGGTCACGAACAGGGGCAGCAGTGCGTGGAAGATCTCGCTCGACAGGTCCATGAACAGGCTGACGAAGCCGAGCACCCAGACCGAGCGGGGAAGGGAGGGGCGGGTCACCCGCTGGATTTAGCCGCCTTCTTGCGTCTCGTCTCCCAGCCCTTTTTTGCCGCCTCGCTGCGGCTCCTCGAACGGCCCGATCCCGACTCCTTGCCGCCCCCGTCCATCTTGTTGACGGTCGCCCAGGCGATCCGCTCGGCCTCGTTGGCCGGCCGGCCCTGCGCTTCGTAACTTTTTTCGATTTCGGCGGCCTTGCGGCGCTGCTTGTCGGTGTAGGCGCTCTTGTCACCTTGCGGCATGTCATTCTCCTCTCTGCCATTGCTGCAACGCACCAATTCGGCTAAGGGCGCGCCAACTTCTCCCAAGGAAATCGCAATGACCCTCCGCAACGTGGCGATCATCGCCCACGTCGATCACGGCAAGACGACCCTCGTCGACCAGCTTTTCCGCCAGTCCGGCACCTTCCGCGACAATCAGCGGATCGACGAGCGGGCGATGGATTCGAACGACCTCGAGAAAGAGCGCGGGATCACCATCCTTGCCAAGTGCACCTCGGTCGAATGGGACGACGGCAAGGGCACTGCGACCCGAATCAACATTGTCGACACCCCCGGCCACGCCGACTTCGGCGCCGAAGTCGAGCGCATCCTGTCGATGGTCGACGGCGTGATCCTGCTGGTCGACGCCGCCGAAGGCCCGATGCCGCAGACCAAGTTCGTCACCGGCAAGGCGCTCGGGCTCGGGCTGAAGCCCATCGTCGTCGTCAACAAGATCGATCGTCCCGATGCCCGTCCGGCCGAAGTGCTCGACGAAGTGTTCGAGCTGTTCCTCAGCCTCGATGCCAATGACGAGCAGCTCGATTTCCCGGTGCTCTACGCCTCGGGTCGCTCGGGCTATGCCGGCCGCGAGGACACCGTTCGCGACGGTGACCTGACCCCGCTGTTCGAGACCATCGTCAGCCATGTCCCCGAGCCGGGCCTGCCGATCCACGGCGAGTTCAAGATGCTGGTCACCCTGCTCGACCGCGACCCGTTCCTCGGCCGCATCCTCACTGGCCGGGTCGAATCGGGTACGTTGCACATCAACCAGCCGATCCGCGCGCTGGACGTCCACGGCGCCCGCGTCGAAGAAGGCCGCGCGACCAAGATCTTCGCCTTCCACGGCCTCGAGCGCGTGCCGGTCGAACAGGCCCAGGCGGGCGACATCATCGCCATCGCTGGCCTGATGAACGCGACCGTGTCCAACACCATCGCCAACCCGGCGGTCACCACCCCGATCAAGGCCCGTCCGATCGATCCGCCGACGCTCGCCATGAGCTTCGCGGTCAACGACAGCCCCTACGCCGGCCGTGACGGCGACAAGGTGCAGAGCCGCGTCATCCGTGAGCGGCTGGAGCGCGAGGCGGAAACCAACGTCGCCATCCGCGTCACCGTCGCCCACGACAATGACAGCTACGAAGTCGCCGGCCGCGGCGAGCTCCAGCTCGGCGTGGTGATCGAGACGCTTCGCCGCGAAGGCTTCGAACTGTCGATCAGCCGCCCGCGCGTGCTGTTCCAGGACGGCCCGAGCGGACGCGAGGAGCCGTATGAGACGGTCGTGATCGATGTCGACGACGAATATAGCGGCACGGTGGTCGAGAAGATGAGCCTGCGTAAGGCCGAAATGACCGACATGCGCCCGTCCGGCGCCGGCAAGACCCGCCTGACCTTCAGCGCGCCTTCGCGCGGCCTGATCGGCTATCACGGCGAATTCCTGTCGGACACCCGCGGCACCGGCATCATGAACCGGCTGTTCGAGAAATATGGCCCCCACAAGGGCCAGATCACCGGCCGCCAGAACGGCGTCCTGATCTCGATGGAAAAGGGCAAGGCGCAGGCTTACGCGCTCAACATGCTCGAAGAGCGCGGGATCATGTTCATCTCGCCCGGCGACGACCTCTACGAGGGCATGATCATCGGTGAGAATGCCAAGCCGCAGGATCTCGAGGTCAATCCCCTCAAGGCCAAGCAGCTGACCAACTTCCGCGCCAGCGGCAAGGACGAAGGCATCCGCCTAACCCCGCCGCGCCGGATGACGCTGGAACAGGCGATCGCCTACATCCAGGACGACGAGCTGGTCGAAGTGACCCCCAAGGTCATCCGCCTGCGCAAGCGGCACCTCGATCCGCACGAGCGCAAGCGCCAGAGCCGCAAGTCCGAAGCGGCATAACAATAATAAGAAGGGCCCCTACACGATAGTCGGGGCCCTTTTTTCTTGCCCTCGGACCGAGTCGAGGCCGTGGCAGTAGGACGGCCTTTTTCGGCTCCGCGCGCCGAGGGCTCGGCTCGTCCGTCCACTCGTCCCGAAGCGGGAACCGTTTCCGCAACTCGTCCCGCCCGCCCCTCGGCTCAGCCATTATCGGGTGTGTTTCGCGGCGATGCGCCATATCTGACCCTCGGAACAAAGAGAGCGACGGCGTCACCAGCGATTTATCGGGGCGCCAGGGCAAGACGGACGAGGGCTGAGGCCGCTGCACCCGAGGGGTGCGGAGTGCAGGCGGCAAGAACCCTCGACCGCATGGATATGAGAATGAATTGACCAAGCGTTTTGCGTTGGGCCGCGTGCCCGCGATGTTACTTCTTTTGGCCGCTTCCGGCGCCGCAGTCCCTGCCTCGGCACAGGTCGCGACCATCACCGCCACCCCGGTGGCCGCGACCACCGCCTCCCCGGTCTCCGTCGCCACCGCTACCCCGGTCGCCGTAACCGCAGCACCGGCCCGCAATCCCGCCGCCATCGCGTCGGCACCGATCCTCCAGGTCACCCCGACCCCCGCCGCCAGCATCCTCCAGCCCGCCAATCCGGGCCGTGCCGCGATCCTTTCCACCACTCCGCGCCCGGTCACGGGCACCACCCCGCCGACCGGCACCACCGACGTCCGCCCGGCGGTCACCCACGCCGGCCTGTGGCCGATGGTGTGGGCCAAGCAGACCGGCCCCGCTCTCACCGAGCAGGAAGAATGCATCGCCATCGCGGTCTATCATGAAGCCCGCGGCGAGCCGCTCGACGGGCAGCTGGCGGTCGCCGAGGTGATCATGAACCGCGCCGCCTCGGGCCGCTATCCGGCCGGCTGGTGCCAAGTGGTAAAGCAGCCGTGGCAGTTCAGCTTCGTCAATCCGCGCACCGGCCACATGCCCGCCGTCCGCCGCGACAGTGCGGCCTGGGCCTATGCCCAGGCGATCACGCGCATTGCGGTCGGCAACTTCGCCGATGCGCTGCCTGGCGACGTACTGTGGTACCACGCTGATTACGTCGCGCCGAGCTGGGGTCGCCGGCTGGCCAAGGTCGAAAAGATCGGCGCTCACATCTTCTACCGCGCAAGCTGAGGCGCACCTGCCCGCCGAAACGGCGCGTCAAGGCTGACGTCATGGCGTCTCGCCTCCCTAACCACTCGGCTCGGCGATAACCTGCTCAACGCGGGATTCGCATTGCGTCTGCTCACTGCAACCCTCCGATCCGGGCGGCCTTGCCGCCGGGAGGGTGCAAGGTGTTGAAGATATTGATCGTCGAGGACGAGCGGCCATTGGCGGAGACGCTTCGCTACCTGGTCGAAGACAATCCCCGTTATCGGGTGGTCGGCATCGCCGAGGACCTGCCCTCGGCGCTCGAACTGCTCGAGCATGGCGAGCCCGACCTGGCGCTGGTCGACCTTCACCTCGCGCGCGGATCGACCGGATTCTCGGTCGCGGTCCGCCTCAACGATGCCGGCGTCCCGTGCCTGTTTGTGACAGGGCGCCCGCCCGGCTTCGCGATGCCCGACCTTGCGCTGGGGATCCTGCTTAAGCCGTTTACCGGCAACGACGTTCATCGGGCGCTGGCGCTGGCCGAGGATGTCATGCGTGGCCGCGAGACGCTGCGCCCGAGGTTGCCGCGCAATCTGCAGCTGTTCGAGGCCGACGAGGAACCCGAGCCGATGCCGGTCGCGGCCGCGCTGCCCGAACGTCAGGGTCTCAAAGCGAGACTGGAACGATGGATCAGCGGCACCGCGCATTGAACCTTGCGGTCAACTGTTCGTTAAACGGGCAAGCAACTGATTAAACGGATATTTCGCTGTGCCCCATCGACTGTTCCTCGGCGCTGCCTTCATGGCAGCGGCGCTGGGCGGAGCCTATCCGGCCACCGCCGCGACTACCGCCAACGCTAGCGACGGCATGCCGGCGGCCAGTGCCGTCGCCCGCTTCTACGAAGCGCGCCAGCAGCCGCTGTGGCTGCGCTCGCCCGACGCCATCCGGACCCTGATCGACGCCTTGCGTACTGCCGAGGTCGACGGCCTTGCCCAAGGACCCGAACTGGCCGCTACGATCGAGCGCGTGCTTGGCGAAGCCCAATATGGCATCCCCGGCGCCGACCGGGAGGCCGAGCGGCTGATGAGCAACGCCTATGTGCTCCATGCCCAGGCGCTCAAGTGGCCGGGCCGTGCGACCATGATCTACGCCGATCCTTCGCTCAGCCCGCGCGTGCCGACCCCGGCCGAAGTGTTGGAAGCGGCCGCAGCGGCGCCCGATCTTGCCGACCATGTGCGCCAGACCGTTGCGGTGAACCCGATCCACGCCGCCCTGCGCGAAGCCGCGGTCCGCGACATGCGCTTGCTCGGCACCCCGCCGCGCGCGCTGAAGGCCAGCCTTGAACGCTCGCGCCTCCTGCCGTCCGAAGGGCGCTTCGTCCTGGTCGACGTTGCAAGCCAGCAATTGATGATGATCGAAGGCGGCCAGGTGGTCGACCGGATGAAGGTCGTCGTCGGCAAGCCGACGATGAAGACCCCGCTGCTGGCTGGCACGCTGCGGCAGGTCACCTTCAACCCTTACTGGAACGTGCCGGTCGATCTTGCCGCCACCAACATCGCGCAGAATGTCCTGAAGAACGGCCTCGGCTGGTTCAATGCGCGCAATTACGAGGTGCTGTCCGGCTGGGACGCAGCGGCCACCGTAATCGACCCCGCCTCGGTCGACTGGAAGGCGGTCGCCGCCGGGACGGTCGAGGCCCGGGTCCGCCAGCGGCCCGGTCGCGGCAATTCGATGGGCGACATGAAGTTCGAATTCCCCAACGACAAGGGCATCTACCTTCATGACACCCCGGATCGCCAGTTGTTCTCGGAAGCCGAGCGCACCTTCAGCTCCGGCTGCGTCCGGCTGGAGGATGCAGCCCGGCTCGGCCGCTGGCTGCTGGGCCGCGAGCCGGTCGCGGCCAGCGCCCGTCCCGAACTCAACGTCGCGCTTCCGACGCCGGTGCCGGTCTACCTGACCTACCTGACGGTGCGCCCGGAGGCCGACGGCACGCTCGCCTATGCCCCCGACGTGTACGGCCTCGATACGGGGGGCGACGCTCTTCTGGCGGCAGCGAACTAAGCCCGGTCCGCAAAAATTAGACACACAGGAAGAGCCGGCGGCACTGGTCCGCCGGCTCTTCCTGTGTGCGTCATCGGCAAGGGACGGCTCGCCACCTGCCCGGCGCATGGCTGAAGCAGCTAGACCCGCGCCGAGAGGAGACGGGGACTCTTCCAGTGCCCGCAGGGGACGGTGCCGAAGGAGGAAATGGATGCCCGACGTGGATTCGAACCACGATTGACGGAGTCAGAGTCCGTAGTCTTACCATTAGACGATCGGGCATCAGGCGCGCCTGGGCGCGACGACAGGGCGCAGCTAGGGGGCCGGTCCCACGCTGTCAACGTCTTTGCGGCAACTTGCGCTTGGGCTTCAATCTGGCTTAAGCCTTTCGGCAAGTCAGCCGTCCGGGGTTCATTCGGGCGGTGCAGAGTTGATGGAACAATTGCGATGGCATCCCACCTTGCCAGCGCGCCGATGCCGGGTCGTCCGGCCGGGCACCGAGAGCGAGAGCGCACCGTCGCGGCCAGCCCGACGCCGCCGCAGCAGCCTTATGCCGCGATCGACCTGGGCACCAACAATTGCCGTTTGCTGATCGCGCGCCCGTCGTCGGGCGGATTCACCGTCGTCGACGCCTTTTCCCGCATCGTCCGCCTGGGCGAAGGCCTCGCCTCCAGCGGTCGCCTTACCCAGAACGCGATGGACCGCGCCGTCGAGGCGCTCGGCGTGTGCAGCGACAAGCTTCGCCGCCGCCGCGTGGGCCTTGCCCGTTCGGTCGCCACCGAGGCCTGCCGCCGCGCCGCCAACGGCCGCCACTTCATCGAGCGGGTGCGTGACGAGACGGGGATCGTGCTGGAGATCATCGCCCCCCAGGAAGAGGCCCGCCTGGCCGTCCTCGGCTGCCACAAATTGCTCGAGCCCGGCGATGGCCCGGCGATCATCTTCGACATCGGTGGCGGATCGACCGAGCTGGTGCTGGTCGAGCCCGGCGGACCCGACGGCAATCCGCGCATCAAGGCCTGGTGGAGTGCGCCGTGGGGCGTCGTGTCGCTGACCGAGAGCGAGGGCAGGGCCGCGATCGAGGGGCCGGACCGGGTCGCCGCCTACGCCCGCATGCGGACCCGCGCATCGCGTGCGTTCGACCGCTTCACCGAAATGCTGCCCGAGCGGACCGACAATATCCGCCTGCTCGGCACCAGCGGCACGGTGACTACGCTCGCTTCGGTCCACCTCGCCCTGCCGAGCTACGACCGGCGCGCCGTCGACGGCCTGCACGTTCCGATCGCTGCGATGCGGGAGATTTCGACGAGCATCGCGGAGATGGACTTCCAGGGCCGTTCGGCGCTGCCCTGCATCGGCTCGGAACGCGCCGACCTGGTGGTCGCCGGCTGCGCGATCCTCGAGGCCATCCTCGACATCTGGCCCGCCGCCCATCTCGGCATCGCCGACCGCGGCATCCGCGAAGGCATCCTGCGCAGCCTGATGGCGCGCGACGGACACAAATTGTGAGCGCCCACCCTGCCAACCGGAGCGCTTGGTTATGAACACCCGCGTCAAGACCGCCAAGGGCCGCAAGGTCGGCTCCACCAAATGGCTCCAGCGGCAGCTCAACGACCCCTACGTCAAGAAGGCCAAGGCCGAGGGCTATCGCAGCCGGGCCGCCTACAAGCTGATCGAACTGGACGAGAAGTTCAAATTCCTGCGCGGTGCGAAGGCGGTGGTCGACCTCGGCATCGCGCCTGGCGGGTGGAGCCAGGTGGTGCGCAAGAAATGTCCGGCGGCGGCGGTGGTCGGGATCGACTTCCTCGAGGTCACCCCGCTCGACGGCGTCACCATTCTCCACATGGACTTCACCGACGAGGATGCCGATGCGCGCCTCAAGGAAGCGCTCGGCGGGGAGGCGGACATCGTCCTGTCGGACATGGCGGCCAATACGGTCGGCCATCCGCAGACCGATCACCTGCGCACCATGGGCCTGGTCGAGCTGGGCCTCGAATTCGCCAAGGACGTGCTGAAGCCCGGCGGCGCCTATGTCGCCAAGGTGCTGGCAGGCGGGACCGACCACCAGCTGCTGGCTGAACTGAAGAAGCATTTCACCACCGTGAAGCACGCCAAGCCGCCCGCCAGCCGCAAGGATTCGAGCGAATGGTATGTCGTCGCGCAGGGCTTCAAGGGGCGGCGCGAAGAACCGGTTCCGGCGGAGGATTGAGCGCCGGGTCGGTGGCGCGGATGTGCCGCATCAGCCGTTCGTAGAGGAAGTCGGCCACCAGCCGCACGTTGGGATTGTGCCGCACCCGCTCGTGCGTCAGCAGCCACAATTTGCGGTCGTGCTGGCTCATCGGGCGGAGGCATTGCAGGAGGTCGGAGTCCGCCCGCGCGACGATGCAGGGCAACACGCCCACGCCCAGGCCCGACTTGATCCCCGACAAAAGTCCGTTGCTTCCGTCATATTGCATCGTCACCCGGTCGAGCAGGCCCATTTCCTCCAGCCAGCCCGAATAGACCCGCCATAGCCCGCCGCCGCCACCACCGATGATGTTGTGGTGGAGGAGGTCGTGGCGATTGTGCGGAAGCCCGTGCTGCGCCGCATAATCGCGGCTGCAGTAGAGCGCCCAGTCGTCGCCCTGCAGCACCCGCCCGACCAGCCCTTCGGGCTGTGCCTTGCTGGTCGAGCGCAAGGCGATGTCGGCCTCGCCCGCGCCGAGGTCACGCAGCTCGCGGCTGGAGTCGAGTTCGATCCTGATTTCCGGATGGGCCAGGTGCAGTTCGCGCAGCCACGGCGTCAGCAGGGTCACCGCGAAGACCTCCTCCGAGGTGATCCGCACCGTTCCGCCAAGCGCCCGCGCCTGGGCCCTGGCGCGTCCTTCCGCCGCCACCGCCGCACCTTCCAGCGCCTGCGCCAGCGGAAGCACCGCCTCGCCCGCGTCGGTCAGGCGATAGCCCTGTGCGCGCCGCTCGAACAAGCGCACCGCAAGGGCTTCCTCCAGCGCCGTGATCCGCCGCGCCGCGGTGGACTGGCTCATCCGAAGCGCCTTGCCCGCGCCGAGCGTACTGCCATGCTTCGCCACGGCGAGGAAAACCCGCCAGTCGCTCCATTCCGGTTCGCGCGCCATGCCGCCTTCTAACGCAAGCAGCGTCCACCCGGTTATGCAAAAATGCCGAACCGGTCGGCGACAACAATGCTCACGCCCGGCCCGCCGAGCGCCTACATGAAGCTCCAGACGCCGGCGTCATCCTTGCAACCCGTCAATCGACAGGTGGATGACATGAAGAACAGCATTCCCATCGCCCTGGCCGCGGCCCTGTTTGCGGCCCCCGCGACCGCAGCACCGGCATCGGTGCAGGATCGCATCGCTGATCTGTGCAGCGTATCCAACACCGACCTCGAGGGACAACGCCTGGCCAAGGCCTGCCGCACGCAGGTCCGTGCCAGCTTCGCTGCCGAGCAGCGCGCCGAAGCCGCCGCGCGGGTGCCGCTGACCCGCCTGCCGTTGCGCATCGCCGACGCTGCGCCGGTCCGCCCTCGCTGAGCCTGGAAATCCCCTTCTGGGACAGCAGGGAACGGGACCGGGCACGGTCGGTTGCCCCAACGCGTTTCTGTGGGGGCCGCATGGACACGCAATCGTAGGTGGGCTCGCCTGGCGTATCTTTCGGCGGGCCCACTTGCCGCATCGCCCCCGAACCCCTTTCACGCCGCCACGCCGGTTCAAGCGGACATTAGGAAAATCCTGCTAGAGGTCGGGGGATGGACGCTCCCGACCCCAATCGCCGCCTGCTGCTGATCGGCGGGTCGATCCTGGCTGCGGTGGTCGCGGCGGGCGTCGCGCCGACCGCCTGTGCGATGCGCAACATAACGAAGGGACCGACCGGCATGACCACGGCGCCGCCACCGCGTCCTCCGGGCAAGCCCAAGCCCTTGCTGGACGAGGATATCGGTCCGGTCCTGGCCCGCCTCGATGCCTGGTATGCGGCGCATCTTCCGGCCGACCGATACCGCTGGAACCCGCCCGCGAGCGAGGAGCAACTGGCCGCCTTTGAGAAAGCGGTCGGACGGACTATGCCCCAGTCCTGGCGCCAGCTTTACCGATGGCACAATGGCGAGAATGAAGACCGCTGGGGCCACTTCTACGGCCTGCCGCTCTGCTCGCTCGAATTCGCCGCGGGGGACTGGCAGATTTGGCAGCAAGGGCTCGATTGGTTCGGGGGCAACCGCTACGCCATTCCCGGAGCCGGTTGGCCGGCAGGCGCGGTCGATCCCGCCTACATCAATCTCGCGCGCATCCCGCTCACCGTGGACCGTTCGGGCAACAATATCGGACTGGACTTCGATCCCTGGCCCGGCGGGCGGGTAGGCCAGGTCATCATCTATGGCCGCGACGAGGACGTGAAAGTGGTGCTGGCGGAGTCGCTCGGCGGCTTCCTCGGCTGGATCGCCGACCTGCTCGAAGCCGGCAACTTCCGCCTCGATGCCGTTCCGGGCGAGCAGCGGCTGCGCCTGTTCCGGCTGAAAACGCCCGCTGTCGATCACTTCCACGAAGGGGCGCGACTGCTTCTCGGCGCGCCCAAGCAATATCTCTAGCCACTCGCGCTCTGCCCGCCGCGCGGCTAAGCGCCGCCGATGCCGACGCTTCCTACCGCTCCCCGATCAACCCGCGAGGAAGCCGCGGCCACCTTTGCCTTGGCCTGGCCGCTGGTCCTGTCCAACCTTGCCGCCAACGCCATCACCACCACCGACGTGCTGATGCTCGGGCGGCTGAGCCCGGAAGCGCTCGCCGCCGCCGCGCTGTCGGTGAACCTCTACAACCTGCTGCTGTTTACCGGGGTCGGACTGTCGGTGGCCATTTCGCCGATGATCGCCGCCGCGCTCGGACGGCGCAAGGGCGCGGCCCGGGACAGCCGGCGCAGCTTCCGCATGGGGCTGTGGCTGGTCAGCTTCTACGCGCTCGCCGGCACCGCCGTCCTGTCGCTGGCCGAGCCCCTGTTCCTGTTGCTCGGCCAGGATCCGGCGCTCAGCCGCTCGGCCGGCGACTTCATGCACATACTGCAGTTCGCGCTGTGGCCGACCTTGCTCGGCTTCCTGATGCGCAACCTGCTGACCGCCTTCAACCGAGCCTGGGTGCCGCTGGTGGTGGCGCTCGGCGGCGTCGCCCTCAATGCCTTCCTCAACTACGGCCTGATCTTTGGCCATTTCGGCCTGCCCGCGCTGGGCATGCAGGGCAGCGCGCTGGCGACCGTGATCACCAACGTCGCGATGCTGGCGCTGCAGGTGATTGCCGCGGTGCGCCTGCCAAGGTTGCGGATGATGCACCTGTTCGGGCATTGGTGGCGGGCCGACTGGTCGCGGTTCCGTGAGCTTGCGAAGCTCGGCATTCCGATCAGCCTGACCTGGAGCTTCGAAGTCGGGGTGTTCAGCGCCGCGGTCTATCTGATGGGGCTGATCGACACGACCAGCGTCGCCGCGCACGTGATCGCCCTGCAGCTTGCCGCCCTGATGTTCATGGTGCCGCTTGGCCTCGCCCAGGCCGCGACGGTGCGGGTCGGCTACGGCCATGGCGCGCGCGATTCCCAGTGGGTGACGCGGGCAGGGCGGGTTGCGATTGCCTTCGCGCTGGCCTTCGCGCTCGCCTCCGCCGCGATCATGTGGCTGTTCCCCGCGCCGCTCGCTGCCCTGTTCCTCGACATGGGCAAGCCCGAAAGCGCGGCGGTGCTTGCGCTTGCGGTGCAGTTCCTGCTGATCGCCGCCGTATTCCAGATCGCCGACGGGGCGCAGGTGGTCGGCGCCTCGATCCTGCGAGGGCTCCACGACACCCGCGTCCCCATGTTCTACGCCGCCTTCGGCTATTGGGCGGTCGGAATCGGGGTCGGCGCCTGGCTGGCGTTCGAGACCCCGTTGCGGGGCCGCGGGATCTGGATCGGCCTTGCGCTCGGTCTTGCGATCGTCGCGGTGCTGATGCTGTGGCGCTGGTCGCGGCGCGAGACACTGGGGCTGGTTTCCACCCGCGCCCATTGACGTTCCGCCGACCCCCAACCATATGCCGGGCGACGCTGGCACTCTCCCCAAGCGAGTGCCAGCGGAACCATTCATCAAGCAACTTGCATAGGGGCTAGCACATGGCTTTCAGGCCGCTTCACGATCGAGTTCTCGTCCGCAGGGTCGAGGCCGAAGCAAAGACCGCCGGCGGGATCATCATCCCCGAAACCGCGCAGGAAAAGCCGCAGCAGGGCGAAGTCGTTTCCGTCGGCACCGGCGCACGCAACGACCAGGGCGTGGTCACCCCGCTCGAGGTCAAGGCCGGCGACCGCATCCTGTTCGGCAAGTGGTCGGGCACCGAGGTCAAGGTCGACGGCGAAGACCTCATCATCATGAAGGAAAGCGACATCCTCGGGATCGTCAGCTGAGCTTCAGCACTGCGACAACTTCGACAACTTCCACAGTTTGAAAGGGTAGCCACATGGCAGCCAAGGACGTGAAATTCAGCCGCGACGCGCGTGAGCGCATTCTCCGCGGCGTCGACATCCTCGCCGATGCGGTCAAGGTCACGCTGGGGCCGAAGGGCCGCAACGTCGTCATCGACAAGAGCTTCGGCGCTCCGCGCATCACCAAGGACGGCGTCACCGTCGCCAAGGAGATCGAGCTCAAGGACAAGTTCGAGAACATGGGTGCGCAGATGCTGCGCGAAGTGGCCTCGAAGACCAACGACATCGCCGGTGACGGCACCACCACCGCGACCGTGCTCGCCCAGGCGATCGTTCGCGAAGGCATGAAGTCGGTCGCAGCCGGCATGAACCCGATGGACCTGAAGCGCGGCATCGACCTCGCCGTCCAGAAGGTGGTTGAGGACCTCAAGGCCCGCTCCAAGCCCGTCGCCAATAGCCAGGAAGTCGCCCAGGTCGGCATCATCTCGGCCAACGGCGACCGTGAAGTCGGCGAGAAGATCGCCGAAGCCATGGATAAGGTCGGCAAGGAAGGCGTCATCACCGTCGAGGAGGCCAAGGGTCTCGAGTTCGAGCTGGACGTCGTCGAAGGCATGCAGTTCGACCGCGGCTACCTGTCGCCCTACTTCATCACCAACCCGGAGAAGATGCAGGTCGAGCTTAGCGACCCCTACATCCTGATCCACGAGAAGAAGCTTTCGAACCTGCAGGCGATGCTTCCGATCCTCGAAGCCGTGGTCCAGAGCGGTCGTCCGCTGCTGATCATCGCCGAGGACATCGAAGGCGAAGCGCTGGCGACCCTGGTCGTCAACAAGCTGCGCGGCGGCCTCAAGGTCGCGGCCGTCAAGGCGCCGGGCTTCGGTGATCGCCGCAAGGCGATGCTCGAGGATATCGCGATCCTGACCGGCGGCGAGATGATCTCGGAGGATCTCGGCATCAAGCTCGAGAACGTCACCGTCGGCATGCTCGGCACCGCCAAGCGCGTCACCATCGACAAGGACAACACCACCATCGTCGACGGCGCCGGTGACAAGTCCGGCATCGAAGGCCGCGTCGGTGCGATCCGCCAGCAGATCGAAGTCACCAGCAGCGACTATGACCGCGAGAAGCTCCAGGAGCGCCTCGCCAAGCTCGCCGGCGGTGTCGCCGTGATCAAGGTCGGCGGTTCGACCGAGGTCGAGGTCAAGGAGCGCAAGGATCGCGTCGACGACGCCCTCCACGCGACCCGCGCCGCGGTCGAGGAAGGCATCGTCCCCGGCGGCGGTACGGCCCTGCTGTACGCCACCAAGGCGATCGAAGGCCTCAAGGGCGCCAACGACGACCAGACCCGCGGTGTCGATATCATCCGCAAGGCGCTCTACGCGCCGGTCCGCCAGATCGCGTCCAACGCCGGTCATGACGGTGCGGTGATCTCGGGCAAGCTGCTGGAGGGCGATGATGCCAACCTCGGCTTCAACGCCCAGACCGACACCTACGAGAACCTGGTGTCGGCCGGCGTGATCGACCCGACCAAGGTCGTCCGCACCGCCCTCCAGGACGCGGCGTCGGTCGCCGGCCTGCTGATCACCACCGAAGCGGCGATCAGCGAGCTTCCGGAAGACAAGCCCTCGGCCGGCGGCATGCCTGGCGGCATGGGCGGCATGGGCGGCATGGACTTCTAAGTCCCGCCTCTCTGTTTCGAACGGAAAGGGCCTCGGCATATGCTGCCGGGGCCCTTTTCTTGTGCCTTACTCCAGCACGCCGTCGGGGCGCCGCACCCGGCCGCCCTGGAAGCCCGCGGTCTTCCGGATCGCCGGCCAGTCCTCCATCCGGTCGGTACCGAAAGTGAAGCTCAGTAGCGCGGTGGGATCCTCCGACTGGCCGGGCTGGGTCGAATGCAGGAACTGGTCGCCGAAGATTACCGCCTCGCCCTCGCGATAATCATAGCTGCGGGTTTCCCCGGTCAGGGTCTTGAACAGCAGGCCGAAGCCCGGCTTGGGCGATCCGATCGGGGTGATCAGGGTGAAGGCCTGGTTGCCGGTGGCGTCCCAGTCGACGTGAAAGTCAGGCTCGCGGCACAGGCTGCGCGCCACCACGAAGCCCTGGTAGAGCCGGATCGCGCGATCGACGGCGACATAATCCGCCACGTGGCGGGCGACGTCGAGCGCGTCGAACGCCGCCTGGAACCGCGCGAAGCTGGCTTCATCGGCCGACGAGATCCAGCGTATGTCGCTGCTCCAGGCCGGGCGTTCGACATGATAGGAGGGCGGGACGGGATCGGCCGCCAGGTCGACGAAGCCGGCCGGAATGGCCGGGTCGATCGCAACCCGCATGACATTGGGTGCAAGCCACTCGCGGTCGAGGAAATGCTTCATCACCCCACCATGACCGCGCCCCGGCGCGAAGGCCAGCGCCCGGCGTTCAGCGCTTGCGGACGAACTCGGCGCGCAGGACCAGGCCCTTGATCCCGTCGAACTTGCAGTCGATCTCCTGGCTGTCGCCGGTCAGCCGGATCGACTTGATCAGCGTTCCCCGCTTCAGCGTCTGCCCCGCGCCCTTGACGTCGAGATCCTTGATCAGCGTCACCTGGTCGCCGTCGGCAAGGAGGTTGCCGACCGCGTCGCGCACCTCGACCGCAGCCGCCGCAGGCGCGCCGCGCCGGGCAAGCTCGGCGGCCGGCAGCCACTCGCCGCTGTCCTCGTCATAGACGTAGTCGTCGTCGCTCACTTTTTCGGCTTCCTTCCAAGAGAAAGGGCCGCCCGGTTTCCCGGACGGCCCTTCTTTGATGCCTTGTCAGGCGTCGAAGGTCTTACTGACCCGCGACGTTGTCCTGGCCGTTGGCGACGTCTTCAGCGGCGTTCTCGATCGAGTTGCCGGCGTTCGACAGGCTGTTGCCAGCGGCGTCGAGGGCGTTGTCCGCAGCGGCGCCGAGGTTCTCGGTGCCGGCAATGGCGGCGTTGGTGTCGGCAGCAGCTTCGGTCTCGATGGTGTTCTCGGTCGAGACGGCGTTGTCAGGCGCATTGTCCTGGCAAGCAGCGAGGCCCAGACCCAGAACCGCAACGGCGGCGATCGCAAACTTCTTCATATCGGTTTCCATCCCTATGTTTTCGGGCCCGTCGCTCCCCTTGAGACGAGCTCGGGTACCCAAGCGACCCGCCCATATTTGGGTCTGGCCAGCGCGCGGATTTAGGTGAGGTGCGGCCCCGACGCAATTCTCTTTTGCGACGAACCGAAAACCGGCCTGCAAATGCTTGTGCATATAAAGATATCTTTATATCGTTATGTGATGACCATCCCGCTTCCGCTGGCCGACCTGTTCCAGGCCCTGGCCGATCCCAGCCGGCTTCGCCTGCTCGCCCTTCTCAAGGAGATGGAGCTGACCGTCGGCGAGCTTGCGCAGGTTCTTGCGCAAAGCCAGCCGCGGGTCAGCCGCCACCTCAAGATCCTTGCCGACGCCCGCCTGGTCGAGCGGCGCAAGGAAGGTAGCTGGGTATTCCTGCAGCTGGGCGAGCCCGCGCTGGTCGATGCGCTGACGGGCCTGTGGGAGGTCGCGGCCGACGCCGTCACCACCCGCCAGTTCGCGGCCGATCGCGCCCGGCTCGCCGCGGTGCGCGCCGACCGGGCCGAGGCCGCCGCCCGCTATTTCGCTGCCCACGCCGCCGAATGGGACCAGATCCGCTCGCTGCATGTCGCGGACGCGCAGGTCGAGGAAGCGATCCGCGAGGCGCTGGGCGACGGTGCGATCGGGCAACTGGTCGACATCGGCACCGGCACCGGGCGGATGATCGAACTGTTCGGCGCCGCCGCCACCCGCAGCATCGGGATCGACCGCTCCACCGAAATGCTCCGCCTGGCCCGGGTCAAGCTGGAGCAGGCGGGCGTCGAGGCCGTCTCGCTCCGCCAAGGCGACATGTACGCGCTTCCGCTGCCCGACGCCGAGGCCGACGTCGTGCTGCTGCACCAGGTGCTCCATTACGCCCATTCCCCCGCCGCCGCGGTCGCCGAAGGGGCGCGCCTGCTCCGTGCGGGAGGGCGATTGCTGATCATCGATTTCGCACCGCATGAGCGGGAGGAATTGCGCGATTCCGCCCAGCACGCGCGCCTCGGCTTTTCCGACGAGGCGGTGCTCGGCTGGCTCGCCGCCGCGGGGCTCGACGGCAAGGTGGTCCGCCACCTCAAGGGCGGAGAATTGACCGTCACCTTGTGGGCCGGCGTCCGCACCCCCCGTCTCGACCAGGAAAGGAAGGCCGCATGAGCAGCGCCCCGGTGCCGTTTCCGGCCGCCGAACCGCCGCCCTTGTTCGCCCATGCCCGCGGCGACATCGACGTGAGCTTCGAATTCTTCCCGCCCAAGACCGACCCGATGAACGAGTCGCTGTGGCGCTCGATCCAGATGCTCGAGCCGCTCAATCCCCGTTTCGTGTCGGTCACCTACGGGGCCGGCGGCTCGACCCGGGAGCGGACCCATCAGACCGTCGCCCGGATCGTTCGTGAAACCGGCCTCGCCGCCGCCGCGCACCTCACCTGCGTCGATGCCAGCAAGGCCGAGATCGACGACATCGCGCGGGCCTATTGGGACGCGGGTGTCCGCCATATCGTCGCCCTGCGCGGCGATCCGCCCGAGGAAGGCCGCGACTATGCGCCGCACCCGCAAGGCTATGCCAATGCCGCCGACCTCGTCGCGGGCCTGACCAGGATCGCCCCGTTCGAGATCAGCGTCGCCTGCTACCCCGAGGTTCACCCGCAGGCCGACTGTCCCGACAGCGACCTCGACAATCTGAAGCGCAAGATCGACGCCGGCGCGACCCGTGCAATCAGCCAGTTCTTCTTTTCGGCCGACAATTTCTTCCGCTTCCGCGACCGCGCCGCGGCGGCAGGAATAGATGCCCAGATCGTCCCTGGCATCCTGCCCGTCAGCAATGTTGCCCAAACCCGCAAGTTCGCCGGGCTGTGCGGGGCCGAGATCCCGGCCTGGATGGATGCGATGTTCGAAGGCCTCGACGCGCTTCCCGCCGCGCGCCAGCTGATCGCCGCCACCGTCGCCGCCGAACTGTGCGGCCAGCTCTATGCCGGGGGCATCCGCCATTTCCACTTCTACACCCTCAACCGGGCCGAGCTTGCCTATGCCATCTGCCACCTGCTCGGCGTGCGGGCGCCGTGCGAAGCCGCGGAGGCGATCAAGTGAGCGCGCGTGAAGCCCTCCAGGCCGCCGCCGCCCAGCGCATCCTGGTCATCGACGGCGCTTTCGGGACCGAGATCCAGAACCGCGGCCTGGCCGAGGCGGATTATGCCGGCTCGCTTGGCCTTGGCCATGACCAGAAGGGCAATAACGACATCCTGGCGCTGACCCGCCCGGACGTGCCCGAGGCGATCCACCGCGCCTATTTCGAGGGTGGCGCCGACATCGCCGAAACCAACACCTTCTCCGCCAATCGCATCAGCCAGGCCGATTACGGCGCCGAACATCTCGTTCGCGCAATCAACCTGGAAAGCGCGCGGATCGCCCGCCGCGTCGCCGACGAGTTCCAGGCCCGCGACGGCCACCGCCGTTTTGTCGCGGGTGCGATCGGGCCGACCAACAAGACGCTGTCGCTGTCGCCGGACGTTAACGATCCCGGCTTCCGCGAGATCGACTTCGACACGCTGAAGCAAGTCTATCGCGAACAGATCGACGCGCTGGTCGAGGGCGGGGTCGACTTCATCCTGATCGAGACGATCTTCGACACGCTGAACGCCAAGGCCGGGATCAAGGCCGCGCTGGAGGCCGGCGAGGCGCTCGGCCGCGACCTGCCGATCATGCTGTCGATGACCATCACCGACCTCAGCGGCCGCAACCTGTCGGGCCACACGGTCGAGGCCTTCTGGCACGCTGTCCGCCATGCGCGGCCGGTCACCATCGGCCTCAACTGCTCGTTCGGCGCCGAACAGCTCCGCCCGCACGTCCGCACGCTGGCCGACAGCTGCGATTCACTGGTGATGGTCTACCCCAACGCCGGCCTGCCCAACGACCTCGGCGCCTATGACGAGTTGCCCGAGACCACCGCGTCGCTGGTTGGCGAGTGGGCCAGGAGCGGCCAGGTCAACATCCTCGGCGGTTGCTGCGGCTCCACCCCGGCGCACATCCGCGCCATCGCCGACTTCGTGCGCGACCTGCCTCCCCGCGCGCTCCCCCAAGTGCCCGTGAAGACCCGGCTCGCCGGTCTCGAACCCATGGTGATCGCCGCGTGAATTCCGCTTCTTCCGGTTCGTCCTTCGTCAACATTGGCGAACGGACCAATGTCACCGGCTCGGCCAAGTTCAAGAAACTGATCCTCGCCGGCGACTATGACGCCGCGGTCGAGGTTGCGCGCGACCAGGTCGAGAATGGCGCGCAGGTGATCGACGTCAACATGGACGAGGCGCTGCTCGACGGCGAGCTCGCCATGACGACCTTCCTCAAGCGCATTGCCGCCGAGCCCGACATCGCCCGGGTGCCGGTGATGATCGACAGTTCCAAATGGAGCGTGATCGAGGCCGGGCTGAAATGCGTGTCGGGCAAGCCGATCGTCAATTCGATCAGCATGAAGGAAGGCGAGGAGCCGTTCCTTGCACAGGCCCGCGCCTGCATGGCCTATGGCGCCGCGGTCGTGGTCATGGCGTTCGACGAGGTCGGGCAGGCCGATACCGCCGCGCGCAAGATCGAGATAAGCGAGCGCGCCTACACGCTGCTCACCGGCATCGGCTTTCCGCCCGAAGACATCATCTTCGACCCCAACGTCTTTGCCGTCGCGACCGGGATCGAGGAGCATAACCGCTACGCGATCGACTTCATCGAGGCGCTGCGCGAGATCAAGCGCCGCTGTCCGCACGTCCACTTCTCGGGCGGGCTGTCGAACCTGTCGTTCAGCTTCCGCGGCAACGAGCCGGTGCGCCGCGCGATGCATTCGGTGTTCCTCTATCACGCCATCCCGGCCGGGCTCGACATGGCAATCGTCAATGCCGGCCAGCTCGACGTCTATGACGCGATCGACCCCGAGCTTCGCGACGCCTGCGAGGACGTCATCTTCGACCGTCGGCCCGACGCCACCGAACGCCTCATCACGCTCGCCGAACGCTTCCGCGGCACCGACGTGCAGCAGGAAGTGCGCGAGGCCGCCTGGCGCAGCTGGCCGGTCCGCGAGCGGCTGGCGCACGCCTTGGTCAAGGGCATTGACGCCCATGTCGTCGACGATACCGAGGAAGCCCGCCACAGCGTCAAACGCCCGATCGAGGTGATCGAAGGGCCGCTGATGGACGGCATGAACATCGTCGGCGACCTGTTCGGGTCGGGCAAGATGTTCCTGCCGCAGGTGGTGAAGTCCGCCCGGGTGATGAAGAAGGCGGTCGCTCACCTGCTGCCCTTCATCGAGGCCGAAAAGGTCGCGGGCGAGAGCGCCGGCAAGGGCAAGGTCGTGATGGCCACCGTCAAGGGCGACGTCCACGACATCGGCAAGAACATCGTCGGCGTGGTCCTCGCCTGCAACGGCTTCGAAGTGATCGACCTCGGCGTGATGACGCCCTGGCCCAAGATCCTCGAAGCCGCGAACGAGAATGGCGCCGACATCATCGGCCTCAGCGGACTCATCACCCCCTCGCTCGACGAGATGGTCACGGTCGCCGAGGAGATGGAGCGCGCGGGCATGACCCGGCCGCTGTTGATCGGCGGCGCCACCACCAGCCGCGCCCACACCGCGCTGCGCATCGCGCCCAAATATTCGGGCCCGGTGATCCACGTCCTCGACGCCAGCCGCGCGGTCGGGGTCGCCGGAGCTCTGGTCAGTGATGGCCCGCAAAAGCAGGACCTGATCGGCCGCACCGCAAGCGACTATCAGCAGCTTCGTGAGCAGCGCGAGGGCAGGGGGCAGAGCGACCTCGCCACCCTCGACGAGGCCCGCGCCAATCGCTTAGATGGCGCCGCCGCCGGTCCCGCGCCCAAACCGCTGCGGCCCGGGCTTCACACCTTCGACAGCTGGAACCTTGCCGACCTGCGCCGGGTGATCGACTGGACCCCCTTCTTCCGCGCGTGGGAACTGCACGGCGTCTATCCCGCCATCCTCGACGATCCGGTGGTCGGCAAGGAAGCGCGCAACCTGTTCCACGATGCCGAGGCGATGCTCGACCAGATCATCGACGGCGGCTGGCTGCAGGCCCGCGGCGCGGTCGGCCTGTGGCCCGCACACCGCGAGGGCGACGATATCGTCGCCGCGGGCAAGCGCCTGCCGATGCTGCGCCAGCAGGTCCGCAAGCGCGAGGGCCGGCCGAACATGTGCCTCGCCGACTTCATCGCCGAGGAGGGCGACTGGCTCGGCGGGTTCGCGGTCGCGATCCACGGCATCGAGCCGCACCTCGAGCGCTTCCAGGCGGACAAGGACGATTACAGCGACATCATGCTGAAATCGCTTGCCGACCGCCTGGCCGAAGCTTTTGCCGAGCGCCTCCATCAGCATGTCCGGACCGAGCTGTGGGGCTATGCGCCCGACGAGAATCTCTCGAATGAGGACCTCATCAAGGAACGCTATCGCGGCATCCGCCCGGCGCCCGGCTATCCGGCCTGCCCGGAGCACAGCCTCAAGCCCTTGCTGATGGAGCTGCTCGGGTCCGGTGCGGCGGGCATCCGGCTGACCGAAAGCTTCGCCATGCTGCCGGCCTCGGCGGTCTCGGGCTTCTACTTCGCCCATCCCGACAGCGCCTATTTCGGCGTCGCCCGGATCGGGCAGGACCAGCTGGAGGATTATGCCGAGCGGCGCGGGGTCGACATCGACACCGCCGCCCGCTGGCTCAGGCCCAATCTCGACTGACCACACCCCTCTGGACGGGCCCCAAGTGCGGGGTGACGAGGGGCGGCCAAGCGGGGTAGAAGCGCGGCGAATGCTCCGCCTGCTCGCTTTCCTCCTTGCGCTGGTCCTCGCCGTCCCCGCCGCCGCCCAGCTCGGCAGCGGGCCGCGCCACATGGGTCTTGCCTTGGTCGCCGAGGGTCCGGCCATCCCCGGCCAGGAGGTCGAACTGGCCCTCGTCATGGTGCCCGAGGACGGGTGGCACGGTTACTGGGAGAATCCCGGCGACGCGGGCAAGCCGATGAGCGTCGCGTGGCAGCTTCCCCCCGGCGCCTCGGCGGGGCCGCTGCGCTATCCCGTCCCGACCCGCCTGATCGTCGCCGACCTCATGAACCATGTGTTCAAGGGGCCTTATGCCGTCCTCTCCCGGCTCAGGGTTCCGGCCGATGCCAGCGGCGTGCTGCCGATCCGGGCAACCCTCGATTACCTCGTCTGCACCGACCAGGTGTGCGTCCCCGAACGCGGTTCGGTGGTGCTGGACCTGCCGGTCGGAAGCGGCCCGACCGACCTGCGCTTCGACGGCTGGCGCGCAAAGCTGCCCCAGCCGCTCGGCTCCCCCGGCACGTTCGCAGTGGCCGGCGACCGGCTACAGGTCGCGATCCCGCTGCCCGAAAGCGTCGCGGTCACGGCGCCCTACCTCTACGCCATCACCGGCGACGTCGTCCGCTATGCCGACGCGCAGGCCTTTCGCCGTACCCCGGACCGCCTGATCGCCGAGCTTCCACTGGCGCAGGCACCGGCCGCGGGCTTCGAGGGCGTGATCGACCTCGGTACCGGTCGCGCGCTGCGTTTCGCCGCCGCGCCCGGCGCCGTGCCCGAGGGCGGCAGCACGGTCGGTGGGGGCGAGACCTGGCGCCTGCTGCTGTTCGCCTTTCTCGGCGCGGTGGCCGGCGGGTTGATCCTCAACCTCATGCCCTGCGTGTTTCCCATCCTTGCGCTGAAAGCCCTGGCGCTCGCCCGCGCCGGCGGGGAGGAGCGCGAGGCGCGTGCCGATGCGCTCGGCTACACGCTCGGCGCCATCGTCGGCACCGGCGCGCTGGGCGCCGTCCTGCTGCTGGTCCGGGCCGGGGGCAGCGCTGCCGGCTGGGCGTTCCAGTTGCAGGACCCGCGCACGGTCTTGCTGCTGTTCCTGCTGGCGGTCGCGATCACCCTCAACCTGCTCGGCCTGTTCAAGCTTCCGGTGCTGGGCGGCGAGGGTAACCCGCGCTCTGGCTTTGCGACCGGCGCACTCGCAGCCTTCGTGGCGACGCCCTGCGCCGGTCCGTTCATGGGCGCGGCACTGGGCACCGCGCTGCTGTTGCCGGCTGCCGGCGCGTTGCTGGTCTTCGCCGGCCTCGGCCTTGGCCTTGCGCTGCCGTTCCTCCTGCTCGCCTTCGTGCCGTCCTTGCGCAAGCGGCTGCCCAGGCCCGGTCCGTGGATGGCGCGGCTCCAGCGCATCCTCGCAGTGCCGATGGCGCTGTCGGCGCTTGCTGCCTTGTGGCTGCTGTGGCGGCAGGGCGGGACGAGTGCGATCCTGCTCGGCCTCGTCTCGGCCGCCCTGCTCGCCGCTGCCTTGCTGTTCGCCGGCCGCCGCCAGGATGCGGGCCAGCCAGCGCTCAGCGCCCCGGTGGTTGCTCTTCTCCTGCTGGTCGCCGTGCCGCTGCTCGGGATCGGTCGCGGGGAAATGGCGGTCACCCAGCGTGGCAGTGCCGGGGAAGCGTGGAGCGAGGCCAAGGTCGCCGCCGCCCGCGCCGCCGGGCGCCCGGTGTTCGTCTACTTCACCGCCGACTGGTGCCTCAGCTGCAAGGTCAACGAAGCCAGCACCATCGACCGCGAACCGGTCCGCGATGCGCTGAAGGCCGCCAACGCCGAAGTCCTGGTCGCCGACTGGACCAACGCCGACCCGGCGATCACCCGCTTCCTCGACAGCCGCGGGCGCGGCGCGATCCCGCTCTACCTATGGTACGCGCCCGGCGCCGCCGAGCCCGAGGAACTGCCCCAGGTGCTCACGCCCGCCATGCTGATCGAGCGCGCCACCGCCGCGCGGCGCTGATCAGCCCCGCTCGGGCGTCACCGTCGGCGTCTTCTCCCATGCCTTCTGACCCGCGATCCAGGTTTCCAGCACCTGCGTGCGGGCCAGGTCATGCGCCGACACCGCCGCCGGATCGCGGTCGACCAGGATGAAGTCGGCCTGCTGCCCGACGTCGAGCCCGCCCATCTCCTTGTCGGCAAAGCTCGCCCACGCCGCGTCGCGGGTGAAACCGGCGATCGCCTGCCCGAGGCTGAGGCGTTCCCACGGCCGCCAGCCACCCGCCGGTTGATCGTCGACGCCCTGCCGGCTGATCGCGGCAGCAAGGCCGGGGAAGGGATTGGGGTCCTCGACCGGGAAGTCGGAGCCGAGCGGCACCCTGACACCGCTTCTGGCCAGCGTCTGCCAGGCATAGGCCCCGCCGAGGCGATTGGCGCCAAGCCGCGCTTCGGCCATCAGCCGGTCGCTGGTCTGGTGCACCGGCTGCATCGACGGCACGACCTTGCCGGCGGCGAAGCGCTTGAGGTCGGGAACGTCGATGATCTGCGCATGCTCGACCCGGCAGCGCTTGTCGCCGGCGCCGCAGCCGACCGCTGCGAAGGCCGACAGCACCATCTCGTTGGCCGCATCGCCGATCGCGTGCACCGCCACCTGCCGGTTCAAGGCCAGAGCGGCGGCGGCCTGGACCCGCAATTGCTCCGGCGTCAGCAGGGGAAGGCCGCGGGTGCCGGGCGCGTCGGCGTAAGGCTGCTTGAGCCATGCCCCGCGCGAGCCCAGCGCCCCGTCGGCATACAGCTTCACGCCGGTCACCTTGAGCAGCATCGCCTTTTCGCCGAGCCCCGCCGCGCCCGGCTTTTGCGAATCGAGCAAGACGCCCTGGCTGGCGTAGGAGAAGACCCGCAGCTTCAGCGTCCGGTCGCGCTGGGCCCGGTTCAGCGCCTGCCATTCGGGCAGGCTGGTGCCCATGTCGGCGACCGCGGTCAGTCCGCGCGACAGCAGGGCCTCCTGCGCCCGGAGCAGCGCCGCGTCGTGCATGGCGGCAGTCGGCGCGGGGACATGCGCATCGACCAGCGCGGTCGCCGCGTCCACGAACAGGCCGTTCTCGATCTTGCCCCCGCTCGGCGCGCGCGTCGCCGCGGTGACGCCCGCCGCCGCAAGGGCCGCGCTGTTGCCGACCGAGGCATGGCCGTCGACCCGCTCCAGCCACACCGGGCGATCCTTGACCACCGCATCGAGGTCGGCGCTGGTCGGAAACTTCTTGTCGGCCCACATTTCCTGGTTCCAGCCGCGACCGGTGATCCACGGCAGGTCCGGGTTCGCCGCCGCATAATCGCGCAGCCGCTGCTGCAGTTCGGCGAGGCTCCTGGTGCCGGTGAGGTCGAGGCGACCAAGCGCCAGGCCATAGCCCATCACATGCCCGTGGGCGTCGATCAGCCCCGGCATCAGCACCTTGCCGCCGCCATTCAGCACCCGCGTCCCCGCCGGCAGCTTGAACATCTCGCCGTGCAGCACGCGCTTCACCTTGCCGTCGTCGCCAACCAGCAGGCCGGTGAAGCGCTCGACCTTGCGGTCGGCGGTCACGCGGACCCCCTTTACGTTGGTGACGAGGAGATCAGCCGAGGCAGGCGCGGCGGCGAGGAGGAGGGCGGCAGCGCCCAGCAGAAGCGTCTTCATCGGCACGGCCTAGCATTGTCGCCGCGCGAGGGAAGGGCTAGCGCTTTTCGCCGCATGACACCGCCCGATATCAACGACATCCGCGCCGCCGCCGACCGCATCGCCGGCGCCGTGGTCCGTACCCCGTTCCTGCTCAGCCGCACCCTGTCCGAGATCATCGGCGCGGAAGTCTGGCTGAAGTTCGAGAACCTCCAGTTCACCGCCGCCTACAAGGAGCGCGGCGCGCTCAACAAATTGCTGCAGCTGACCGGGGAGGAGCGCGCCCGCGGGGTGATCGCCGCAAGCGCGGGCAATCATGCGCAGGCGGTCGCCTACCACGGCCGCAGGCTGGGCATCCCGGTCACCATCGTCATGCCGACCTCGACCCCGTTGATGAAGGTCGCGCAGACCGAGGAGCATGGCGCCCGGGTCGTGCTGCACGGCGACCGGTTCGACGACGCCTATGCCCGCGCCCGCCAGATGGAGGAGGCCGAAGGTCTGGTCTTCGTGCACCCGTTCGACGACCCCGCCATCGTCGCGGGCACCGGCACCATCGCGATCGAGATGCTGAGCCAAGTGCCCGAGCTCGACACGCTGGTGGTGCCGATTGGCGGCGGCGGCCTGATCAGCGGAGTGGCGATCGCCGCCCGCACGCTGAAGCCGGAGGTCGAGATCGTTGGGGTCGAGGCCGAGCTTTATCCGTCGATGAAAAACGTCGTCGAAGGCGCCAGCCAGGCGATCGGCGGCGACACGCTGGCCGAGGGCATTGCAGTCAAGGAGCCGGGCAAGCTGACCCGCGCCATCATCAAGGACAAGGTCGACCGGATCGAACTCGTTTCCGAGCGCGACCTCGAACATGCCGTCGCGCTGCTGGTCGCGATCGAGAAGACCGTGGTCGAGGGAGCCGGTGCCGCCGGCCTCGCCCACCTGCTCGGTGCGCCGGTGGCCTACAAGGGCCGCAAGGTCGGCACCGTGCTGTGCGGCGGCAACATCGACACCCACCTCCTCGCCAACGTGCTGATCCGCGAGCTGGTCCGCTGTGGCCGGATCGCCCGGCTGCGGATCGGCGCTCAGGATCGTCCGGGCGCGCTCGCCTCCATCACCGCCTGCTTCTTCGAAGCCGGGGTCAACATCATCGAAACCAACCACCAGCGCATCTTCTCGAAGCTGCCGGCCAAGGACACGGTGATCGAGGTCGAATGCGAAGCGCGCGACGCCGAGGCGATCGAGGCGCTGGTCAAGCGGCTCGAGGCCAAGGGCTTCGACGTTACCCGCGCCGCCCTCGACTAGGCGCTCAATCCGCCCCTTCGCGTTCGCAGATCGAGATCTGCACCAGCATCGCCCCGGTCGCGAGGAAGCTCAGCGCCAGCACCCAGGCGAAGCTGGCGATGAGATCGCTGGTCGTCCCGAACAGGGCGACGATGATACTTGCCAGCGGCAGGCCGAGGATCAGGATCGCGGCCAGCGCCAGATCGGTCGCGGCGGCAATTCCCGTCCAGCGCCGCACCGCCGATCCGCCCGCCTGCAACGTCGCCCAGGTCAGCAGTCCGGTCCGAAGCAGCAGCCAGAAGGTCATCACGGTGATGTTGGGCAGGAACCGGGTTTCCTCCCGCGCCAGGAACATCGCGCCGGCAGCCATGGTGACGACCCCGGCGAGGCTTGCGGGAAGCCGCGCCGCACGCCGGCCGGTGGCTGCGATCAGTTCCATCAGGCCGGCGATCAGCAGCAGTTGGCCGACCACCAGCGCACCGCTTGATGCGGCCACCTCGGGAAGCAGCAGCGCGCCAAGCGCCAGCAACAGGATCAGGCCGCCACAAAGTGCCGTCATGCGGGCGCGGCGCTGGTCGGGGGTCGCAGTCATTGCGCACTGGTAACAGCCCGCGCCCGGCTTCGCATGATCGGAAATAACGGTCAGTCCGGCGAGAATGATTTGTTTGGGTCGTCGATCGTGGAGGACTAGGGGGAGCATCATAGATTTCCCCAGACTCGGCAGGAGGCCTCAACATCATGGACGCAAAAACCGGCGAACTTTCCGGCGGCTGCCCTTATCAGGCAAGCAAGGCGCGCTCGCTGCTCGGGCGGCAGAACAAGGATTGGTGGCCCGAAGCGCTGCCGGTCGACATGCTGCACCAGAATGGCGTCTCGCCCGACCCGCTCGGCTCCGACTTCGATTATGCCGAGGCGTTCAACGCCCTCGACTACACCGCGCTCAAGAATGACCTCACCGCGCTGATGACCGACAGCAAGCCGTGGTGGCCGGCCGATTATGGCCATTATGGCCCGTTCATGATCCGCATGGCCTGGCACGCCGCCGGCACCTACCGCGTCACCGACGGCCGTGGCGGCGCCAACAGCGGTCAGCAGCGGTTCGAGCCGCTCAACAGCTGGCCCGACAACGGCAATCTCGACAAGGCCCGCCGCCTGCTGTGGCCGATCAAGCAGAAGTACGGCAAGAACATCAGCTGGGCCGACCTGTTCATCCTCGCCGGCAACGTCGCGATCGAAAGCATGGGCGGGCCGGTGTTCGGTTTCGCCGGCGGCCGCCGCGACGTCTTCCAGAGCGAGGGCGACACCTTCTGGGGTACCGAGGAGCTGTGGGTCGACCAGGGCGCCGAAACCCGCATCACCGAGGAAGCGACCGACCTCGAAGGGCCGCTGGCGGCGATCCAGATGGGCCTCATCTACGTCAATCCGGAAGGCCCGGGCGGCAACCCCGACCCGCTGCAGTCGGCGCGCGACATGCGGGCGACCTTCAGCCGTATGGCGATGAACAGCGAGGAAACCGTTGCGCTGACAGCCGGCGGCCACGCTTTCGGCAAGGCGCATGGCGCCAAGCCTTCGGAGCGGTTCGGCAAGAACCCGGCCTCGGAAAGCGTCCACCTGCAGGGCCTCGGCTGGCTGACCGACGAAGAGGATATCGGCAAGGGCCACATCACCACCAGCGGCATCGAGGGCAGCTGGTCGAATAACCCGACCAGGTGGACCGGCGACTATTTCCGCCTGCTCTTCAAATATGATTACGAGCTGGTCGAAAGCCCTGCCGGCGCCAAGCAGTGGCAGCCGGTCAATCCCGATCCCGAGGATATGGCGCCGGACGCGCGCGACCCCAGCAAGCGCGTGCCGACCATGATGACCACCGCCGACATGGCGCTGAAGATGGACCCGGAATTCCGTGCCATCTCCGAACGCTTCCGTGACGATCAGGCGGCGCTCGACGATGCCTTCGCCCGCGCCTGGTTCAAGCTGACCCATCGCGATATGGGGCCGAAGATCCGTTACATCGGCCCGGAAGTGCCGGAAGAGACTTTGATCTGGCAGGACCCGGTGCCGGAAGGCCGCGAGGCCAGCTCGGCCGAGGTCGAGCGGTTCACCAAGGCGATCCTCGGCGCCGGCCTGACCATCGGCCAGCTGGTCAAGACCGCCTGGGCATCGGCCTCGACCTATCGCCGGTCGGACCATCGCGGCGGTGCCAATGGTGCGCGCATCCGCCTCGACCCGCAGGTCAACTGGGAAGTCAACGAGCCGGGCGAGCTCAAGACCGTCCTTGCCAAGATCGACGAACTGCGCGGTGAGCTCAGCATGGCCGACGCCATCGTGCTCGCCGGGTCGGCAGCGGTCGAGAAGGCGGCGCGCGATGCGGGCTTCAACGTCACCGTGCCGTTCTCCGGCGGCCGCGGCGACGCGACGCAGGAGTGGACCGATGTCGACAGCTTCAAGTGGATGGAGCCGCAGGCCGACGCCTTCCGCAACTACCTGAAGACCCGCCAGCCGGTCCGCACGGAAGAGATGCTGCTCGACCGCGCTGCCCTGCTCGGCTTGTCGGCGCCCGAAATGACCGCGCTGGTCGGTGGTCTGCGCGTCCTCGGTGCCAACCACGGCGACCGTCCGGAAGGCGTGTTGACCGACCGCAAGGGTCAGCTGACCAACGACTTCTTCGTCAACCTGCTCGACAACGACACCTTCTGGGAACTGGTCGATTCGTCGAGCGACGAGGAATTCATCGGCTTCACCCGCGCCGGGAAGACGCCGAAGTGGAAGGCCACCCGCACCGACCTCATCTTCGGCTCCAACTCGCAGCTTCGCGCCACCGCCGAAGTCTATGCCGAGAAGGGTAATGAAGAGCTGTTCGTGCAGCACTTCATCAAGGCCTGGGTTAAGGTCATGAACGCGGACCGCTTCGACCTGCTGCCCGCAAGGAAGGTCTCCGCCGACCAGGCGGGCGACGCTTCCTACGTAGGCGCCTAAGCCTCATGCTCCGGCGAGGGGTCGTCCCTCGCCGGAGCATTTCCTATCTCAGCCTTTTGAGCTCATCCGCCAGCAGCCGAAACTCCGCCTCACGCGGGCTGCCTTGGCGCCAGATCAGCGCGATGTCGCGATTGGCCTGGTCCGACACCAGCGGCCGTACTTCGACGCCGGTCCCTTCCAGCAGGCCCGCTGCCACCGCCATCTGCGGCACCAGCGTCAGGCCCAGGCCATTGTCGACCATCTGCACCAATGTATGCAGGCTGGTCCCCAGCATCATCGCCGAGGCGCGCATCTCGGGCCGATTGCAAGCCGCCAGCGCATGGTCCTTGAGGCAATGCCCGTCCTCCAGCAGCAGCAGCCGGCTGGCACTGATCTCGTCCGCCCGCACCTCGTCCCCGCTCAATTCTCCAGGGGAAGAGGCGACCAGCAGCCGATCTTCGAACAAGACCTCATGCGCGATTTCGCCGCACTCGAACGGCAGCGCCAGCAAGGCGCAATCGACCGCCCCGCGGTGCAGCCCGTCGCACGCTGCCCCGCTCGGCTCCTCGCGCAGGAACAGCTTAAGGCTGGGATGGGCCGCCCGCAGCCGCGGCAGCAGCGGTGGCAGCAGGAAGGGAGCGATGGTCGGGATCACTGCCATGCGCAGCTCGCCGGTCAGCGGCTCGCGCTCGGCTTCGGCCATCTCCGCCAGTTCCTCGGCCGACCGCAGGACCTGCCGGGCCTTGGTGACGATCCTGCTGCCCAGCGGCGTGAACCGGGTCACCCGCCGCGAACGCTCGACCAAGGTTGACCCAAGCAGCGTCTCCAGTTCGCGCAAAGAGGCCGAAAGCGTGGACTGGGTGATGAAGCAGCTTTCCGCCGCGCGCCCGAAATGGCCGTGGTCGTGAAGCGCGACCAGATATTGCAGCTGGCGGAGGGTGGGGAGGAATGTGGTCATCGTTCCAATCGATCAATCCCGCCGTCTTAAGTCATTTGATTGTTCAATGCCAACACCCCATATGGAAGTGTACGGAGCGGTCTGGTTCCCCTGTTGGACCGCTTCGCGCCGTCGCCGCGGGACTCTGTTTCGGTCTTCCCCCCTTGGACCAACACGTCGCGGCGACGGCCACTCGCTCCCTCCCTTGACCGCAGCTGTATTGCGCGCTTAATACACCCTGTCATTCCGGGGGTTTTGGTCATGCGCATTCCTGTTTCGATTCTCCTGGCGTCGGTGGCGTCCGCCGCCTCGGCCGCTCCGGCCAACCTCCAAGGCAACGCCACGGCGATCCTCCGGCAGGACGTGCCGGCCGACGGCCCCGGCGTCAGCGCGGTGATCAGCGAGAACGGGCGGATCGTGTGGAGCGGCGCCGCCGGTCGCGCCGACCTCGCCAGCAAGGCGCCGATCGGGCCGGGCAGCGTGTTCCGCTACGCCTCGATCACCAAGCAGTTCACCGCCGCCCTGACGCTTAAGCTGGTCGAGGAAGGCCGGCTGTCGCTCGACGACACGCTGGGCAAGCTGCTGCCGGCCGAAACGCCGGCGGCGTGGCACCCGGTCACGGTTCGCCAGCTACTCGACCACACTTCGGGGATCCCGAGTTACACCGGCAAGCCGGGTTGGATGCTCGAGGCCAACACCAGCCGGGCGTTCACCACCCAGGGGCTGAGCGACATCACCCGCGACATGCCGATGGAATTCGCGCCCGGCACCAGCTGGAACTACAACAACACCGGCTACGTCCTGCTTTCGGCAATCGCGGAGAAGCTGACCGGCAAGCCGTGGTACGTTGCGTTGCGCGAAAAGGTCACCGGGCCGCTGGGACTCGCAAGCATCCGCTGCGGGTGCGAGCCGGGCCCGGCGGTGGTCGCCGGCTATACCCAGGGCGGCAAGCCTTCGCAGCGCATCGACATGACCGTGCCGAGCGGGGCAGGGGCACTTGTCGGCACTGCCGGTGACCTCGCCCGCTGGGGCGCCGCGCTGCACGGCGGCAAGGTGCTCAAGCCCGCCACCTACCAGGCGATGATCACACCGACGGGTGCCGGTGCAAGCGCCCCGCTCAAATATGGTTTCGGCCTAGTCCGCGGCGAGGTCCGCGGACTTCCCACCATCGGCCACAATGGCGGCATCTTCGGCTTCAATACCGAAAGCCTCTACGCGCCCGACCGGAAGCTGTTCGTGGCCGTCCTCAGCAACAGCGACGCGCGGGAGCCGGGTGCCGATACGACCGCTCGCCGCCTACTCGCCAGCGCCGCCGGCGTGGCCTATCCAGTGATGACCGCGCAGGCCCTCGACCCGAAGGCGGTCGAACCGTTCCTCGGAATCTACAAGTTTCCCGAGGCCGAGCGGCGGTTGATGCTGCGTGATGGCAAGCTGTTCACGCAGCGCTCTGGCGGCGAGGCGCTCGAAGTCTCACCAGCCGGCAATGGCCGTTATTTCTACGGTCCTTCGTCGCTCAGCTATTTCGACCTCGCGCGCGGCGCGGACGGCAAGGCGGTGATGCGCTTCTACCCCAATGGCGCGCTCAAGGCCGATCAGGGGGTGTGGACCAGTGCCGCTCCGGTCGAGGCCGCGGCGGTCGCGCTCAGCCCGGCCGATCGCGCGGCGATGGCCGGGATCTATGAGATGGGTCCGGTGACGATGACGATCGCCGACACCGGTACCGGACTGACCGGCCAGTTGACCGGCCAACAGCCGATCGCGCTCAGCGCGACCGGTCGCCGAGAGCTGCGGACCGTCGGCATCGATGCCCGGATGGTGTTCGAGGAAGCGGACGGCAAGGTCGTCCGCGTGGTGCTTCACCAGAATGGCCGAACCATTCCGTTCGAACGCAAGCCCTGAGTCAGTCGCGCAAGGGGCTTCCGGCAAGAGCCTCGATGGTGGTCGCCGCAACCTCGCGAATCGCGCCGCGGTCGAGGCCGCAGGCCCGCGCCACTTCCTCGCCGGCAAGGCTGTCGCCGATCGCCAGCAGGGTTAGCGCCAGGGTCATCCGGTCGACCGGGCGGGGATCGCCCAGCGCGCGCATGGTGCGAATGATCCGCTCGATGGTGGCGATCACCGGCTCCAGCGCCTCACGTTGTCGGGTAAGGGCGACCCAGCCGATCAGCTCGCCCGCGCCCTCCCGGCGAAAGGCTTCGAACATGGCGTCGACCACGTCGCGCTCGGTTGCTTGGCCGGCTCGGCGCTGCTTGATGACGCCCTCGATCGACGCGGCGACGGTCTGGGCGATATCCTCGGCGAGGGCCCGTTGCAGCCCTGCCGCCGTGCCGAAGTGATGCAGCAGATTGGCATGGGTGCGCCCGACGCGCCCGGCGACCGCCTGCAGCGTCACTGCCGCCGCGCCCTCGCTCTTCAGAAGTTCGCGCGCCGCCGCCACCGCCGCGGCGCGGCTTTCCCCGGGAGACACTCGTTTCCGCATCAGCGGCTTTATTGACATTCTTGTAAGCAATCGCCAGTTGTGATGCGCAAAGGAGTGAAGGACGATGGTGGGCGTGGCAAGTCTTGAGCGTGTGTCGGTGACCCCGATCGACCTCACCATCACTCCGCGCGACCGCCGCTTCGGCCGCGACGACCGGACGCCGCGCTGGTGGCTGAAGGGCTCGCCCTATCAGACCGCCCTCTACAACGCCCTGTCGGCGACCTTCCCCAAGGGCGAGGCCTATTTCATCGAAAGCATTCGTGCCTTCCGTGACGTCGCCGATGCCAAGCTGGCCGGGGAGATCAGGGCCTTCACCACCCAGGAAGTGATCCACAGCCGCGAACATGTCGCCTTCAACCGCCGCGCGGCCGATTCGGGCTACGACCTCGCGCCGCTGGAGCAGACGGTGCAGGAAAGCCTCGACCTCTTGAAGGGCAGGCCGCCGATCCTCGACCTCGCCGCGACCATGGCGCTGGAGCATTTCACCGCCATCATCGCCCACGAACTGCTTGCCGACCCGCGCCACCTGGCCGATGCCGATCCGGCGACCGCCGACCTGTGGCGCTGGCATGCGGCCGAGGAGATCGAGCACAAGGGCGTCGCCTACGACACCTGGCTTGCCGCGACCAAGGACTGGACGCGCTATCGGCGGTGGAAGGTGAAGAGCATCCTCATGCTGCTGGTCACCCGCAACTTCGTCCAGCATCGCACCCAGGGCGTGCTGGAGCTGCTCCGCCAGGACGGCATCACCGGCCTGCGCGCCTGGGCCGGGGCGCTGTGGGTGATGTGGGGCAGGCCCGGCATCTTCCGCAAGGTCGGTGCTGCCTGGCTGAGCTACTTCCTGCCGCGCTTCCATCCGTGGAACGAGGACGACCGGGCGCTCATCCAGGGCTGGGACGCGACTTATGATTATCGCCAGGAACCGCCCGCCCGGAAGGTAAGGCGGGCGGCCTGACGGCCCTTCACGCCGCGAGCATCTCCTCGCCCGCGGCCAGCTCCAGCGTGAACAGCCGGCACGCGACTTCGCTGCCCCGCGCGCAGCTGTGCCGCGGAACGGTGCGACCGGTCGGCCGGAAGCCGAGCTTCTCGAGCACCCGGCCGCTTGCGGGGTTGTCGACGAAGTGCCCCGCCTCGAGCCGCGGCAGGCCAAGCGTGCGGGCGATCTCGATCAGCTGGCGACCCGCCTCATAGGCATAGCCGTGGCCCCAATGCGCCCGCGCGATCCAGTAGCCGATCTCGATACCGCCGCCCGGCGCCCGGCCGAAGCCCGCACCGCCGACCAGTTCGGGCTCGCCCTCGGACCGGCGCAGCAGCAGAAAGCTCGGCAGGACCGGATCGGCGGTCTTGTCGAGGAACGCCCGCGCCTCCTCGAGGCCATAGGGCCACGGCGCCAGCGCCAGGTTGCGGACGATCGCCTCGTCGGCGATCGCCTTGGCCAGGGCCGGGGCGTCCTCCGCCCAGCCGGGTCTCAGCAGCAGTCTTTCGGTCCGCGCGAACATGGTCGTGTTTCCTTCCCCTCGGCGGCCCTTCGCAGGGTCGCGTGACAGTTTCGGGAGAAGAAAAAGAAAGGGAGAAGAGGGGGCTTCCCTCTTCTCCCTTCCAGAACCCGCTTGTTGGTTGGTCCTGTACCGGGCTGCCCCCTCCTGGGGCGGCCCGTTATCGACCAACCCCCTATTCGGCTGCGTCCGCCATCGGCGCGTTAATAAGCGCCGCTACGTGGACGTACTTGCGGCCTTGGCGGCCGTCACGGAACTCGACTTTACCGTCGGTCAGCGCGAACAGGGTGTGATCCTTGCCGAGGCCGACACCGGCACCCGGGTACACGCGCGTGCCGCGCTGGCGCACGATGATGTTGCCGGCGACGACGGACTCGCCACCGAACTTCTTCACGCCGAGGCGCCTGCCTTCGGAATCACGGCCGTTACGCGACGAGCCGCCTGCTTTCTTATGTGCCATGGTGTGTTACGCCTTCGGAGTCTTCTTGGCCTTGCCCTTAGCAGGCGCAGCATCCTGAGTCGAGTTGGTCACGTCCTGGGTGGCCTCGGTGCCGGCATCGGCCGGAACCACGCCCTCGCTCGAAGCGACCTCGTGCTCGTCGATCTGGCTCGGCGCCGGAGCGGCCTTGGCCTTCTTCGGAGCCTTCTTGGCGTCGCCTTCGGCCTTCGGAGCCGCAGCGGCGGCCGGAGCCGCCTTCTTCTGCTGGCCTTCGCCGCCGACCGACACGATCCGCAGGATGGTGTGCTGCTGGCGATGGCCGTTCTTGCGGCGATAGTTGTGGCGGCGACGCTTCTTGAAGACGACGACCTTTTCGCCCTTTGCCTGAGCGATGATCTCGGCCGCGACGGTCAGGCCGTCGGTCCCCTTGAGGTCCGAGCCATCGCCCGCGAGCAGCACGTCGCTCAAGGTGATGCTGTCACCGGCTTCACCGGCCAGCTTCTCGACGACGATCTTGTCTCCCGGTGACACGCGATACTGCTTGCCGCCGGTGCGCACGATAGCGAACATGGGCCTCTTCTCTTTTCTTTTTGCTCAACAACGTTGATTTCTTGACCCATGCGGCAGCGTGGCGCCGACCCGCGCGGGAAAGCGTGGCCCCTAAGAGAGGATGGCCGAAAGGTCAACCAGCAGGGTCGGTGACGACCGGATAAGCCGTCGAACTCTTGCAGCGCTCCATCGCGAACTTCGAAGTGACGTTCTTGAGCGGGCCGGCGGCGATCAACTTGCCATAGAAATCGTCGAAATGCGCCATGTCGCGGACCGCGACCCGCAGCCAGTAGTCGGTTTCCCCGGCCATGCGCACGACTTCCAGCACTTCGGGCAGGACCGATACCCCCGCCAGGAAACGCTGCTGCCATTCGGGGCTGTGGTCGCGGGCTTCCACCTCGATGAACACGATCAGGCCGAGCCCGAGGGCGCGCGGATCGACCAGCGCCACCGTCCGCTCGATCACCCCGGCCGATCGCAGCTTCTGGATTCGCCGCCAGCAGGGGGTGGGGGACAGGCCGACTCGCGTCCCGATCTCGGCCACCGGCAAGGTCGCGTCTTCCTGCAGGATGGCGAGGATCCTGCGATCCGTATGATCCATTTTCATGATCCACGGTTTTTGAGCATGAACTTGCATAATTGCAAGTCGGGGCGCATCGCCCTTGTTATTCCGCCCACCCCCTTGCCGGGAAGCGTCCGGAGAGGCAGGTTCAAGGTGTTCCGAGCGGAAAGGTCTTGATCAGAGCACGCAAGATTATTCCAACTTGGGATGGCCGGCCGCTTCGGCGATCGTCGTGGCGGCCGGCCAATAGTCCTTCGTTCCCTTGAGAGAACTGGCCCCGGTCGAGGTTTCCCCTCCGCCGGGGCCCTTTCGTGCCTGCGGGAGTGTCGCGCACGGGTCTCAATGTTGCAGCAATACTACATCGCCCTGACAAATGCTGCCGGTCCGGCGCGAACCCCCTTGGCGATGGCGAGGCTTCGGTCATTGTCTTGCTTATCGATGGGTTAACGGCGTCATCGTGGCGTCCTGCTTCCTCATCCACTTGGGGTTCGACACATGACCACTCGCCGTACCAGCGCCTTGCTCCTGACCATCAGCCCGCTTGCACTGCTCGCCGCAGCGCCCGCCGCCGCGCAGCAGAACCAGGAAGCGGTGCAGGAAGCGAACGTCGGCCAGGCCGCGGCCCAGGGCGACACCCCCGACCAGTCCACCATTGTCGTCACCGGCACGCGCCGGAACGACCGAACGGTGGCCGATTCGCCGGTCCCGGTCGACGTCATCTCGGCCGAATCCCTCGGCAATACCGGCTTCACAGAGGTCAATCGCGCGCTCACCCAGGAAGTGCCGAGCTTCAACTTCCCGCAGCCGTCGATCACCGACGGCACGGACGTCATCCGTCCCGCCACGCTGCGCGGGCTCGGGCCTGACCAGACGCTGGTCCTGATCAACGGCAAGCGCCGCCACAGCGCCTCGCTGCTCAACATCAACGGTTCGGTCGGGCGCGGTACCAGCGCGGTCGACATCAACATGATCCCGACCATCGCGCTCAGCCGGGTCGAAGTGCTGCGCGACGGCGCGGCCGCTCAATATGGTTCGGACGCCATCGCCGGGGTCATCAACTTCCAGCTGCGCAGCGCCCGGTCGGGCGGCAAGGCCTCCGTCACCTACGGCAAATATTACACCGACGTCGACGGTGTGCAGAACTACAACGGGGTCCAGGCCAATGCGGACGGTTCGCCCGTCCTCACGCCGGACGGCGTGCTGACGCTCAACTACACCGGCGAGGAGCGCAAGCGGCGCGACGGACGCACGGTCACCCTTGCGGCCGTGGTTGCCATTCCGCTTGGTGCCGAAGGCCAGGTCAACGTCGCCGGCGAATGGCAGGACCGCAATCCGACCAATCGCACCGGCGCCGATCCGCGCCGCCAGTATAATCTGATCGGCACCGCGCTCGACCCGCGTGAGCGCACCATCAACCGCTTCAGCCACCGCTACGGCGATGCCGGCACCGAGGACTACAAGGTCTGGGTCAACGGCGACCACCCGATCGGAAGCGCGGAATATTACTTCTTCGGCAACGCCAACCGCCGCGACGGGCAAAGCGCGGGCTTCTTCCGCCAGCCGCTCAACGCCAACAACATCACGTCCATCTACCCTGACGGCTTCCTGCCGCTGATCAACACCAAGACCATCGATCTGGCGGTCACCGTGGGGCTTCGCGGCGACCTGTCGGGATGGCGCTGGGACGCCTCGCTCCAGCATGGCCGCAACAAGACCGACTTCCTGATCACCAATACCCTCAACCGCTCGCTCGGGCCGACCTCCCCGACCGAGTTCGACAGCGGCGGCCTGCAATATGACCAGACGCTCGCCAACGTCGACGTCACGCGCGATCTGGCGCTCGGGTTCGCGAGCAAGACCAGCCTGTCGCTCGGCGCCGAATATCGCCGTGAGCGCTTCGACATTCGTCCAGGCGAGGTGGGCTCCTACGGCAACGGCACGTTCGGCGGCTCGCCTGGCGCGCAGGTGTTCCCGGGCTTCCAGCCGCTGATCGCCGGCCAGCGCGTCGACCAGCCGCACAGCCGCAACAACAAGTCGCTGTACGCCGAGATCGACAGCGATCTGAGCGACGCGATCAACATCCAGGGCGCCCTGCGCTACGAAAATTACTCGGACTTCGGATCCGACCTCAACTGGAAGCTCGCCGGGCGGCTGGAGCCGGTGAACGGCATCGCCCTTCGCGCCTCGGCCTCATCCGGTTTCCGGGCACCCTCGCTGCAGCAGCAATTCTTCGCGGCCGCATCGACCCAGAATGTCAGCGGCGTCCTGCTCGACACCGTGACCCTTCCGGTCAGCAATCCCGCCGCCAAGGCGCTGGGGGCCAAGGAGCTGACCGCCGAGCAGAGCCAGAGCTACTCCGCCGGCCTAGTGTTCAGCGCGATCCCGCGGCTCAACGTCACGCTGGATATCTACCAGGTCCAGATCGACGACCGCATCGTGGTGACCGAGAATCTCGGTGCGTTCGGGACGACGGCGCAGAATGCGGCGGTTCGCGCGGTACTGGCGGCGGCCGGCTTCCCCACCGTCACCGCGGCCCGCTTCTTCATCAACGGCATCGACACCCGCACCCGCGGCCTCGATTTCGTCACCACCTATCGGGTCGCCGATTTCGTTGGCGGTCGCCTCAACCTGACCGGCGGCTTCAACTACAACAAGACCAAGATCACAAGGAACGCGGCCAACCAGGGGTCGGTTTCGACCATCCCGGGCCTCGTCCTGTTCGGTCGCCAGGAATCGCTGCGCCTCGTGCAGGGGCAGCCGCGGACCAAGATCAACACCTCGCTCGACTTCGAGCGGCAGTGGTTCGGGGCGACCCTTCGCGCCACCCGCTACGGCAAGGTGCTGGCGGCGGGCGCCGATCGCTTCAACGACATCAACCTCGAAGCCAAGACGATCACCGACCTCGAACTGCGGTTCAAGCCGCTCGGCGACCGGATGTCGCTGGCGCTTGGCGGCAACAACATCTTCGACGTCTATCCGACCAAGCTTCCGGTCGGGCGCGGGGTCGATCCCGACACGGGCGCGGCCCGCAATTATTCGGCCAACAACTACTTCCTGCCGTACAGCAGCTTCTCGCCGTTCGGCTTCAACGGACGCTACCTCTACGGCCGGGTCAGCATCGACTTCTGAGGACACAGAAAAGGGCGCCTCTCCGGGTGGGAGAGGCGCCCTTTTTCATGCCTGAAGTACGACGACCAAGCCTAGTGGCGGTGCTGCGGCCTAAGCTTGTAGCGGCCGGATTCGAACGCTTCGAACAGGTTGGCGATCGCCGGATGATCGACCGGCTCATCCTCCTCGTCGACCACAAGGTTCTGCTGCGAGACATAAGCGACGTAGCTGCCGTCCCCATTCTCGGCGAGCAGGTGGTAGAAGGGCTGATCCTTGGACGGCCGGATTTCCATCGGAATCGCCTGATACCATTCCTCGCTGTTGGCGAAGACCGGATCGACGTCGAAGATCACCCCGCGAAAATCGAGCAGGCGGTGGCGCACCACTTCGCCGATGCCGAAGCGGGCGCTGGCGATCGGAGGAGCGGGGATCTCGTCCATAGAGGAGGAACGCGTCTGAAGCGGCATGGGTGCAACTTAAGCCTTCGCCCGCTCTCCGCAAGGGAAAGCCTCAGAACGGGATGGCCTGGCCCTGCCAATCGAAGAAGCCGCCACTGTCGGCAGGCCCCAGCCGCGCGAGGACGTCGGCCAGGCAGTCGGCCGAGTGGCGCGGCGTGAACAGCCGCTCGGCCGCGACATTGGCCTGGAACGGCCGGCTCATGGCGGTGTCGACGGTGCCGGGGTGGAGCGCCACCACCACGCTCTCGGGCCGGCTTCGCGACACCTCGACCGCCGCCGTCCGGACGATCTGGTTCAGCGCCGCCTTGCTCGCTCGGTAGCCGTACCATCCGCCCAGCCGGTTGTCGGCGATGCTCCCGACCCGCGCCGACAGCATCGCCACCTCGACCCGGCCCTCGCGCGCCAGCAGTGGGGCGAAGTGGCGCAGGACCAGTGCCGGACCGACCGTGTTGACCAGGAAGCTGCGCCCCAGCCGCTCGGCGTCGAGGTCGCGCAGGGATCGTTCGGGGGAAAGCCCGTCGTCGTGCAGCAGGCCGGTCGCGACCACCAGCCGCTGCACTGCGGGGAAGGGAAGGCTGTCCGCCGCCGCCGCAATGGAAGCGGGGTCGGCAAGGTCGATGCTGCCGGCCGAACGGGACAGCCGGTGCACGCGGTCGCCCCCCGCCTCGAAGCGGTCGGCAAGCGCTGCACCGATGCCGCCCGAAGCGCCGATCACGATGGTATCCATGGCGCCCGTCAGTGCCGCGGGGCCGCCGACCGGCCAAGCTGGTCCCTTGGGCCCTTTTGCCGCTAGGCAAGGCCCGGAAGCGCTGCTAGTGGACCGCCCGCGACCCCCGGCGAGCAGCCGGGTCCACGTCTTGTTCCTTGCGGAGAGGTGGCTGAGTGGTCGAAAGCACCGCACTCGAAATGCGGCGTGCCTTCACGGGTACCGTGGGTTCGAATCCCACCCTCTCCGCCATGAACCCCGACATCATCCCGGCCCCGGACGACGCGCCCGCCGCTTCGCCTGAACTCGTTCAAGCAGCGGAACAATTTTACGGCCTGATCATTGAGGGTACCTCAAGGTCGTGTACTCTCCCGGCCTCAAGCGTGACGGGAGGTCGAGACGACCCAAGCAATCTCTGGCATCGAAGGGCTCGATGACGTCCTCAGCGGCGGATTCGATCGGGGCCGTGTCTATCTCCTCGAAGGCAGTCCCGGTACGGGCAAGACGACCATCGCGCTGCAATTCCTCCAGTCCGGCGCAAGCCAGGGCGAACGGTGCCTGTACATCACCTTGTCCGAAACCGATGACGAGCTGCGCGCCTCCGCGATCTCGCACGACTGGGACCTGGCCGGCATTTCGATCTACGAACTGGTGCCGCCGGAAAGCCTGCTCGACGATGAGCAGCAGCAAAGCCTGCTCTATTCTTCCGACCTCGAACTTGGCGAAACCACCAAGCGCATCTTTGAAGCATTCGAAGCGACCAATCCCGAGCGCGTGGTTGTCGACAGCCTGTCGGAAATCCGCCTGCTGGCGCAAAACTCGCTTCGCTACCGGCGCCAGATCCTTGCGTTGAAGCATTATTTCGCCAAGCGCAACGCGACGGTGCTGATGCTCGACGACCTCACAACCGACGCCAACGACAAGACCGTGCACTCGGTCGCCCACGGCGTCATCCGGCTGGAGGAGCTCGCCCCCGAATATGGGGCGGAGCGGCGGCGGATGCGGGTCATCAAATATCGCGGCCGGCGCTTTCGCGGAGGGTATCACGACCTCGCGATCGAGACCGGAGGCGTTCGGGTCTACCCTCGCCTGGTCTCGGCGGAGCATCGCAACAGCTTCGACCGGACCGTAATCAGCACCGGCCAGACCACCTTCGACGCCCTGCTCGGGGGCGGCATCGAGCGCAGTTCGAGCGTCCTGATCCTGGGCCCCGCCGGCACCGGCAAGTCGATCACTGCGCTGACCTTCATCCGCAGTGCGATCGGCCGCGGTGAAAAGGCCGCGATGTTCGTGTTCGACGAGGAACTCGGCCTACTGATCGAACGCGCCAAGGCGCTCGGCATCGACCTGCAATCCTTTGTCGATGCGGGGTCGCTGGTGCTCGAGCAGATCGACGCGGCCGAGATGACCCCGGGGCAATTCTCCGCGCGCGTCCGGGCCTGCGTCGAGCAATATGGCGCGCGCACGGTCGTCATCGACAGCCTAAACGGCTACCAGGCCTCCATGCCGGGCGAGCACGCGCTGGTGCTGCACATCCATGAACTGCTGCAGTATCTCAACCGGCAGGGCGCAACGACCTTCCTGACCGTTGCCCAGCATGGCCTGGTCGGCGACATGCGCACTCCGGTCGATGTCACCTATCTTGCCGACACCGTGATCCTGCTCCGTTACTTCGAGGCGCTTGGCCGGGTCCGGCGCGCCATTTCGGTCGTCAAGAAGCGGACCGGCGCGCACGAGGACACTATTCGTGAGTATCGCATCAACGAGGAAGGATTGACCCTCGGCGATCCGCTTCACAACTTCCAGGGGGTTCTCCGGGGCGTGCCGACCATGCTGGACACCGGCAAGCTCATGACGTCGGCCGAGCCCGGTTGAAGCGCACCACCCTTTCGGAACGTGCGCTGGTTCTCGCTCCGCGAGGGCGAGATGCGGCAATCGCCAGCGAAATGCTCCGCGAAGGCGGACTGGAGGCGATGGCCTGCGACACGGTGCCGGGGCTCATTGTCGAGCTTGATCGGGGTGCAGCGTTCGTCGTCGTCACCGAGGAAGCGATCGCTTCGGCCGACCTGCACGGACTGGCGGCGTGGATCGAGGACCAGGAAGAATGGTCGGACCTGCCGTTCGTCCTGCTCACCAGCCGCGGCGGCGGGCTGGAGCGCAACCCGGCGGCGGGACGCTTTCTCGAAGTGCTCGGCAATGTCACCTTCCTGGAGCGCCCGTTCCATCCGACCACCCTTCTCAGCCTCGCGAGATCGGCGCTGCGCGGACGCAAGCGCCAGTATGAGGCGCGCACCAGGCTGGTCGAGCTCAAGGACAGCGAGGAGCGGTTCCGGACCCTGTTCGAGACGATGGACGAAGGCTTCGCGGTCATCGAGTTTATCGACGGACCCGACGGCCCGCTCAGCGACTATGTCCACATCCAGGCCAATCCGGCCTACGAACGCCATGCCGGCATTCCCCAGGTCGTCGGGCAAAAGGTCCGCGAGATGGTCCCGGACGAGGCCGGCGCGTGGGTCGAATTGTACCGGCAGGTCCTCCTGACCGGTGAGCCGATCCGCTTCGAGCGGGAGCTGGTGGCAACCGGGCGGCACCTCGAACTGGCCGCGTTCCGCGTCGAACCGGCAAGCCGCAAGGAGGTCGCCGTCATCTTCCAGGACGTCACCGCCCGGAAGCGCGCCGAGACGGAGTTGATGGAACTCAACCAGACGCTCGAGCGGCGGGTCGAGGAAGAGGTCGCCCAGCGCGAACTCGCAACCTCGCAGCTGCACGAGGCGCAGAAGCTGGAGACGATCGGCCAGCTGACCGGCGGCGTCGCCCACGACATCAACAATCTGCTGACCCCCATCACCGGCGCGCTCGACATGCTGAACCGGCGCTACGGGGCGGACGACCCGCGCTCCGCGCGGCTGCTCGACGGTGCGCTCCAGTCGGCCGAACGGGCCAAGATCCTCGTCAGCCGGCTGCTCGGTTTCGCCCGGCGCCAGGCGCTCGAAACCCGGGCGATCGACATCGCTTCGCTGCTGGAAGGAATGCGCGACCTGGTGGTGAGCTCGATCGGCCCGACCGTCGAACTCCGGCTCCATGCCGGTCACGGGCTGCCGGCGGCCCTTGCCGATGCCAACCAGCTCGAACTGGCTTTGCTCAACCTGTGCGTCAACGCGCGCGATGCGATGAACGGCGCGGGCCTGCTGACGGTCGCCGCCGAACAGGCGATGATCGGCCCCAATCACGGCGGCAAGCTCAAGCCCGGCGCCTATATCCGGATTTCGGTGATCGACGGCGGATCGGGGATGGACGCCGCGACCCTGGCCCGCGCGGTGGAGCCCTTCTTCTCGACCAAGGGTGTCGGCAAGGGCACCGGCCTCGGCCTGTCGATGGTGCATGGCCTCGCCGCCCAGCTCGGCGGTGCGTTCGAGATGAGCAGCGTGGTCGGGCAGGGCACCCGCGCAGACCTTTACCTTCCGGTGGCACAGGCGGCGGCGGACCCGCTTGCGGTCACCCGCAACGAGCTGGTCACGCCGGTGCGCGCACTCAGCATCCTGCTGGTCGACGACGAGGACCTGGTCCGTTCCGGCACCGCCGAGATGCTGCGTGACATCGGCCACCAAGTGCACGAAGCGTCGGGCGGCGCGCAGGCGCTCGCCCTGCTCTCTGGCGGGATCACCGCCGATGCGGTCGTCACCGACTACATGATGCCACGCATGAACGGCGCCGAATTCGCCGCCCATCTCGAGAAGCGCTTTCCCGGACTGCCGGTGATGATCGTCACCGGCTATTCCGGCGGCGACCTTGACTTGCAGATCCCGCAGCTCGCCAAGCCCTTTCGCCAGGCCGATCTCGCCGCGGCGCTCAACCGCCTGGTCGGGGGCGACGACCGCAAGGTTCTGCCCTTCAAGCGGGTGCGCTAGGCGCTTCGTGCGCAAGCACCGCGAGCAGGGCGAAGCTCGCCAGCCAATGCTCGCCGGCATAATCGCCGCTCAGATGGGGCAAGGCGGCGGCGAAATTCGCGTCGGCCAGGCTTGCCAGCAGGGGCTCCGCCGAATGCGGCGCGAGGCGCTGCCGGATCGAGCGCAGCGCCCAGGCGCGGCTGAGGTTGAGGCCGTCAAGATGGGCGGTCTTGCCGTCGCTGCGGTCCGACACGAAGGCGGGCTGGAAGCGCGCCTGAAGGGCCTGGTTGTCGAGCAGGAAGCCCTCGAACCAAGGGGCGAACGCCGCCCGGTCCCTGATCCGCGACATTAACAGGGCGACGCTCAAGGCGGGGGACAGGAACTCGTCGCCGCCCGGCTCCCACCCGCGATAGTCGCGCTCGCCGGCGAAGCAGCGCTCGGCCCAGGCGCTGATCACCGCGATCAATTCGGGATCGTGGGTCTGCGCCCAGTCATACGCCAGGGTCAGCGCGAAGGACGTGTTGAAATGGCTCCCGACCGTGATCGGATAGGTCAACCTGTCGAGATATGCGCGAAGCCGCTCGGCAAAGGCCCGCGAGAGCGGTTCGAGGCGCTTACCCCAGGAGCGATCCTCGTGCCGCTCGGCCTCGGCGTGCAGCGCCAGCATCCAGGCCCAGCCATAAGGCCGCTCGAACCCGCCCGACTGCGGTCGGTAGAGATAAGCGAGTTCGGCGGCGAGCTTGTCCGCGGTGAAGCTGTCGTCGGCGAGGATCGTGATTCGCTCGGCCTCGGGCAGGTCGGGAAACAAGCGGCGGATGGTTAGCAGCGTCCACCAGCCGTGGACGCAACTGTGCCAGTCGAAGCTGCCGAAGAAGACCGGATGCAGCACCCGCGGCGGCACCGCATCGCCGTCGTTGAGCAGCACGTGGTCGAGCTTGTGCGGATATTCCTGCCCGACGTGGCCGAGCGCGATGCCCGCGAACCGCGCCGCCATCTCCCGGCTCGGCCCGCTCATCGGAACGCCGCCACGAAGATGATCACGATGTTCAGCAGCAGCAGCGGCAGGGCCGTCGCGACCTGGGCCTTGATCACCCCATATTGATCCTTGAGCTCGAGCAAGGCGGCGGGGACGAGATTGAAGTTGGCGGCCATCGGGGTCATCAGCGTACCGCAGAAACCCGCCAGCATGCCGACGGCTCCAATCACCGCCGGATCGCCGCCATAATCCTGGATCAGCAGCGGCACGCCGATCGCCGCCGCCATCACCGGGAAGGCGGCAAAGGCATTGCCCATCACCATGGTGAACAGCGCCATGCCGATCCCGAACACCGCCGCGGTAAGGAACACGCTGCCTTCCGGGATGACCGAGCGCGTCAGGCCGCCGATGATGTCGCCCACCCCCGCCGCCGCGAACAATACGCCAAGCGCCGCGAGCATCTGAGGCAGCACCGCCGCCCAGCCGATGGAGTCGATCAGCCGCCGCCCTTCCTGAAGCGGGGCAAGCGCCGGCGGCCGCAGCCAGACGAAGATGGTGACCAGTGCTAGCAGCACGCCGAGGCCGAGCAGCACGTACGTCTCGCGCTTCGCTTCGAACAGGCCCGACGACCCGAGCGGCGAATAATTGTAGAGAAGCGTGCCGAACAGCGCCGTCACCGGGATGATCAGCGCCGGCAGGAACAGCCTGTTTCCGAACCTCGCCGAATAGTCCTCGCGCTCGGCAAAGCTGGTCGTCGCCGGGTTGCCGCGACCGACGAAGCCGAACCCGGCGAGAGCCGCCAGCCCCAGCACCAGCAATCCGTTGCCAAGATCGCCGATGAGATCGCCGGCCAGCAGGCTCAGCGCCATCAAACCCCAGAAGGCGGCATTACCGAAGCGCTTGCCGTTGGTTCGGTCGGCGGCGCTGAGGATGGCGAAGCCGGCGAACATCGCGCCCGCCAGCACGTAGAGCCATTGCAGCGTGATCACTTGCCCGACCTCCTCAGCCGCCGGTCGAGCAGCATCAGCCGCGCCCCGTGGATCAGGAAGGCGAGGATCGCGGTCGGGATCGCCCACACCGCCAGCTGCAGCGGTGCGAGATTGATGCCGTAGGTCGCAAGGGTCGCCTGGATGAGGACGATCGAGCCAATCGCGAAGAAGATGTCCTCACCGAAGAACAGCCCGACATTGTCGGTTGCCGCCGACATCGCCTTCACTTCCTCGGCGGTCTTCTCGTCCAGCTCGCCATGCTCCTTCTCGGCAGCGGCAAGCGCCATCGGCGCGACCAGCGGCCGGACGGTCTGGGCCTGGCCGGCGGTCGAATGGAGGCCGATGGCGGCGGTAATCTGGCGATAGCCGAGGTACAGCAGGAGGAGTTTGCCGGTAGTCGCCTTTTGCATCGACCGGATCAGGGTCGCGGCGCGCTGCTGCAACCCGAACCGCTCCAGCATCCCGATCACCGGCAGCACGATCCAGACGATGGCGATGATCCGGTTGTCGTTGAATGCCTTGCCGAAGGTGGCGACGACTTCCAGCGGGTCGAGTCCCGCCAGCAGCCCGGTCGCCAGAGCCGCCACCGTCACCACCAGCATCGGGTTCAGGCGCAGCGCGAAGCCGGCAACCACCAGCAGGATGCCGAGCAGGGGCCAATAGTTCATGGGCATTCTCCAAACCCGCCGCCGCCGGGCGTCTCGATGATGAAGCGGTCGCCGGGCTGCATGTCGGCCTTGCCGGTCGCGGTCAGCTCCTCGACCGTGCCGTCCGCCCGCTCTACCCAGTTGCGGCCGGGCAGGGCATCGCTTCCGCCGGCCAGCCCCCGGGGCGCAATCCGGCGCCGGTTGGCGAGGATGTTGGCCCGCATCGGTTCGAGGAAGGTCACCTCGCGCACGACCCCGTCGCCGCCCTTGTGCGCGCCTGCTCCGCCCGATCCGCGGCGGATGGCGAAGCGGTCGAGGCGCACCGGAAGCCGCGTTTCCAAGATCTCGGGATCGGTCAGCCGGCTGTTCGTCATGTGGGTCTGCACCGCATCCGTGCCGTCATGGTCGGTGCCGGCACCCGACCCGCCGGCGATGGTCTCGTAATATTGGTGGCGCGCGTTGCCGAAGGTGAAGTTGTTCATGGTGCCCTGCGACGGCGCCAGCCGCCCGGTCGCGGCGAACAGGGCATCGGTGACGACCTGGCTGGTTTCGACATTTCCCGCCACCACCGCGGCGGGATATTCGGGCGACAGCATCGACCTGTCGGGCAGGACCAGGCTCACCGGCCGCAGGCAGCCGTCGTTCAACGGGATGTCGTCGTCCATCAGCGTCCGCACGACATAAAGCGAGGCGGCGCGGGCGATGGCGCGCGGTGCGTTGAAATTGTCGGGACGCTGCGGGCTGGTGCCGGTGAAGTCGAACACCGCCGAACGCGCGGCGCGGTCGACCCGGATAGCGACCTTCACCACCGCGCCATTGTCCATCTCGTAGGCGAAAGCGCCGTCGTCGAGGCTGCCCAGCATCCGCCGCACGCTTTCCTCGGCATTGGCGAGGACGTGGCCCATGTAGGCGGTGACCACCTGCGCACCATAATCGGCTGCGATCCGGCCCAGCATGTCGGCCCCGCGGCTGCAGGCGGCGAGCTGGGCCTTGAGGTCGGCCATGTTGCGGTCGGGGCGACGAACCGGCCATTCGCCGCTGCCGAGCAGCGCCAACATCTCGGCCTCGCGCAAGCGGCCCTCGTCGACCAGCAGTTCGTTGTCGATCAGCACGCCTTCCTGGGTGATCGAGCGGCTTTCCGGCGGCATTGATCCGGGCGCGATCCCGCCGACGTCGGCATGGTGCCCGCGGGCCGCGACGAAGGCGGTCGGCGCCTCGCCCTCGTCGAGGAATAACGGCATGATCACCGTGATGTCCGGCAAGTGGGTCCCGCCGCGATAGGGATCGTTCAGAAGATAAGCGTCGCCGCGTCGGATGCCGCGCCCATCGCGGCGGTCGCCGCGCGCGTCGATGATCGTGCGGATGCTCTCGCCCATCGACCCCAGGTGCACCGGGATATGCGGCGCGTTGGCGATCAGCGCTCCTTGCGCGTCGAACAATGCGCAGGAGAAATCGAGCCTCTCCTTGATGTTGACCGAGGTGGCGGTCGCCTGCAGCGCGACGCCCATCTCCTCGGCCACCGCCATGAACAGGTTGTTGAAGATCTCCAGCCGGACCGGATCGACTTCGCTGCCGATCGTGCGGCGGGCCTGCAACGGCTGCGTGCGCGACAGCAGCAACGTCCCGTCGTGCGCGCGTTCGGCGACCCAGCCGGGTTCGACCACCGTGGTCGAGGACGCATCGAGGATCAGTGCGGGGCCGGCGACCTGCTGCGCTTCCGACAAGGCATCGCGCTGGTAGCAGGACCAGTCGCCGTGACGCGTGGCTTCCGCCCCGGGGCCCGCGGGATGCGCCAGCGCCGTCGGCAGCCCCGACCCGCCGACCGCTTCCGCGACCAAGGCTTCGACAATGACCGGCGAGCCCTCGTCGGTGTAGCCGAACCGTTGCCGATGCACGGCATGGAAGTCCGCGGCCAGCGCCTCCTGCCCGGCAACGGGCAACTCGATCGACGTATCGCTGCCTTCCAGCCGAAGCCGCGCCCGTTCGGCGATCCTGATGCTGTCCGGCGCGACGGCCTGGGCCTCCAGCGCCTCCCGCGCCTCGCCGGTCAGTGCGCCGAGGGCCTCGGCATGGCTCGTGCCGAGCGGTTGGCGCCAGCTGCGCTCGCGGATGACCTTGCGCTCGGCAAGGCCGATGCCGAACGCCGACAGCACCCCGGCCAGCGGGTGGATCAGGATGCGCTCCATCCCCAGCCGGTCGGCAACGGCGCAGGCGTGCTGCCCACCCGCTCCGCCGAAGCAGGCAAGGGTGTAGCGGCCGACGTCATGCCCGCGCGCGACCGAGATCTTGCGGATGGCGGCAACCATGTTCTCGTTGGCGATGGCGAGGAACCCCTCGGCGATCTCCACCGTCGTGAGGTGCTTGCCGGTGGCGGCCTGCACCGCGCTCGCGACGTCCTCGACGCGGGCAAGGGCGGCCGCGCGGTCGAGCGGCTGGTCGCCGTTCGGCCCGAACACCGCCGGGAACAGCTCGGGCACGATCCGGCCCAGCACCAGGTTGCAGTCGGTCACCGTGAGCGGCCCGCCCGCGCGGTAGCAGGCCGGGCCCGGCTGCGCCCCGGCGCTCTCCGGGCCGACCCGGAAGCGCATGCCGTCGAAGCGGCAGACCGACCCGCCGCCCGCCGCCACCGTGTGGATCTGCATCATCGGCGCACGGACCCGCACGCCCGCGACCAGGCTTTCCTCCGCCAGTTCGAGTTGCCCGGCATAATGCGACACGTCGGTGGAGGTCCCCCCCATGTCGAAGCCGATCAGCCGCTCCTCGCCATGGGCCGCGCCGGCCGCCACCATGCCGACCACCCCGCCGGCCGGGCCGGACAGGATCGCATCCTTGCCGCGAAAGGCGGTCGCCGCCGCCAGTCCGCCGTTCGACTGCATGAAGCTCAGTTCCGCCCCGTCGCCCAGCCCGGCCGCGACCCGGTCGACATAGCGGCGCAGCACCGGCGACAAATAGGCGTCGGCTACCGTCGTGTCGCCGCGGCTGACGAACTTGATCAGCGGGGCGACCTCACGGCTGGCCGATACCTGCGCAAAGCCCATCGCGCGGGCCAGTTCGGCCAGCCGATGCTCGTGCGCCGGATACGCCCAGCCGTGCATCAGGATGATCGCAAGGCTGTCGAAGCCCTGCTCGCGCAAGGCCTGCAGCGCCGTCTGCGCCTTGGGCTCGTCCAGCGGGACCAGCACCTCGCCATCCGCCGCTACCCGCTCCGGCACCTCGGCGACGGCCGAATAGAGCATGGTGGGCAGGACGATATGGCGGGCGAAGATCTCCGGCCGCGCCTGCGTCCCGATCCGCAGCACGTCGGCAAAGCCGCTGGTCGTCACCAGCGCGGTGCGCTCGCCCTTGCGCTCCAGCAGGGCATTGGTGGCGACGGTGGTGCCCATCCGCACGGAAGCGAGGGTTCCGCCTTCCTCGCCCAGCACTTGGCGGATCGCTTCCAGCGCGGCATCGTCATAGCGGTCGGGCCGCTCGGACAGCAGCTTGAGTATGCGCTGCCGGCCATCCGAACTGGTGGCGATGACGTCGGTGAAGGTGCCACCCCGGTCGATGGCGAACGACCATGAGCGGTTCACCCCCGCCTTTCAGCATAGGGCGTTGGTCCGCTCAAGGGGCAGGGGCTGGAAAAGCGTGTCGAACGGCGGGTGGCGTCAGCCCCGGGCGAAGGAAGCGGCGCGGGCCGCGCTCTCCCCGATGGCGGCCAGGCTCATGCCCTTTTTCACCATCCAGCTGCCCCCGATGCAGGTGACCGCCGGCTCGGCCAGCCAGTCGGGCGCAGTCGCTTCGGTGATCCCGCCGGTGGGGCAGAAGCGAACCTGGCCGAACGGCGCCGCAAGCGCGCGCAGCGCCGGAAGTCCGCCCGACGCCTCGGCCGGGAAGAACTTGAAGCGGGTCAGGCCAAGGTCGAGCCCGCGCATGATGTCGCCGGCGGTGGCGACTCCGGGAAGATAGGCGAGCCCGGTCGAGGCGACGGCGCGGGTCAGTCCCTTGGTCAGGCCCGGCGCGACGATGAAGCGGGCGCCGGCCTCGCGCGCTTCGAACAATTGCCACTCGTTGAGTACCGTGCCGGCCCCGACGATCGCGCCCTTGACCCCCGCCATCGCGCGGATCGCGCCCAGCGCCTGCGGGGTCCGCAAGGTGACTTCGAGCACCGGAAGGCCCGCCTCGACCAGGGTTTCGGCCAGCGCGACCGGATCATGTTCGCCGTCGAGCACCAGGACGGGGATGACCGGTGCGGCGTACATCACCTCTTCGAGGGTCATGCGAATTTCCTCGCAAAGGCCGCGGCGGCGCCGAACAGGCCCGGTTGCGGGTGGGTGATGAGCTTGACGGGCAGCGCGTCCATCCGTCGCTCGAACCGACCTTTTGCGATGAACCGGTCGCGAAAGCCAGAGCGGGGCAGGTGGTCCTTGAGGCGGTATCCAAGGCCTCCGCCGATGGCTACCGCCGCCGCGCCCTGCGCCAGCGCAAGGTCGCCCGCAACCGCGCCAAGCGTCAGGCAAAAGCGGTCGAGCGCAGCCGCAGCAAGGCTGTCGCTGCCCGCCATCGCAGCGCCCCACAGTTCCTTCTCTTCGCGAATGGAAGTGGGCCGGTTCTCGAGGCTGGCTAGCGCTTCGTAGAGGTTCATCAGACCGCGCCCCGACAGGATCCGCTCGACCGACACCCGGCGAAAGCTCTTGCGAAGCTCGGAAAGGATGCGGTCCTCAAGCGCGTCCAAAGGCGCGAAGTCGATATGTCCGCCTTCGGTCTCGATCACCTGCGCGCCGCCCTTTCCGAGCAGCAGGCCGGCGACGCCAAGCCCGGTGCCGGGGCCAAGGATGGTGACCATGCCTTCGGCCGGAAGCGGCTCATCGGGACCGCACAGGTGGGTGTAGGCGCTGCCGTCGAACGCGGCGACGGCAGAAGCCACCGCACCGAAGTCGTTCACCACCACATAGTCGCTGACCCCAAGCTTCTCGGGGATCAGCGCGGGGCGGATCACCCACGGATTGTTGGTGAGCTTCAGCAGCTCGCCGCCGACGGGCCCTGCGAAACTGATCGCAAGGGACGGGGGCAGTGGCTCCCCGGCGATCCGGGCGAATTCCTCCCACGCAAGCTGGAAGCTGCCGTGGTCGGCAGTGCGCAGGGTCACCGGCTCGTCCATCGCGACCACGCGGTCGCCGTCGATGGTGGCAAGCGCGAAGCGGGCGTGCGTGCCGCCGATGTCGGCGGAAACGATGCGGCGGGTCATAGGGCTTCGTTGTCCATGGCGTGGAGCATGGCGGACGCACCGCGCTCGGCATCGTCGGCGGTGCCGCGCATCAGCGCGAACAACTCGCGCCCGGTTCCGACCGGCGGGGGCGGGGCAGTGGCGGGCTCGCGATCGGCAAGGTCGACGTCGATCACCTCGAGCAGCCCCTGGTTGGCGCAGACCCGCACCAAGTCTCCATCGCGGATACGGCTCAGCGGTCCGCCGCCCAGCGCTTCGGGCGAGACGTGGATCGCGGCCGGCACCTTGCCGCTGGCGCCGCTCATCCGGCCGTCGGTGACCAAAGCGACCCGGAAGCCGCGGTCCTGTAGCACGCCGAGCGGCGGGGTCAGTTTGTGCAGTTCGGGCATGCCATTGGCGCGCGGGCCCTGGAAACGGACCACCACCACGACGTCGCGTTCGAGCTCTCCGGCCTGGAAAGCCTTCAGCACCTCGTTCTGGTCGGAAAAGACGCGGGCCGGCGCCTCGATGGTCCAGCGCGCCGGATCGACCGCGCTGGTCTTGAGCGTCGCGCGCCCGAGATTGCCCTTCACCAGCCGCATCCCGCCATCGGCCAGGAACGGCTCGCTGACCGGCCGCAGCATGGTGTCGTTGCGGCTCTCGGTGACTTCGCGCCAGACCAGGCTGTCGCCGTCCATTTCGGGATGCGAGGTCCAGGCCGCGAAATCGTCGGCGCCGGCGGCCAGGATGTCGGTATGCAGCAACCCCGCGGCGCCAAGCTCGCGCGCGACAAAGGCGATACCGCCGGCATAATGGAAGTCGTTCACGTCGCCCGAGCCGTTGGGATAGACCCGCGCCAGCAAGGGCACCGCGGCCGAGAGATCGTCGAAGTCCTGCCAGTCGATGTGGATGCCGGCCGCGCGCGCGATCGCCGGCAGGTGGATCGCATGATTGGTCGACCCGCCGGTCGCCATCAGCCCGATCATCGCGTTGACGATCGCCCGCTCGTCGACGCAGGCACCGAGCGGTCGCTCCTTGGCGCTGGCCAGTTCGACCACCCGGTGCACGGCGGCGCGGGTCAGCGCCTGGCGCAGGCCGCTTCCGGGCTGGACGAAGGCGCTGTTGGGCACGTGCAGGCCCATCAGCTCCATCATCATCTGGTTGCTGTTGGCTGTGCCGTAGAAGGTGCAGGTGCCGGGCGAATGATAGCTTGCGCTTTCCGATGCCAGCAGTTCGTCGCGACCGACCTTGCCCTCGGCATAGAGCTGGCGGATGCGTTGCTTTTCCTTGTTGGGCAGGCCCGACGGCATCGGCCCGCCGGGCACCAGCAGCATCGGCAGGTGCCCGAAGCGCAGCGCGCCGATCAGCAGGCCGGGCACGATCTTGTCGCAGATGCCGAGCAGCGCCGCGCCCTCGAACATGCCGTGGCTCAGCGCCACCGCGGTGCTCATCACGATGACATCGCGGCTGAACAGCGACAGGTCCATACCGTCCTGCCCTTGGGTGACGCCATCGCACATCGCCGGCACCCCGCCCGCGACCTGCGCCGTGGCGCCGACCTCGCGGGCCCAGATCTTCATCTGCTCGGGAAAGCGGGCATAGGGCTGATGGGCCGACAACATGTCGTTGTAACTGGTGACGATCCCGATGTTCGGCCCGGCGGCCGTGCGGATCGCGTCCTTGTCGCCTTCGGCCGCGGCAAAGCCGTGCGCAAAGTTGCCGCAACTCATCCGCCCGCGCGAGATGCCACGCTCGGCCTGCGCCGCCATCAGTTCGAGGTAGCGCTTCCGGCCCGGCCTGGACCGCTCGATAATGCGGTCGGTCACCGCCGCGATGCGCGGATCGAGCCTAGTCATTCCAGCTTCTCCCGTCGCGCTCGATCAGGGCGATCGCGGCGGACGGGCCCCAATTGCCGGCGGCGTAGGGCCGCGGGCTGGTGCCGGCGCCCTCCCAGACGGCGCGGATCCCGTCGATCCACTGCCACTGGGCCTCGACCTCGTCGCGGCGCACGAACAGGGTGGGGTCGCCCTCGACCAGGTCGAGCAGCAGCCGTTCGTAGGCGATCCGGCGGCGGACGTCGGCGAAGGCGTCGGCCTGCTCGATGTCGAGCTCGACCTCGCGCAGGCGGATGCCGCCGCGGTCGAGCCCCGGCTGCTTGGCCATCAGCTCCAGCGTGATGTTCTCTTCGGGCTGGATGGCGATGATCAGGCGATTGGGCGCGGCCCGTGCCCCGCGCGAGGCGAACATCGAGTGCGGGAGCGCGCGAAACTGGATGGCGATCTCGGTCCGGCGATCGGGAAGCCGCTTGCCGGTCCTGAGATAGAAGGGGACGCCGGCCCAGCGCCAGTTGTCTACATGCGCCTTCAGCGCGACAAAGGTCTCGGTCCCGCTCGCTCCGCCCAGTTCCTCGGCATAGGCGGGCACCGGTTTTCCGCCCACCGCGCCGGCCCCGTATTGGCCGGTGACGCTGTCCTCGGAGCGGATCGGCCGGAGCGAGCGCAGCACCTTGACCTTCTCGTCGCGTACGGCGGTCGCGTCGAGCTGCGAGGGGGGCTCCATCGCCACCAGCGCCAGCAGCTGCAGCATGTGGTTCTGGACCATGTCGCGCAGCGCGCCGGCCCCGTCGTAATAATCGGCCCGGCCTTCCAGCCCGACCGTCTCGCTGACAGTGATCTGTACGTGGTCGATATGCGCACTGCTCCACACCGGTTCGAACAACAGGTTGGCGAAGCGCAGGGCGAGGAGGTTCTGGACGGTTTCCTTGCCGAGGTAATGGTCGATCCGGAACGTCCGCTCCTCGGGGAAGGCTGCGGCAACGGCATCGTTGATCGAGCGGCTCGAGGCGAGGTCGCTCCCGAGCGGCTTCTCGAGCGCGAGGCGGACATGCGGGCCGGCAAGGCCCACCGCCTCGAGATTGTCGATGGTCGGCTTGAAGAGGGACGGGGCGGTCGACAGGAAGATGGCCGTCTCGCCGCCCGCCGGCACCGCCGCGGCAAGCCGCTGGTAGCCCGCCGCGTCGGTCGCATCGAGCGTGACATAGGTCAGCAGGGCGAGGAACGCCCCCATCGCCGCATCGTCGATGAAGGTGGCAGGCACATGCGCTTCCAGCGCGGCACGGGCGTGGGCCCGGAAGCTCGCATCGTCGTGCGCCGAGCGCGAGGTGGCGACGATCTTGAGGTCCACGGGCAGCAGCCCGTCGCGATGAAGCGCGTAGAGGGAAGGGAGGAGCATGCGCGCGGCAAGATCACCGGTCGCGCCAAACAGGATCAGGGTCGTCGCTTTGTCAGGCACTAAGGCTTCCAGTCCGAGAGCAGCCAGCCGAGGATCTCCGGCAATCGTGCTGCCCACGCATTCTCCTCATGCGCGGTGCCCTTGTAAACGCGGCTTTCAAAATCCTTGCCGCGCATCCAGCCCGCACTGGCGACGCTTTCGTCGAGCACCGCCTGATAGGGAGCATAGCCGGCATCCAGCGTCTCGGTGCCGTGGTCCATCCAAAGCTTGCGTCCACGCGGCGCGCCCAGCCGGCTGGCGACGTAGCGCCGCCAGTCGGCCTTCACCATCTCGGCCATCTGGGGCTGCTGCGTCAGCAGGCCGGGATCGACCAAGGGCGAGTGGGTCGACACCGCCGCCGCCTTGCCGAAGATGTCGGCCCGCTCTGTCAGCGCATACAGGCTGATCAGCCCGCCCATGCTGCTTCCCGCCACAGCGGTGAAGCGGGGCTGCGGCCGGGTGCGATAGTCGCGGTCGATCCGCGGCTTCAGCGTGCCCGCGAGGAAGGTCAGATAGTCGTCACCGGCAAGCTTCCCCTTGGCGAAGCCGGCGATCCCCTTGGCGAATTCGGGATTAGCGACCCGGGTCGGGAAATAGCGCAGGTAGCGCGGGGCGCCCGGATGATCGACTGCGACGATCATGAACGGAGCAACCTCGCGCGCGGCGATCAGCTTCAGTGCCGCCTTGTCCGCCGCCCAGACCTTGTTGAAGCCCGAACGCTTGGGAAAGAAGACGTTCTGCCCGTCGTGCATGTAGAGCACCGGGTAGCGGCGGCCGGGCGCGCGGTCGTATCCGAGCGGAAGCCAGACGGTGACATGGACCTGGCCGATATCGGCCGGCTGGTCGAACTCGACGAAGCGGCCCTGCGCGCCGGCCGGCGAGACCAGGACGAAGATCAGCGCCGCGATGGCGAGCAGCCACCGCATCAGCGGCCAAGCCTCACGAAGCGAACCGCAAAGCCGCCGCCCGGCGCCATCCGCACCGCCATCCGGTCGGCGGCGGTGACGGTCCGCTTCTCGATCGCGATCGCACGCGGGTTGGTGCGGAAATCGGCGCCCTCTCCGTCGCGATAAATCTCCGCCCGGTAGCGCTTGCCGGCCTCGAGGAAGGTCAGCGGGAGGTTGAGGTCACGGCCTTCCTCGTTGGTGATCCCGCCGAGGAACCAGGTCGGGGCGCCACGCTCCTTGCGCGCGATGACCCCGTAGCCGCCGACCTCACCGGCCAGCATGCGGGTATCGTCCCAGTCGACTGCGACGTCCTTGATGAACTGGAAGGGGCCGGGGTTCTTCTCGTAATTCTCGGGCAGGTCGGCCGCCATCTGGATCGGCGAGGCGACCGTCACGTAATAGGCCAGCTGCCGGGCAAGGGTCGAAGGGATCGGTGTGTCACCGCGACCCATCAGGCTGAGGATGCCGGGGGTGAAGTCCATCGGTCCGGCCAGCAGCCGTGTGAACAGCAATTCGGTGTCGTAGCGCGGCGGGTTCTTGGGATCGCCCCACGCATTATATTCCATGCCGCGCTGGCCTTCGCGGCTGACCCAGTTGGGATAGGTGCGGCGCAGGCCCGTGTCCTTGATCGGCTCATGCGGGTTGATCGCGATCCGGCGCTTGGCAGCCTCGGTCACCACGTTCAGGTGGTGGCGGCTCATCACCTGGCCCTCGTGCCATTCGAACACCTTGCGGCCGTTGGCGTCGAGCGCCTGCACGCCGCCGGCGTCGGAAACGTAGCCGGTCTTGATCGCTTCCATGTTCATCGACCGGGCATAGTCCATCGCTGACCCGAGCTGACGTTCGTAATTGGCGATGTTGGCGCTGGTCTCATGGTGCCCGATGATGTGGACACCCTTGCGCTTGCCATAAGCGGCAAGGCTCTTGATGTCGTAATCGGGATAGGGCTCGGTGAAGCTGAAATCGTCGCCGGTCGCGAACCAGTCGCCGTCCCACCCCTTGTTCCAGCCCTCGACCAGCACACCGCGGAAGCCGTGCTTCGCCGCGAAATCGATCATCTTGCGGGTGTAGGCGGTGGTCGCGCCATGCTTGGGTCCCGACGCCCAGGTCTGCGTGTCGAGGTGCATTCCCCACCACACGCCGACATATTTCTGCGGCTTCACCCAGCTGACGTCGCCCAGCTTGTTGGGCTCGTTGAGGTTCAGGATTTCCTTGTTGGCGTGGTAGAGCGAGGGCGCGTCGGGCGCGATCAGGATCACCCGCCACGGCGTTTCGAACGGCGTGTCGCGCACCACTTTCGGCCCGCTCGACGAGGGCGTCAGGTCGGCCTTCATCAGCCCGCCCTGCACATGGGCGACGTTCATGCCCGAATAGTCGACCAGTGATGCTTCGTGGATCGCGACATGGATCCCGTCGTCGCGGCGGATGGTGAAGGGTGTCTGCGCGGTGCCGACGCCGGTGATCGGGGTATCGTTGTAGAGATATTCCTCGCGGTTGCTCTCATACGCCGGCGCCCACCAGGCGCGGCCGGTCCCGAGGACCCGGAACTGGGTCAGTTCCTCGACGATGTTGGCGGTCTTGAGGTTCTCCTGCTCGGGCAGCTCGTAGCGGAAAGCGACCGCGTCATCGAACAGCCGGAAGCGGACCCGCATCGTGCGGCGCAGCTTGTCCTTTTCCTGGAAAGTCAGCGCCACTTCGTTGTGGTGGTCGCGGACCTGCCGCCACTCGCCCCACGGCTGCTCCCACGTGCTGTCGACCTTGGCCTCGGTCTTGGCCTTGAGCTCCATGTTGCGGAGCATCTGGCGGCTGTCGCTGAACAGGAAGCCGAGATGGCTTTCGCCGATCACCGGCGTTTGCCCGCGGGCCACCGCATAGCCGACCCGGCCCTCGCCATTGGTCGTGACCGTCAGCGTCAGCGTCCCCGACGGCGAGGTGGCGGTCGCCACATTGGTTTGGGCGACGACCGGCGCGGTCAGCGACAGGGCTGCAAGGGCTAGCAGGATACGCATCGGGTCAGAATTCCTCGATCACGGCCGCGAACGGGCCAAGCTCGCCGCCGGCATGGTCGCCGGTGGAGAAGATGATGGTGCCCACAGGCGCGAAGGCAGCGGGGTCGGCGGACAGGTTGAAGCTGCACCGCAGCCGCTGGCCGCCGCGCAGGCGGTCGAAGACCAGCCGCTGTTCGCCCGCCTCGACGATGTCGAGCGAGCCCCAGCGAAGCGCCTGGTGGGCGTTTCGCAAGGCAATCACGCTGCGGGTCAGGTGAAGCAGCGACTCCGGATCTGCCGCCTGCGCATCGACGCTCAGGGCCGTGTGATCGGCCCCGAACGGCAGCCACGGCGTGCCACTGGTGAAGCCAAGCCCAGCCTCGCCGCGCGACCACGGCATCGGCGTGCGAACCCCGTCGCGGCTCAGCGTCTGGGGCCAGTTGGCGATCGCCTCGGGGTCCTGCAGTAGCTCAAACGGGACCTCGACCTGGGTCAGGCCAAGCTCCTCGCCCTGGTAGAGGATGATCGAGCCCCGTAGCGCCGCCAGCAGCAACAGCTTGGTGCGAGCGAACTGCGCCGCATGAGCCTCGTCGACCCACCGCGACAGCGCGCGCGGGGCGTCGTGATTCTCGAACGCCCAGCTTGGCCAGCCCATGCCCGGGCGGTCGGGCCAGCGCCCGGCGCTCTCGGCGACCAGCGCCGGGGTCAGCCGGTCGGCATAAAGGAAGTCGAACCCATAGGCGCTGTGAAGCCGGCCGGGCGCGGTATAGTCGGCCATCTCCTCGCGCGCCTGCTCGCCGCCGACCTCGGCCAGCGCGAACGCCGCTCCGTGATCGTCGCACAAGGCTCGCAGCCGCTCGAGGAAGGGCAGGATTTCGGGCTGCGACTGGTTGTGGAAATGATGCTGCAGGTCGAACGGCCGGGTCCGCTGCGTCGGGTTCACGACCGGCGGATTATCGGTGAGCCTGGGATCGTGCATCATGAAGTTGACCGCGTCGAAGCGGAAGCCGTCGACCCCGCGATCGAGCCAGAAGCTGACGATGTCGAGCAACGCCTGCTGGACTGCCGGATGATGGCCGTTGAGCTGCGGCTGCTCCTTCAGGAAGTTATGGTGGTAATATTGCTCGCGCCGCGCGTCCCAGGTCCAGCTCGGACCGCCAAACACCGACTGCCAGTTGCTTGGCGGTGAGCCGTCGGGCTTGGGGTCGGCCCACACGTACCAGTCCGCCTTGTCGTTGGTGCGGCTCGACCGGCTTTCGACGAACCAGCGATGCTGGTCGCTGGTGTGCGAGAAGACGAGGTCGATCAGCACCTTGAGGCCGAGGGCATGGGCGCGGGCGATCAGCGCGTCGAAATCGGCCAATGTGCCGAAGATCGGGTCGACATCGCGGTAATCGGCGACGTCGTAGCCGAAGTCCTTCATCGGCGAGGTGAAGAAGGGCGATACCCATACCGCGTCGACCCCCAGGTCGGCGACATGGGTCAGGCGGGCAGTGATGCCCCTGAGATCACCGATGCCGTCGCCATCGCTGTCGCAGAAGCTGCGCGGATAGATTTGATAGATGGTCGCCCCGCGCCACCAGGGCTCGGCTGCGGCCGGCTCTGCCCGCACCGGCGGCTCAGCGAACGGCGCGGCAGATGACATGGCCGAACGCAGGCAAGGCGACGCGGACAGTTCCCGGGGCGACCGGAGCGGCGGGGCAGGGGCCCGACAGCGAGGCGAGGCCGCTGATATCGGCGGCGACCGCGACGTTGCGGGTGATCGGCTGGGCCGAGATGTTCACCGCGACGATGACTTCCTCGGCGCCGCCCGAACGGCTGAAGGCGAGAAGGCCGGGCTTGTCTTCGGCGGCGAGCAGGCGGCTGTCACCCCGGCGCAATGCTTCGCTGCCGGTGCGGATGCGGGCGAGCTGCGCGATCAGGCGATAGAGCGGATGCGACGCATCGAAATTCTCGACCGCGTTGGTGCGCGTGGTGCCGAGCAATGTGTTGTCGAGATAGGTCGCGGTCTTCGACGGGAACATCGTCTCGCGCGAATCCTGGTCGCCGCCATCGCCGACAAAGCCCTGCTCGTCGCCATAATAGACCGTCGGCACGCCGCGCCAGGTGAACATCAGCACGTGGCCCAGGCTAACCCGCGCCAGAAGCTCTTCCGGAGAGGCGTTCTTGTTCCCCTCGCGCACGTAATAAGCGAACCGCCCCTGGTCGTGATTGCCGAGGAAGGTCGGAAGCTGCTTCGCGGTCGCCTTGCCTCCGGCGTAGAGCACGTCCTGGTTGAGGAATTCGCGCCAGATCTCGGTCGGTTGGCCGGCCGCCAGGCTGCGCAGCGCAGCCTGCTTGAAAGCGAAGTCGAGCACCGCCGGAAGCTTGTCCTCGACCGTGTGCTTGGCGAGGAAACCGGGGCTGAAGTCGTCGTTCGCGACCTCGCCGAAGATGTGGAAGTTCGGAATGCCCCTGGCCTTGGCCCGCTCCAGCATGGCCGGCGCGAACTGCTGCCAGAATTCCGGGTTCACGTGCCGCGCGGTGTCGATCCGGAACCCGTCGATCCCGAACCGGTCGATCCAGCTGCCGTACACCTCGATCATGCCCGCCACGACCTTGGGCTGCTCGGTCATCAGGTCGTCCAGGCCGACGAAATCGCCCTGCGTTGAGCTCTCGCCCGTGAAGGTGCTGTCGCCGCGATTATGGTAGAGCAAAGGGTCGTTGAGCCAGGCCGGAACCTTGACGTTCCGCTCCTTGGCATCGGTGTTCAGCGTGTAGGCGTAATTGGGGTCGGTCAGCCGCGCGAAATTCTCGGGCGTGCGGACCGTCTCGCCGAGGAAGCCCGGGTTGATCGCCTTGCCGCCAACGCCGCCGCGGCGCTGATAGGGGTAGTCGGCGATTGACCGGTAGGGACAGGCATTCGCCGCCTCGCATTCGGAGAACTTGATCACGTCCGCCGTGTGATTGGTAATGATATCCATATAGACTTTCATGCCGCGCCCGTGGGCCGCGTCGACGAAAGCCTTGAAGTCCCCATTCTCGCCGAAATGCGGATCGACGCGGGTGAAGTCGGTCACCCAATAGCCGTGGTAGCCCGCGCTTTCCTGCCCCTTGCCGCCCTGCACCGGCTTGTTCTTGAAGATCGGCGCAAACCAGATGGCGGTGACGCCCATGCCTTGAAGATAATCGAGGCGGCGGATCAGGCCTTTGAGGTCGCCGCCATGGTAGAAGCCCTTGTGAGAGGGATCGAACCCGGACTGCAGCGGCCCACCCTTGATCCCTCCGTTGTCGTTCCGGCGGTCGCCATTGTCGAACCGGTCGGGCAGCAGGAAATAGATCACCTCGTCTTCCGGCCGCCGGGCTCGGAAATCCGCGGCGGGGGCCGGCTGGGCGGCCGGCGTCATCTGACTTGCGGTGGCCAGGGCGAGGGCAGTCATCAGGCTCATGCGGCAACGGCCTCAAGCTTGGCGCCCGTTCCTTCAAGGAACTGGCGATGGGTGGGAAGGCGGCTGACGGTGCCGGCCATGACGGTCTTCAGATTGGCGAGAAAGGCGTCGAGCTCGGCTTGGGGCAGCGCGTCGGCCATGTGATCGTAGCGGCGCGGCTCGATCCCCTGACCTAGCATCACCTGCAGCCAGCCGACCTCGTGGAACAGCTCCCGGCCGTGGCGGAAGATGCGGCCGGTGTCGCGGAACAGATCGATGCGATCCTTCAGGCTGTCGGGCACTGCCATCTCGCGGCATGCCGTCCACATCGGTGCGTCGGTCCGCTGATTGGCATGATAATGCAGAATGATGAAGTCCCGCACGCCATCGAATTCGGCGGTCATCTGGCGATTGAACTCGTCCGCGTAGGCGGGATCGAACCCGGCGTCGGGGAACAGGGTCGACAGCTTCACCACTGCCGACTGGATGAGGTGGATGCTGGTCGACTCGAGCGGTTCGAGGAAGCCGCTCGACAGGCCGATCGAGACGACATTCTTCTCCCAGAAGCGTTCGCGCCGTCCGGTCGTGAACTTGAGCAGCCGCGGCTCGGCGATCGGCTTGCCTTCGAGGTTCGCCAGCAGCACGTCGCGGGCTTCGTCTTCACCCATGAAGGCGGACGCGAACACGTGGCCGTTACCGGTGCGGTGCTGCAACGGAATGCGCCATTGCCACCCCGCCTGATGCGCGATGGACTGGGTGTACGGCCGCGGCTCGCCGACATTCTCGGTCGGTACCGCCCACGCGCGGTCGGCCGGCAGCCAGTGGGTCCAGTCCTGACAGTCGACTCCCATCGCCTCGCCGATCAGCAACGCGCGAAAGCCCGAGCAATCGAGGAACAGCTCGCCCTCGATTCGTGATCCGTCGGCCAGGACCACGGACTGTACGTGGCCGCTTTCGCCGTCGCGTTCGACCGACTGGATGAGGCCTTCCTGCCGGGTCACCCCATGGCCTTCGGCGATCCGGCGCAGGTAGCGCGCGTACAGGCCGGCATCGAAGTGATACGCGTAATTGAGCCCGGCGAGCGGAGTGTTCGGAACCCGCGGCAAATGGCCGAAGCGTCCGGCATAGGCCGCCCGCTCACCTAGCGAATAATCGCCCAGGCGATCGGCCAGACCCGCCGCCTTGGCGCGTAGGAAGTAATGCACGAAGGGGGAGAGGCCGTGGTAGTGACCAACGTCTCCGAAGGCGTGCATGTAGCGGTGGCCGAGCGTGCCCCAGTTCTGGAACTCGATGCCCAGCTTGATGGTGCCGCGGGTCTCGCGGAGGAATTCCGCCTCGTCGATTCCGAGCGCCTGGTTGTAGACGAGGATCGGCGGAATGGTCGCCTCGCCGACGCCGACGGTGCCGATCTCGTCTGATTCCACCAGCGTGATGTCGAGGGTGCGGCCGAAGGTGCGGCCGAGCAGCGCCGCGCTCATCCAGCCGGCGGTCCCGCCGCCCACAATTACGACCTTGCTTATCCGCTGCACGGGAAAGCTTCCTGTTCCGCCCGGGACGTGGTGACCGGCCGCCGCCAGGCGGCCGGTCCCGACATATTGCGCGGCCTTAGAACTTCCAGGTCGCGCCGGCCATGAAGTTGCGGCCGTAGGTGTGGTAGTTGCGGACCCGCCGCTCGTCGTCGCCGAAATACTGGACGAACGGCTCGTCGGTCAGGTTCGAGCCCTGCACGTAGAGCGACAGCCCCTTGAAGCCGACGTTGGTCAGGTCATAGCTGACCTGCGCGTCGAGGATCGTCTCGGCCTTGGCGAAGCGCAGCTCGCTGGTCAGGCCAAGCGCGAAGCTTTCCGCGAGGAACTTCGAACGGTGACGGGCACTGACGCGGGCACCGAAGCCAGCCCGCTCGAAGTAGAGCGTTCCGTTGAGCACGCGCTTCGACAGGCCCGGAAGCTCTTCCGGAACCGCGTCGGCGGTGCGCCGCACCTTGCTGTTGGTGAACGAGGCGCTGCCGATCGCACCGAAGCCCTCGAGCGCCGGGACCAGCGAACCGAACGGCAGCGAGGCCGACAATTCGAGGCCATAGATGCGACCGCCGCGACCGTTTGCCGGAGCGCTGATGAAGCCTTCGCGGAGGATCGGCTGGATCGGCCCCGGCGCGATGATGCCGTTGAAGTCGGTCAGCACGTTCTCGGTGTAAACGTAGTTGAGCAGCTTCTTGTAGTAAGGCGCGACCGCAATGTAGCCGCCGTTGCCGAAGTAGAATTCGTAGGAAGCGTCAAACTGCCAGGCGCGCCACGGGCGAAGCTTGGGATTGCCGCCGCCGCCGGTCCACGGCGAACGGGTGATGTCGGTCGACAGCGCGTTGGCGGCGATGAAGTTGACGTCGCGGCTGGCGTTCATGTCGTCCATGCGGCTGCGCGACAGCACCTTGGCCGCGCCGAGGCGAAGCTTGTGGTTGCGGGCGAGGCCGAGGCTGAGGTTCAGGCTCGGAAGGACGTCCCAATATTTGTCGCCGTCGAGGCGCGGGGTGATGACCAGTCCGCCAGCGGTGTTGAAGCTGACCACGTTGCCCGCGCTGCTCTGGTCGGTGTGGACCAGCTGCACGCCGGCGTTCCCGGTCAGATCCATGCCGCCGAGGTCGGCGTCGATGTTGGCCATGGCGTAGGTGTTGAAGATGTCTTCCGACACGTCCCAGCTGGCCTTGGCGCTGCCGAGGAGATCGTTGGGAGTGCGGAAATAGACGCCGTCGGCGATGAGCTGGCGGACGTCGTAGGCAATCGACGGGCCAAGACCGAGGAAGCCGAGATCGGCCGGCTCGACCAGGCGGTTGGCCGGGATCGGCAGGACCGCCGGATAGGCATTCAGAGTCAGGAACTCGCCGGTCTTGGTCTGGGTCTTCTCACGCGAGGCGAAGCGCGCGCCGACCCGAATGTCGGAGATCGGACCGCCCAACTCGTAGGAAGCGGCAAGCTTGATCGCGGCGAGATCGTCGCTCGACGCTTCGCGGTTGATGTAGCCGTCCTGGCTTGCGCACTGCCAGCCGAGCGCTTCCTGGCAGAAGGGGCCACCCCAGCCGAGGTTGTCGCCGAGGCGCCACAGATTGGGGTCGGCATAGTTGAGGCCGCTCACCACGCTGATCCCGTTCGGGCCGCCCAGCGTGTAGGTGATGTTGTCGGTCAGGCCGGTCTGGCCGCGCCCGGTCGAGCTGTAGGTTTCGGCCGCGGTGAACTTGCGGTCGGCGCGGCTGTAGCTCGCGTCCAGTTCGAGCCGGAGGCGATCGGTGAATTGCGCGACGTTGTTGAAGCCGATGGCGAAGGTGTTGACCTTGCGATCGGTGAAGTCGTTGCGCGACTGGGTGCGGATGCCGTTCCAGCGGCCGCTGGTCACCAGCCCGTCGGCGGTGGTCACCGGGGTGAAGCTGCTTGCGGTGTAGCCCGCAATTTCCTGACCGCGCAGCGTCTGCTCGTCGTTGAAGCGCGAATAGAAGACGTCGAGGCGGCTCTGCCAGTTGTCGACCGGGATGAATTCCAGCGTGCCGGCAAGGCCGTCGCGGGTCAGTTCATTCGACTTGACGTAAGGCTTGATGCCCTCGAGCGCGGCGTTGCCGCCGACGTTGTTGCCGTAGCCCCAGGCCTGGATCCACTGTTCCTGGATCGGCTGCACCATGCGGGCGTAGCCGAGCGCCCAGCCCACCGTGCCGGCGTCGTTCTGATCGACCAGCGCGATGTTGAAGCGATAGCCCTTGTCCTTGGTGTCGCGGTTGAGCTTGCCCTTGTCGTTGATCTCGCCGCGCAGGCCGATCGCCACCGTGCGCCGCTTCTGGCTGAGCGGACGGATGGTGAGGAGGTCGATGGTGCCGCCGATCGCCTGGTTGGTCAGCGCCGCGTCGGGGGTCTTGTAGACCACTGCGCCATTCAGCAGTTCCGACGGGAATTGGTCGAATTCGACGGCGCGGTTGCTGTCCGAGCTCACCATCTCGCGCCCGTTGAGCGTGGTGGTGGTGAAGTCGGGCGACAGGCCGCGCACCGACAGCTTGTTGGAGCGGCCGTCGAAGCGCTGGCTGGTCAGGCCTGGAAGGCGCGACAGCGCTTCGCCGATGCTGGCGTCGGGCAGCTTGCCGATGTCCTCGGCCGCGATCACTTCAACGATCGAGCTGTTGTTGCGCTTCTGGTTGACCGCGTTGCGGATCGAGGCGCGCAGACCGGTGACGACGATGGTGTCGTCCTGCTGCGCGCTGATCTCTGCAGCGGCATCGGCGTCGGTTGGCCCTGCTGCGACATCCTGCGCCGAGGCAGGCGTTGCGATCAGTGCGGCGCACAGCGCCAGCGGACTCGCGGCAAGCCAATAGCGGCCGTTGCTCGAAGATTTCGTCATTGTCGTCACCCCTCCTGGACGATCGCGTGCGGCGAACAAGCGCGCACCACGTCACCAATCTGCAAAGTTTATGCGTGGTTTGGCGGAGTGACCAGAATGCCGCCCCGCTATACATACGTATTCAGCCCGCTAAACTGTGGCGGCAATGACGCAGCGGCGCCCGACATCGTTCGACATCGCGGCCCTGGCCGGTGTGTCCCAGCCGACCGTCAGCCGTGCCTTGTCCGGAAATCCCGCCGTCAGCGCCGAGACTCGGGCCCGCGTCCTCGCCGCTGCCGAGCAGCTGCATTACAAGGTCGACAAGAACGCCTCGGGCCTGCGCCGCCAGCAGAGCCGCACACTGGCCCTGCTGTTCTTCGAGGACCCGACCCCCGACGAAACGCTGATCAACCCCTTCTACCTGTCGATGCTCGGGTCGATGGTCCGCGCCTGCGCCGGACACGGTTACGACCTGCTGATCAGCTTCCAGCAACTGAGCGACGACTGGCACGTCGATTTCGAGGACAGCCGCAAGGCCGACGGGATCATCCTGCTCGGCTACGGCGACTATCTCCAGTATCGCCCGCGGCTCGAGGCTTTGGTCCGTCGCGGCACCCATTTCGTGTGCTGGGGCAACCCGCGCGCCAATGAATTCGGGGCGATGATCGGTTCCGACAATGAAGCGGGCGGGCGCGAGGCGACCAGCCACCTGATCGCCCATGGGCGGCGCCGGATCGGCTTCGTCGGCACAGTCAGCGAGGGCTATCCCGAATTCCTCGATCGCTATCGCGGCTATGTCCGCGCGCATGACGAGGCCAGCCTGCCCGCCTTCGACCGGCTGCGGGTCGATGCCGGTCCGAGTGAGGAAGAGGGCCGCGCCGCGGTCGCCGAGCTGGAACGCCGCGGGCTTGCCTATGACGCTTTGTTCGCCGCTTCCGACCTTGCCGCGATCGGCGCGATGAAGGCGCTTCAGGAACGCGGGCGCCAGGTGCCGCAGGACGTCGCGGTGGTCGGGTTCGACGACCTTGCCGCCGCCGGCTACGCAAGCCCGCCGCTGACCACCGTGGCGCAGGATGCCCGCGCCGCCGGCCTCGCGCTGGTCGAGGCCCTGATCGAGCGGATCGAGGGACGGGAAGGCGAGCCGCGGCTGCTTCCCGTCAGCCTCAAGGTGCGCGGCTCAAGCCTGGCCTGACGCGCCCGACAAGCGGGCGCTCAGGCCCTGTTTGACGCGCCCGAAAAGCCGCCGCTCAGGCTTGCTCCGACGCCGGCCGCCGGGCGTAGAAGCCATAAGCGGCGATGATCGCATAGCAGACCGCGGGAAGCAGGAGCGCGATGCCCAGGCTGCCGCTGGCGTCGGCCAGCATGCCCGTCAGCAGCGGGATCACCGCGCCGCCGAAGATGGCGATGTTGATGATCCCCGACCCGTCCGCCGCCCGCGCGCCGAGCCGCTCGCAGGCCAGGCTGAAGATGGTCGGGAACATGATCGAGTTCATCAGTCCGATCGCCAGTAGGCTGTAGGCCGCCACCGCGCCGGTGCTGTTGGTCGAGATCGCCAGCAGCGCGATTGCGCCGACCGCGACTGTCGCCAGGATCAGGCCCGGGCTCATGATCCGCAGGAACCAGCTGCCGATGAAGCGGCCGACCATTGCGCCGCCCCAGTAGAGGAAGATCAGGTTGCCGGCGCCCTGCTCGCTCAGTGCGAGGACGTGGCGCTGCTGCAGGTAGTTGACGATGAGGCTGCCGATCGAGACCTCGGCGCCGACATAAAGGAAGATGCACAGCGCGCCGAAGCCGAACCGCTTGCGGCTGAGCAGCGCGAAACCGGCGAACGGCGAGCTGCGCTCGTGGCTTTCGCCCGGAAGGCGGTTGCGGAACAGGAACACCGCGCCCGCGATCACCAGCAAGGCGACGGCGAGGCCGATATAGGTGTTGCTGATCGCCTGCGTCTCCGCGGTGCGGTATGCCTCCAGCTCGGCCCCGGTGAAGTCCGAGGCACTGACGCCCGCCAGCCCGCCGAGGATCAGCGCCGATCCGACGATCGGGAAGACGGTGGTGCCGAGGCTGTTGAACGCCTGCGCAAAGGTCAGTCGGCTGTGCACCGTCTGGGCCTTGCCGAGGAGGCTGATCAGCGGATTGGCGACCACCTGGACGATCACCACCCCGCTCGCCAGCACGAACAGGGCGAACAGGAACAGGCCGTAGGTCGCCGTGCGCGAGGCCGGGATGAACATCAGGCAGCCGGCCATCATCACCAGCAACCCGGTCATCGCCCCGCGCATGTAGCCGATCCGCTTGACCAGCTGCGCGCCCGGAATGCCGATCACCAGATAGGCGGTGAAGAAGCAGAACTGGACCAGCATCGCCTGCGTGTAATTGAGCGTGAACAGCTCCTTCAGCTTGGGCAGGATCACGTCGTTGAGGCTGGTGATGCCGCCGAAGATGAAGAACAGCGCGAACACGAAATAGCGCAGTTCTGGCGCGTCGACGCCGTCCTCCGGACTTTGCGCTTCCATTCCGGTCGGTGCGGCGACGGCCATGCTTGATCCCCCTTTGTGAACGCTCACACTGGTCATAGCCTTGCATTCTGTCACCTGTGAATACCTATTCTGCTGCACCGCACAAAGGATTGGCACTGCTCGGCTTTCCTGCTTTCCTCGGGACAAGTGGAGGGTGGTGCATGGATCAGGTGACGGGGCGGCTGGAAAAGCCGCGGCAGGGCTGGGCGGGGCTGTGGAACATCTCCTTCGGCTTTTTCGGAATCCAGATCGGCTTCGCGCTCCAGAATGCGAACATGAGCCGGGTCTTCCAGTCGCTGGGCGCGAGCCTCGACGACCTGCCCGCGCTGTGGGTGGCAGCGCCGCTTACCGGTCTCCTGGTCCAGCCGATCATCGGCTTCATGAGCGATCGCACCTGGCTTGGCCGGTTCGGCCGCCGCCGTCCCTATTTCGTCGCTGGCGCGCTGCTCGCGGCGCTGTCGCTGCTGCTGATGCCGCTTGCACCGGTGCTCCTGGCCGCGGCCGCGCTGCTGTGGATGCTCGACGCCAGCCTCAACATCTCGATGGAGCCGTTCCGCGCCTTCGTCGGCGACCAGCTTCGCCGCGACCAGCATACCGCGGGCTATGCCGTGCAGACCGCCTTCATCGGCGCGGGTGCGGTGATCGGTTCGATCTTCCCCTACCTCCTCGAACATTGGGGCGTCAGCAACGTCGCCTCCGGAGGGGCCATTCCCGACACCGTCAAATGGAGCTTCTGGGCCGGCGGCACCGCCCTGTTCCTGGCCGTGATGTGGACGGTCTTCACCACCCGAGAATATTCGCCCGACGAAATGCGCAGTTTCGGCGAGGCGCAGAGTCATGACCTGGGCGACACCCGCGCGGCGCTTGCCGGCAGGTCGATGCTCGTGCCCTTCGCGTGGGGTGCCGCGGGCGGACTGGTGATCGCACTGGTGCCCGAGCTTGGCCTCGAGAAGGAGGTCTACCTGCTCGGCGCGCTGCTGGTCGCTTATGGCGCGCTGTCCGCCTTTGCCATTGCCGCCGCCAAGCGCGGGCGCAGCTCGGGCATGCTCGGCAGCCTGGTCGGTGACTTCTCGGGCATGCCGCCGGTGATGAAACAGCTGGCCCTGGTGCAGTTCTTCAGCTGGTCGGCGCTGTTCATCATGTGGATCAACACCACCCCGGTGGTCGCGCTCAACTTCTTCGGCGCGAGCGATCCGGACAGCGCAACCTATCAGGAAGCGGGTAACTGGGTCGGGGTGCTGTTCGCGGTCTACAACGGCGTTGCCGCGATCGCCGCGCTGCTGGTCCTTCCGGCACTCGCCAAGCGGATCGGCAAGGCGAAGACCCATGCCCTGTGCCTCGCCGCGGGCGCGCTCGGCTACGCCAGCTTCTTCCTCCTGCGCGATCCCCAGCACCTGCTGCTGGCCGAGATCGGCGTCGGCATCGCCTGGGCCTCGATCCTCGCCATGCCCTACGCCATCCTCGCCAGCGCGCTGCCGCAGGCCAAGCTTGGCACCTACATGGGCCTGTTCAACATCTTCATCGTCGTGCCGCAGCTGCTGGTGGCGACGGTGATGGGCTCGATCATGAAGGCCTTTTTCCCGGGCGAGCCGATCTGGACCATGGCCTTCGCGGCGGGCGTGATGGCCCTGGCGGCGCTTGCGACATTGCGGGTGCGCGAAGCCTGAAGGGAGGCGCTTCGCCGGGGCGGTGATGTCGGCTAAGGCCGGCATCATGTCCGAATTCCTTCCTTTTTTCCGCCGCCTGTCCGCCGTCGCCCGCGGGGTGACGCTTGGTGCTGCGGTGCCGGATGCCGACAACAAGGCGGGGGCTGGCGGTTTCGACCCCGTGACCGAGCTCGACCGCGGGGCGGAGCGGGCGCTTCGGGCCGCGATCGAGGCGGCCTTCCCCGAGGATGGCATCGAGGGCGAGGAATATGGGCTTGTCAGGCCCGAGGCGCGGCGGCGCTGGCTGCTCGATCCGGTGGACGGCACACGCGCGCTGATCTGCGGGCTGCCGAGCTGGACGACGCTGGTCGCGCTGCTCGAGGACGGCGACCCCGTCGCGGGCTTCATCGACGCGCCGGCGCTGGGCGAACTGATGATCGGCTTGCCGGGAAGCACGACGCTGAACGGCGAGGCGGCGCGCGTGTCGGGCTGCTTGCGTCTTGCCGAGGCGCGGCTGTCGTCGACCGACCCGTATCTGTTCGAGGGGCAAGAGGCCGACGCGTTTGAGCGGGTGCGGCGCGCGGCCCGGCTGACCCGCTTCGGCTATGATGCGCTGGCCTATGCGCGGCTGGCGGCGGGCCATCTCGACCTGGTGATCGAGAACAAGCTGCATCGCCACGACTGGGCGGCGCTGGTTCCGGTGGTGCGCGGCGCGGGCGGGGTGATCGGCGACTGGCAGGGCGGCAGCGACTTCGAGCCGGGCTCGGTCGTCGCGGCGGCGACCCCGGCCCTGTTCGAGCAAGCGGTGGCACTCCTCTCCCGATAATGCTGGTTGCAGCGCCGTGACGCCTCGCTAAGCTGCCGGCCGTGCCAGGTCTTCAGCTTCGCGGCGTGTCAAAGTCGTTTGGGGAAACCCAGGTGCTGGAGGCGGTCGATCTCGACATCGCGCCGCGCGAATTCATCGCTTTCCTGGGCCCGTCGGGGTCGGGCAAGACGACCTTGCTGCGGATCATCGCCGGGCTCGAAACCGCCGACGGCGGCGAGGTGATCCTCGAGGATCGCCGGATTGATCGGCTCGGCCCGGGCGAGCGCGACGTGGCGATGGTGTTCCAGTCCTACGCGCTTTACCCGCACATGAGCGTTCGCGAGAACATGGCTTTCGGCCTCAGGAACGCAAAGGTCCCGCAAGCCGAGATCGACGCGCTGATCGCCGACGCCGCACGGGTGCTGGAGATCGAGCCGTTGCTCGACCGGAAGCCGTCGCAATTGTCGGGCGGCCAGCGCCAGCGTGTGGCGATCGGCCGCGCGATCGTCAAGAAGCCGCAGCTGTTCCTGCTCGACGAGCCCTTGTCCAACCTCGACGCGGCCTTGCGCCTGCGCACCCGGGTCGAACTGGCGCAGCTGCGCGACCGGGTCGAGGCGGGTGTGATCATGGTCACCCACGACCAGGCCGAAGCGATGACCCTGGCCGACCGGATCGTGGTATTCCACGACCGCCGAATCCAGCAGGTCGCGGCGCCGATGGAAATCTATCTCAGGCCGGCCAATCGGTTCGTGGCGCAATTCGTCGGATCGCCGGCGATGACCATGTTGCCGGTAAGGCTGGTTGACGGCGGGGAGCATGCCGCGGTGATGCTCGGCGATGGAAGCCGGATCGAGACACGGGTGCCGCGTGCCGGGCTTCCGCAGGGCGGCGCGCTCGAGCTTGGGTTGCGGCCGGAACACCTCCGGGTCGCGCGTGAAGGCGTCGCCGCTGACGTGATGCTGGTCGAGCGCCTGGGTGAACGCAGCCTCGTCTACGCCAAGCTGGCCGACGGCGGCATGATCACCGGCGAGGATGTCGGCACAAGCGCGCTCAAGGCCGGTGACCGGATCGCGCTGGCGATCGATGGCGAGGCGGCGCACCTGTTCGGGCCAGACGGCAGCGGCTTCCACCGGGTCGGGGCGTGAGCCGGAACCGGGCCGCACGCCGCGACCCAGGGTTCGCCTTCGTCGGGCCGTTCCTGCTCATCTACTGCGCGGTGCTGATCGCGCCGATGCTCCACGGCATGTGGCTGTCGCTGCACGTGGTCGACATCTGGGGCGACGGGCGGTTCGCCGGCCTTGCCAACTACGGCCGGCTGCTGGCCGATCCGACCTTCGGGCAAAGCCTGGTCAACACCTTCGCCGTGACGTTGATGGTGGTGCCGATCCTGACCGGGATCGCGCTGGCCCTGGCGCTGGCGCTCAACCGGGCCAGCCGCGGGGCGGCGGTGCTGCGCGGCATCTTCTTCTCGTCGGCCGTGCTGTCGGTCACCATCGTCACCCTGATCTGGCGTTTCATCCTGGCGCCCGACGCCGGTCTGCTGGGCGAGGCGGCGCAGGCGATCGGGGCCGAGCCGATCCCGTTCCTGTCGTCGCCCGACCTTGCGCTGTGGGCGCTGGCGATCACCACCATCTGGTGGTCGATCGGCCTTCCGATGCTGCTGTTCCTGGCCGGGCTGCAGCAGGTCCCGGCCGACCTCTACGAAGCCGCGGCGCTTGACCGTGCAAGCCGGTGGCGGACCTTGCTCAGCATCACGCTTCCCTCGCTCAAGCGCACCACGATCCTGGTCGTGATGCTGCAGACCGCCGCGCAGCTGCAATTGTTCGGGCAAGCGCAACTGCTGACCGCCGGCGGACCGAGCGGCGCGTCGCGAACGGTTGTGCTGTTCATGAACGAGGTGGCGTTCGGGCGCTGGGAGCTCGGCTATGCACAGGCCGCCGCCGAAGTGCTGTTCGCGATCATCCTGGTGGTGACGCTGACCCAATATTGGCTGACCGGCCGGGCAGGGGAGGGCGAGGGTGGCCGCTGATGCCGTAGCCGCCCGCACCCGCCTGCCCTTGCCGGCGGCGATCGCGCTGGGCATCGGTGCTGCGATCATGCTTGCGCCGCTGCTCTGGACGCTGGCGCTGAGCTTCAAGGAAAATGCCGCGCTGGTCGGCAACAGCGGGGCGGCGCTGACCCCGCCGTGGACGCTGGAGAATTACGGCGCGATCCTGGGCAACGGGCAGACCCTGCGCTGGCTGTTCAACAGCCTGATCGTTTCGGCTGGGACGACGCTGGGCGTGCTGATCCTGACCAGCCTCGCCGGCTATGGCTTCGCCCGGCTCGAGTTTCGCGGGCGGCGGGCGCTGTTCCTGTTCGTGCTGATGGGGCTCGCGATCCCGGGGCAGGCGGTGATCCTGTCGCAGCATCAGCTGTTCGCCTGGGCCAACCTCCACAACAGCTATCCGGGGCTGATCCTGCCGGGGCTGACCACCAGCTTCGGCGTGTTCTTCATGACCCAATATATGCGGGCGATCCCGCGCGAACTGGACGAGGCGGCGCTGCTCGACGGGGCGAGCCACTGGCGCATCTTCACCCGCATCATCCTGCCGCTGACGGTGCCGGCGCAATCGACGCTGGCGGTTTTCACCTTCCTCGGGTCCTGGAACGATTACTGGTGGCCGCTGATCAGCGTCACCCGCAGCGAGATGTACACGCTGACCGTCGGCCTGGCGGCGGCGCAGATGAATTACGCGCAGACCAGCGGGCTCGGCTTCCTGATGGCGCAGGCGGTGTTCGCGTCGCTGCCGATCTTCATCGTTTACCTGATCTTCCAGAAGCAGATCATCGCGGCGATGGCCGGGACGGCGCTGAAATGAGGCGCGTGCTGGCGCTTGCCGCGGCGGTGCTGCTCGGCAGCTGTACGTCCGACGAGCGCGGGCAGGGGCTTTATATCCAGCGCTTCTTCGGCGAGTGCACCAGCGCCTATGGCACCGCGACCGACGTCGCCAGGGCGGAAGGCGAATGCGGGATCGTCACCACGATGATCAACGCCTTCCGCGCTGCGCATCCGGAGGCGCGGGTCAGCCAGAATGTGGTCGCCTGGCCCGGCTACAGCCAGCTTACGGCGCAGCTTGCCGCGCGCCAGCCGCCCGACCTCGTGACGATGCACAGCGGCGTCATTCCCGATTATGCCGGCAAGGGCCTGCTGGAGCCGGTCGAGCCCTATCTCGCGGCGGCGGGGCTGGCCCCCGGCATCTTCACGCCCGCCGCGCGGCAGGGGGTGACGTGGGACGGCCGGATGTACGGCCTGCCGTGGGACACGCATGGCGGGTTGTGGCACATCAACCTGGCCCTGTTCCGCAAGGCCGGGCTGGTCGACGCCGACGGCAAGCCGATCCTTCCGCGCAGCCCGGAGGAACTGCTCGCGCAAGGCCGCCAGTTTCGTCAGCGGACCGGCAAGCCCTACCTGATCCAGAGCCTGGTCGGCGATCCGGCGGGGGCAGCGCGGATCCTCTACACCTATATGATGGCGCAAGGCGCGCCGCTGTTCAGCGACCCCCGGCACATCCGCTTGAACACGCCCGAAGGACGGCGGGTGGCCGAGCTGTTCGCGCAAGTGACGCGCGAGGGGATCGGCACCAGCAACATGGACACGCCCGCCGCGATCGCCGCCTTCATGAGCGGCGAGGGCGGGGTCTATCCGACCGGGACATGGATGATCGGCCAGTTCGAAACCGAGGAGAAGACCCGCGGGCGGCCACTGTTCGGAAGCTATTCGGTGCAGCCCTTTCCGCAGCTTTACGGAAAGAACCTGATGTTTGTGTCGGGTCATGCCTGGGTCGTGCCCAGGCGTGAGCGGACCGCGACGGAAAAGCAGGCGATTGCCGACTTCTTCCGCTTCATGGCGGCGCGCAACGGCGACTGGGCGCGGACCGGGCATCTGCCGGCGATCCAGGCACAGGTCGACGGCCCCGCCTTTCGCTCCTTGCCGCATCGCCAGGACATTGCGGTGGTCGCCACCATCGGCCGGGCGCTGCCGGACGGGGTGCTCCGGCAGAATGCGATCGAGGGGCTGGTGGGTGAGGAAATGGCGGCGGCGATCACCGGGCAGAAGCCGGTGCCCCAGGCGCTCGCCGATGCCGAGCGGCGGGTGAACGAGTTCCTGGCCGAAGTGCAGTAGTCACCTTTCTGCAACAGCGGCCTGACGATAGGAAAGTTAACCGCCCCTCTCATTGTCGCTTTCGCGAAAGCGGGTGTAGCGTTGCCCCAACAGGGGCGTTTGGGTGTTCCCGGCGCCAGGAGGCCTGGGGGAGAAACATATGCGCATCCGGACATTCGCCCTCGCTTCAGCGAGCTTCACCGCGATGGCGGTTGCCACTCCGGCCGCCGCGCAACAGCAGCCCGCCGACCCCGCGGTCGAACAGACCAGTGAAGCGGACGATGCCGCTGCTGCCGACGACGACACGATCGTCGTCACCGGCCTCCGCCGCTCGCTCCAGTCCGCGGTCAATCTGAAGCGCAACAGCGAGCAGCAGATCGACGCCATCGTCGCCGAGGATATCGGCAAGCTGCCCGACATCGCCGTGTCCGAAACCGCTGCGCGCATTCCCGGCCTGCAGGTGACGCGGCGCGGGGGCGAGGCGGACACGGTGCTGGTCCGCGGCCTCCCCGATTTCGCAACGACCTACAATGGGCGGGAGATCTTCACCGCCGAAACCCGCGTCGTCGCCCTGCAGGATTTCCCGAGCGCCAACATCGCCGCCCTGGAAGTGTACAAGACCACCACCGCGAACCTGGTCGAGGCCGGCCTTGCCGGTGAGGTCAACGTCCGCTCGCGGCGCCCCTTCGACTTCCAGGGTCTCGAGATCGCGGGGTCGGCCTGGGCGCTGTATACGAAGCAGGCGGGCAAGTGGAACCCGAACGTCAACCTGCTGGTGTCCAATCGCTGGGGCTTCGGCGATGGCGGCGAAATCGGCGTCCTCCTGAACTACAGCCGGACCGAGCTCGACTATCTCGACAGCGAGCCGAGCAACACCGACTTCATCGCGCCCGGCCCGGCCGGACGCTTTCCCGACATCCAGCGCTTGTTCTACCGCAGCGGCAACCGCGTGCGCCCGTCGATCAATGGCGCGATCCAGCTGAAGGTGTCGCCCGACGTCCAGTTCTATGTCGAAGGATTGTGGCAGGGCTTCCGCAACAAGGTCAGCGATCGCCTGTGGGAGCAGCCGCTGTACGGCGGCACCTTGTCGAACGTCGTCCTGCGCCCCGGCACCGACCTCCTTTCCAGCGGCACCGTCACCAATCCGGGCGGTGACATCTTCAGCTTCCAGGGTGCGACCTTCAACAAGACCGACACCTATCAGTTCGCCGCCGGCGGCAGCGCCGACCTCGGCCGGCTGAGGCTGACCGCCGATGTCGCCCGCACCCGTTCGACCTTCCGCGGATCGACGGAGTCGGTCGACACGGTGTTCCGCCCGACCGGACCGTTCAGCGTGAACTTCAACAACGAGGTTCCCGAGTTCAGCTACGGCACGCTGCCCGGCCTCGACAATGTCGCCAACTACCGCTTCCGCGGGCTCTACGAGGAAGACCAGAAGTCGCAGGGCGACGACTGGCAGTTCCGGGTCGACGGCCAGTATGAAACCGGGTTCGGCTTCCTTCCGACGATCGAGGCGGGCGCCCGCTACACCACCCGCGATGCCGCGCGCCGGTTCGGCAATCGCTATGCCTTCCTGCTTCCGCTGAACATTCCGGCAAGCGCGCTTCCGATCGATTACGCGTTCAACCGGCCGGGCTTCCGCGGGACCGACGTGCAGGGCTTCCGCAGCTTCCTGACCCCGACCTACAACAGCGTGCGCGACAGCCTTGGCGAGCTTCGCCAGTTCATCATCAGCCGCTGCCCGAGCATCCTGCCGGGCGATCCGGGCAATGGCTGCGCAAGCTACACGCTGGACCCGGTCGCGGCCGATCCGCGCTCACGCTACACCGCCAGCGAAGATTCGCTCGCCGGTTACGTCCAGGGCCGCTTCGCCTTCGGTGAGAATTTCGACGGCGTGCTCGGCCTTCGCGCTGTTCGCACCGAGAGCGAGGTCAAGGGCACCAGCCGGATCAACAACGTCTTCACCCCGGTCGATGTCGGCAACAAGTACACCGACTGGCTGCCCAATGGCTCGGTCCGCTGGCGCTTCCTGCCTGGCGCGCAGCTGCGGCTGTCGGCAACGCAGACGCGCACCAAGCCGACCTTTGCCGACCTCAACCCGGCATCGGATACCGGTGCTCCGGTCGGCCAGTGCAATGCGGCGGGGCAGTCGACGACGTCCAACCCGTTCGATTGCGTCCGGCGCGGCGGGGGCGGCAACCCGTTCCTGCAGCCGTTCAAGTCGAACAACTATGACGCTAGCCTGGAATATTATTTCGGGCGCGGTGGCCTGCTCGCCGCCGCCGTCTTCCGCCGCGACCTGAAGGGGTTCTTCCAGAACCAGACGTTGCGCTACATCGACCCCAATCTGGGCGCGCTTGAACTGAATGCGCCGGTCAACACCAATGCGGCGAAGATCGACGGCGCGGAGGTGCAATTCTCGAGCTTCTTCGACTGGGGCTTCGTGCCCGGCTTCTTGCGCAACTTCGGCGCACAGGCGAACCTCACCTATCTCGAAACCGAGATCACCGACCCCAACACGATCATCGGCCAGCGGGATATCTACGGCGTCAGCAAGTGGACCTACAACCTGGTCGGAATGTACGAGAATGCCGGTTTCTCGGCGCGGGTGAGCTACAACAAGCGGGGCAAGTTCCTCGGCTTCATCGACATTCGCGACAACAACAATCCGGCCAGCTTCGGCGGCGACTATTACTATCAGTATGGCAAGCCGTCGGGCCGCCTCGACATGTCGGCAAGCTACACTATCAACGATCGCCTCACCGTGTTCGGCGATTGGACCAATATCCTCGAGAAGCCGTATCGCGAGTATCTGAGTTCGGCCCGCAACGGTGCGGCGCGGGCGGAGTACATCCGCTTCCTGCGCTATGACGAGACGACCTTCAGCGTGGGCATCCGCGCCCGCCTCTGATGGGCACGAGGGGGCTTCTGCACCGGTGGTGCGGAAGCCCTTCCGTCAGCGGGCCGGGCGCAGGCTTGGCGCGATAGCGGGGGCGTTATTCTCCCATCCGAACGGTGCGACGTAGAGGAAGCGCTTGCCCTCGCCCTTGCGGCAGCCCTTGGTGGTCGACCAGCCGTGGAAGCTGATAAAGGTCCCGCCATTGGCGCGGAACACCGACTGGTGGCCGGGGCCTGACAGGCAGCCTTCCTTGCCGGGGCGCGCATAGCTGTTGAGGATCGGGGTGGGGCCGGCGTCTGTGCAGGGGCCCAGCGGACCCGCACAGCGCGCCCAGTTCATCGCATAAGGCGACAGCCGCTGGTCGTCGTTCCACCCGAAATAGCCGCCCGAATAGAGCATCGCGTAACCGTCGGGCACGCGGAGCATGGTCGGGGCCTCGATCACGCGCTGCTCCCACGCGTCCTCGTCGGTGAGGCCGATGTCCTTGGCCGCGGCGGCAAGCTTCAGGCCGTCGGGGGTGAGCGGCGCGCCCCACAGGCGGCTGCGCTTGCCGATGCGGTTCCCGTCGGCCTTCCAGTAGAGATAGAGCTTGCCGTCCTTGTCACGGAACGGGTTGGCGTCGATCGATCCGCCAAGCTCGAACTGGCAGACCATCGGTTCGGCCGAGCGGTCGACGAACGGCCCGCGCGGCGACGTGCTGACGGCGACGCCGAGGCACTGCTTGTCCTGCGCGCGGTGATTGGCGGTGTAGTAGAGGAGGTAGTTGGCGCCGACCTTCATCACCTCGGGTGCCCAGGTGAAGCCCTGCTTCACCCACGGGGCGAGGGTCGGCATGGCGTCCTGCTTCTTGCCCGCAGTGTCGCGCACCGGGGTCCAGCTGATCAGGTCGCGGCTGACCGCCATCGGCACGTTCTCGCCGTCGTTGGTGGCGTAGGCGATGAAGCTGCCATTGCCCTCCGCCATCACAAAAGCGTCGGGGAAGTTGTCGCGCAGCACCGGCTCCATGATCGGTTGCTGCTGGGCCGTGGCGGCGGTGCTTGCCAGGATCAACGCACTCAAAGCCAGTCGCCGCACGCTTACTCTCCCCATCGGTCCGTCACGGAACCAGCGTTACCTCGTCGCCGCTGAACGCCAGGCCAACGGTCATCAAGGCGCGGAACACGTTATAGCCGCCAGTGCCGGGATGAAAGGCGTGGAAGAACAGCCGCGGCTCGCCGTCGCTTCCGACCGACACCGAGGCATGGCCGGGCGCCGTCCAGTCGGGATGCGAGCGCAGCAGCGGCTGGTCGGCCTTGCGCCACGGTCCGGTCAGCCGGTCGGCGACGGCATAGCCGATACCGTAGCTGGGCGAGGTGAAGTCGTTGCCGGCGTAGAACAGGTAGTAGCGGCCATCCTGGCGGGTGAGATAGGGCCCCTCGATCAGGTGGCCTTCCCAGTCGAGGTCGTTGGCGAGAAGCAGGTGCTGATCGCCGACGAGGCTGCGGCCGTCGGCGCCGATCTGCCGGGCGTAGATGGGGGTCGCCATATTCTCGATGACGTGGGCGGCGATTCCGCTCCGCTCCAGCGCGGCCTTGACCCTGCGCCAGTTGGCAAGCGCCGCGCGGATCAGCGGCTGCATCAGGAAGAAGCGCTCCATCGGACGGCGGCTATTGGCGAAGGGCTGGATCGCGGCACAGAAAGCGGCGGTGCGGCGGTCGCCTTCGTCGTCGAACAGGGCGGGGATGAGATCCAAATTCTCGCGCAGCAGCGCGGCGAGCGGGCGCGGCCAGTGGCTGTTGCTGTCCTTTTTCCAGAGCAGCCACGGCGTGCCGTCCGCATCGACGTAGACATGGCTGTCGATCACGGTGCCGGTCAGCAGCGGCGCGCCATTGTCGGTCCACGGCCCGGCGGGATGGGCTGCGCGGGCAAGTCCGATGGCAAGGGTGCGGTCGAGGCCGCGGGCGGTGTAGCTGAGCCAATATTCCTCGCCGACGCGGGCGATCTCGGGCGCCCAGAAATCGCCGACCTTGAGCCCGGCGGCGGTCCAATCGGGCGTCTGGCCTTCCTCGAACACGAAACCCATCGGCTTCCAGCTCTCGAGGTCGGTGGAATGGAGGATGGGAAAGGCGTCGGGTGCGTCGTTGGAGGTCGCGACCAGCCACCAGCCGTCGCCGGTGCGAAGCACGGCGGGATCGCCATAGCCCGACAGGATGCGGGGGTGGAGGTTGCCGGTGATCAGCGGACGCCAAGGGGGTGCGGCATAGTCCTGCGGCGGCTCGGCATGGTGCGGGCGGCGCGTGCCGAAGTCGGCGTGCAGCGCGTCGAACATCTCGGCAAAGGCCTCGGGCTCGGGTCCGTCGACGCGGTAGGACCGGACTCCGCTGCCGTCGCTGGGTGAGACGTTGAGCGCGAAACCCTCACCCTCCTCGACCGGTTCGACAGCAAAGGTCAGCAGGGGGGTGCCGGGCGAGAGGGCCATACCGTCCACTTCGTGTGATTTCATGAGCTTGGGATCGGTCGCGAGCATGGCGGCGGCAATCCCCCTAGGCAAGGCTGGGCCGCGAAGCCTAGGCTGCCGGCCCATGAAAGACATCCTGCCCGGCCTGCTCCTGCTGCTGTCCGCCTGCGCCACGGTGTCGCCGCCGGTCACTTATCAGAACCCGGTGATCGACCAGGACTTTCCCGATCCGGCAGTGGTCCGCGCGCCCGACCGCAGCTTCTATGTCTATGCGACGCAGGGCGGTGATCCGATGCGCAACATCCAGGCGGCGCGGTCGAGCGATCTGGTGAGCTGGACGCAGCTGCCCGATGTCCTGCCGGTCAAGCCACGGTGGGCGAGCCGGACGCAGGATTTCTGGGCGCCCGACGTCATTCGGCGCGGCGCAAAGTGGCTGCTCTATTATTCGGCCAAGCCAGATGCAGCGTTGAGCGACGACAAGCGCGGGCTTTGCCTGGCGGTAGCGAGCGCGGACCGGCCCGAGGGGCCGTTCACCGACATGGGCAAGCCTTTGCTTTGCGGCCAGGGGTTCGTGAACATCGATCCGTTCGCGTTCGACGATCCGGCGACGGGCAAGACCTTGCTCTACTGGGGATCCGGCTTCGGACCGATCAAGGTGCAGGAGCTTGGGGCCGACGGCATGTCCTTTGCGCCGGGCAGCACGCCCGTCAACCTGGTGCCGGTGGTCCGGACCGAGGATGCGCGCGAATATCGCCGGCTGGTCGAGGGTGCGTGGGTGACCGTGCGCGACGGCTGGTATTACCTGTTCTTCTCGGGCGACAATTGCTGCGGGCCCAAAGCGCATTATGCGACCATGGTGGCGCGCAGCCGATCGGCGACCGGGCCGTTCGAGGTGCGGACAAGGCCGCTCTATCTAGTGCTGGAAGCGAACGAGCGCTGGGTCGCACCGGGCCACAACAGCGTCATCCCTGACGATGCGGGAAGTGACTGGATCCTCTATCATGGGGTCGATGCGCGGCGGCCGAGGACCAGGCCGACCGATGACGTGAACACTCGGCGGGTGATGCTGCTGGATCGGTTGGAATGGCGCGACGGCTGGCCGGAGATTGCCGGCAAAAGCCCCACCAGTTCGTCGCAGCCTGGGCCAGTGGTTCGGCGCTAGACGGTCACTGCCTCCACCGTCTCGCGCTTTCCAACCAGCAGCGAGTCGGCGACCAGGCGGAGGGGTTCGACGTCGACCAGGCTTTCGCGGCAGTCGATCAATTGGGCGAAGCGGGCGTAGAGGTCGGGATATTCGCCGATCCCGCTTGCCGCGACCTCATCCCCGTTGAGCAGCAGCCGCGCGCCGCCGTCGAGGAGCTTCAGGGTGGCACCGTCGGCGGTCTCGATCTCGATGGTCCATTCCTCGCCGTCGGTCTTGCGCCAGTCGAGGCTTGCGCTGAGCGGTCCGTCGGCGGCGGGTGAGGTGAAGGCGAGTTCGGCCGCGATCGGGGTGTGGGCATTGGCCGGGTAGAAGAGGGTGCCTTCGCGCACGAACAAGGGCGCGGGAAGGATTGCGGTCGCGACCGAGAAAGCGTTGATGCCGGGGTCGAACACGCCGAAGCCGCCCGCGTCGAACACCCATTGCTGGCCCGGGTGCCACTTGTGCACGTCTTCATGCCAAATGATCTTCATCGTGGCGATGCGCTGGCCGGCGAGCAGCCTCGCCGCCGCCGCGACTCCGCCGTTGTGCTGGGCGTGCCAGGTGGTGAAGAGGGTAGTGCCCGCGGCTTCCGCCAGGCGGCGCAGTTCCTCCACCTCGCCAAGGGTCGCGCAGGGTGGCTTTTCGAGCAGCAGGTGGAGACCGCGCGCGATGCACAGCTTCGCGATCTCGTAACGCGGGCCGGGCGGCGTGGTGATCGCTGCCGCATCGAGGTCGGGAAGGGCGGCGAGGAGGTCCTCGGCCGAGGTGAAGTTGGGCGCGGGGCCGTTGCCCTGGCGGCTGACTGAAGCAGCCAGTTCGAACCGGGGATTGCCGGCGATCGCGGGGACATGCTGGTCCTCGGCGATCTTGCCGAAGCCAATGATGGCGGTGCGGAGCGGCTTCATGCCTTGCATCCCGCGACATAGGCCGCGGCGCGCGCGTGCACTTCGTCGGCGCTGCGACCCGGGGTGTAGAGGCCCGAGCCAAGCCCGAAGCCATTGGCGCCCGCCTTGAGCCAGGCCTGCATCGAATCGGGCTGGATTCCGCCGACGACCAGCACCGGCACCGCCTTGGGCAGGACCGCCCGCTGCGACTTGAGAAGCGCGGGCGTGGCGCCTTCGGCCGGGAACAGCTTCAGCGCCTGCGCCCCGGCGTCGAGCGCGACAAAGGCCTCGGTCGGGGTGAAGTAGCCGGGAGCGGCGACCATGTCGGCCTGCACCGCGGCGGAGATGACCTGGGCGTTCGTGTTGGGGGCGACGACAAGCCGCCCGCCGGCGTCCTTGACCCGGGCGACGCTGAGCGTGTCGAGAACGGTGCCGGCGCCGACCAGGGCGCGGTCGCCGAGGGCCTGCGCGAGGCGGTCGATGCTTTCGAAGGGGTTGGGGCTGTTGAGCGGTACCTCGATGATGGAGATTCCGGCCGACAGGATCGCTTCACCCACCGCGACGACCTCGTCGGGGGTTACACCGCGGATGATCGCGACCAGCGGGCAGTCGCCGAGATAGCGGGTGAAATCCTCTTCGGCGGTCATGACAATTGCTCCACGGTGGCGTTGGTCCCGGCGAGGAAGGCGGCTTCCCCGTCGACCTGGTGGTTGGGCCGGCCGAACTGGGTCAGCGCGGCGGAGTAGAGCCGCGTCAACGCACCGCGCCCCATGACGACCACCTCGCCGTCGGGCATGCCCTTGACCCCCGTGCGCAGGTCGGCGCCGATCAGAAGGCCGCTGACGAAGCTTGCGACTTCGTCCTCGGCGAGGCTGCCGAGCAGCACCCGGGCGCGGACGGTGAACAGGTCGGCGGTGAGCGCGCGCCCCTCGAGCCCGCGGGAGACGCCTTCGGAGAACATCTCGCCGGGTTGGGCCTCGACCTCGAGCCACGACTTGAGCAGACTCTGTGCCTTGAGGATGGAGAACATCTCGCCGGTCATGACGGTTCGGAAGCGGGTCAGGCGGCCGCCCTGCATCAGCGCCCACTTGTTGTGGGTGCCGGGGTGGCAGATGAGCGCGTCGGCGCCGCACAGGCCGGCCGCGACCGCGCCGAAGAACTGGGTTTCCTCGCCCCGCATCACGTCGCCGCGAAGGCCGTCGACGAAGGAAGCGCCGGGAACGATGAAGGCCCGGGCCTCTGGCACTTCGACCAAGGAGGCGGCGAGCGTTGCGAGGTCGAGCGGGCAGGGCAAGTAGGGGGCCGGGACCCACCCGCCGCGCGCGCCGACCATGCCGGCCATCAGCAGGGGCAAGTCGCCGAGGCGTTCACGGACGGTCGCGACCTCCGCCGGGAAGCCGCCGGGGGGGACGCTGGTGAAGCCGAGGTCGTCGGCGAACTCCGCCTCGACCGCGCCGGCTCGCACCCGCCAGGCACGCCGGTTGGTGGTGCCCCAGTCGACCGCGATATATCCGTCTGTCCACATGCCCGTGCTCATGCCAACAAAAGCGACAAAGGGCGACAAGGGTTCTACCCAAAGGCGTCAGGCGCGTTATTTTGGAAGGTGCAATGGAAGTCACCTGCATAGCCGATGTGAAAGCGTTGCTGGGCGAGGGCCCGCATTGGGACGCCGAGACCGGGCTGCTTTCCTTTGTCGACATCAAGGGGCGGCGGCTGTTCCTGGTCGAGCCCGACGGCGCCAACCTGCGGGAGATCGCTACCCCATTCCGGATCGGAAGCCTGATCCCGCGGGCGAGCGGCGGCCATATCGCCGGGACCGAGCATGGGATCGCGCACGTCGATCTCGGCCTCGAGCGGTTCGAACTGATGTTCGATCCCGAGGAGGATCGCGAAACCAACCGCTTCAACGACGCCAAGGTCGATCGCAGCGGCCGGCTCTACGCCGGGACCATGGACGACGAGGAAAGGGCCGCGACCGGCGCCTTGTACCGGATCGACAAGAAGCTTGCCTGCACCCGGATCGACGACGGGTTCCGGGTGACCAACGGCCCGGCGTTCAGCCCCGACGGAAAGACCATGTACGTCAACGACAGCGGACGGCAGGTGACCTATCGCTATGACCTGGCGCCCGACGGCACTCCGCTCAACAAGCTGGAGCTTGCCCGCTACGGCGAGGGTGAGGGCTATCCCGACGGGATGACGGTGGATTCCGAAGGGTGCCTGTGGATCGCCTTCTGGGACGGCTGGTGCCTGCGCCGCCTCAGCCCCGGCGGCGAGCGGCTGCAGGAACTGCGCGTTCCGGTGCAGCGGCCGACCAGTTGCGCCTTCGGGGGCCCATCGCTCGACCGTCTTTTCATCACTTCCGCCCGCATCGGGCTCGACGAAGCGGGCCTTGCTTCGCAACCTTATGCCGGCGGGCTGTTTATGACGGTACCCGGCGTCGTCGGCCTGGTGGAGCAGCCGTTCGCGGGCTGACCTCGATCACCGTCAATCGACCTGCCGCAGCTGCCAGGAGGCAATAATCGCCAATTTCATGTTTGCCACGGGGATCGAGAACAGCATCCCCACCATCAACGGCGGCAAGACCCGCGTCGACCAGATGGAGGCTTCAGATCATTATCGCCGCTGGCGCGAGGATTTCGATTGCGTCGAGGACATGGGGATCGAATATCTCCGCTTCGGCCCGCCGCTGCACAAGACCTTCCTCGGCCCCGGCAAATATGACTGGGAGTTCGCCGACCTCACCCTGAACGATTTGAAGCGGCGCGAGATCACGCCGATCGTGGACCTCTGCCACTTCGGCGTGCCCGACTGGATCGGCAATTTCCAGAATCCCGATTTCAGCCAGCAATTCGCCAATTACGCCGCCGATTTTGCCGAGCGTTATCCGTGGATCCAGCTCTACACGCCAGTGAACGAGATGTTCATTTGCGCCGCCTTCAGCGCCAAATATGGCTGGTGGAACGAGCAGGAGCGGACCGACCTCAGCTTCGTCACCGCGATCAAGCATATCGTGAAAGCCAATGTGCTGGCGATGGTGGAGATATTGAAGCGGCGGCCGGACGCCATCTTCATTCAGTCGGAATCATCCGAATATTTCCACGCCGACAGCCCGGCCGCGATCGGCCCGGCCGAGGTGCTGAACAGCCGCCGTTTCCTGACGCTCGACCTCAATTACGGGCGCCGGGTCGACAGCGAGATGTACGAATATCTGATGGATAACGGGATGACCCGGGAGGAATATCACTTCTTCCTCGGCAACCGGCTGAAGCAGCACTGTATCCTCGGCAACGATTATTACCGCACCAACGAGCACCGCGTACACGCCGACGGGCGGACCGAAGCGGCGGGCGAGACCTTCGGCTATTGCGAGATCACGCGGCAATATCACAACCGCTACCGCCTCCCTATCATGCATACCGAGACCAACATGCGCGAAGGACCGACGGGGCAGGAAGCGGTGCAGTGGTTGTGGAAGGAATGGGCCAACGTGCTGCGCCTGCGCAATGTGGGCATCCCGACCGTGGGCTTTACCTGGTACAGCCTGACCGACCAGGTCGACTGGGACACCGCACTGCGCGAGAAGAACGGCAACGTGAACCCGCTCGGGCTGTACGACCTCAACCGCAATCTGCGTAACGTCGGCAAGGCCTACAAGCAGCTGATCAAGGACTGGCGCGACGTGCTTCCCGCTTCGTCCGTGTGCCTGGCGGTGCCGATCAAGCCGATCGGCCACGATTGCTGGCCGCCGCGCGATGATTATGCCGGCAAGCAGGTCGAAGCGCAGGACAAGGGCCTGGCGCTCGGCAATCAGTCGCAATCGACCCCGGAGTCCGCATGATGGCGCTTCCCGAGCTCAAGATCGGTCGGATCGAGACCTTCCTCGTGCCGCCGCGCTGGCTGTTCGTGCGGGTGGAGACGGTGGACGGGGCGCACGGCTGGGGCGAGGCGAGCCTCGAGGGCCATGCCGAGGCTGTGAACGGCGCGTTCGAGGCGATCCGCGACCGCTTCCTCGGGCATGACGCGCGGCGGATCGAGGACATCTGGCAGATCGCCTATCGCGGTGGCTTCTATCGCGGCGGCGCGGTCCTGATGAGTGCGCTGTCGGGGCTCGACCAGGCGCTGTGGGACCTCAAGGGCAAGGCGCTCGGCGTGCCGGCGTGGGAGCTGATGGGCGGGCGCGTGCGCGACAGGATCCGTGCCTATGCGTGGATCGGCGGCGACAAGCCGCACGAGATCGACAGCGCCGCCGCGGCGCGGAAGGCGCAGGGGTTCAGTGCGGTCAAGATGAATGCCACCGCCGAGCTCGACTGGATCGGCACGCCGAGGCTGTTCGACGAGGTGATCCGGCGGGTCGAGGCGGCGCAGGCGCAAGGCATGGACGTCGGGCTCGATTTCCACGGGCGGGTCCACCGCCCGATGGCCAAGCAGCTTGCCAAGGTGCTGGAGCCCTTGGGGCTGCTGTTCATCGAGGAGCCGCTGCTGAGCGAGAACCCCGAAGGGCTGGCCGAGATCGCCGGACTGGTCTCGACCCCGATCGCGCTTGGCGAGCGGCTTTATTCACGATGGGACTTCAAGCAGTTCTTCGAGCGCGGCGCGGTGGACATCATCCAGCCCGACCTCAGCCACGCCGGCGGGATTTCGGAATGCCGCCGGATCGCGGCGATGGCCGAAGCCTATGACGTGGCGGTGGCGCCGCACTGCCCGCTTGGACCTCTGGCGCTCGCCGCCTGCCTGCAGCTTGCCGCCAATGCCCCCAATGTCGCGATCCAGGAAATGAGCCTCGGCATCCACTACAACGTCGGGCACGACCTGCTGGAGTTCATCACCGATCCCGAAGTGCTGACCCCGGTCGACGGTTTCCTGCCGATCCCGCAAAAGCCCGGGCTTGGCGTCACCATCGACGAAGACAAGGTGCGTGCGGTGGCCAAGGAAGGCCATCGCTGGCGCAACCCGATCTGGCGCCACGCGGACGGCAGCTTCGCGGAATGGTGAACAGGCGTTCGTCCCGGACGTGACCGGGACGAACGGGGCTCAGGCCGCCCGGCGCTTTGCCGGTGACGCCTGCTCGAACGGCACTTCGTCGAGCTGCGCGGCGATCGCGGCGATCGCTTCGCCAGCGGCGGAGTCGGCGCTGTACTTGGCGTCGGCGGCCTGTTCCTCGGCGGTCAGTTCACGCCAGTAGCTGATCGACAGGCGGCGACCGAACACATCGTCGCCACGCATCTTGAGCTCAGGCTCGGCGATGTCGGGAAGACTGTCACGAATGGCAGTCAATGTCGTGATCAACCGGTCAAGCGACGTGTACTCGCTGACTTCGATATAGTCTTTGACGCGTGTGCGCATGATCGCATCCCTCCCCGGAGCGGGGCTGTTGTTTCGCGCCGTGATTCCAACATCGCAAGCGCTGCGACGACAATTATCCCCAGATCAGTTGCGATGCTCTGAACAAATGGCCAAGAACCGGTTCATGTTGCAGGACGACCACATGCTTGCGCTCCGCGCCGGCGATCTCGAACTGGTGCTGAGCCCGGCGCTTGGTGGGGCGATCCGCGACCTGAGCTGGACGCGTGACGGACGCCGCATTCCCCTCATGCGGGCGAGCCGCGAGGCGGCGGACAGCGTGCTCGACATGGCGAGCTTCCCGCTGGTCCCTTTCGTCAATCGCATTCGCGGCGGGCGGTTCACGTTTCGCGGGCGCGAGGTGGTGCTGAAGCCCAATATGGCGGGCGACATCTCGCCGCTGCACGGGCAGGGCTGGCTTGCGCCCTGGACGGTGAAAGACGCTGGCGAAAATCATGCCGAACTGCATTTCACCCACGAGGCAGGCGAATGGCCGTGGGCCTATGAGGCGGTGCAGGTGGTGACGCTGGACGAACGCGGACTGTCGCTGCGCTTGCAGTGCCGCAACCGCGACAGCGAGCCGATGCCCTGCGGACTTGGCCAGCATCCTTACTTCCCCTGCACCGCCGAAACCCGCATTGCCACCGCGGTCCGCAGCACCTTCGAGATCGACGAGCATGTCCTGCCGACCGGCGAGGTGCCGGCGACCGGGCGCTATGACCTCAGCGACCGGGCGGTCTGCGGGCAGGACCTCGACCACGGGTTCGGCGGCTGGGGAGGACAGGCCGTGATGACCGATCCGGCGTGGCCGGCGCCGCTCCGGCTTTCGAGCCCGGATGCTCGCTTCTTCCAGCTTTATTCACCGAGGGAGGGGGGCATTTTCGTGGCCGAGCCAGTGACCCACGCCAATGCCGCGCTGAACGAGCCCGAGGAGCGCTGGGGCGAGCTTGGGCTGCGGGTGCTCGCGCCGGGCGAAGAAATGCATCTGGACATGCGGCTGGAGCTCGCTTCCTAAGTGGCCGGGGACCTTATCGCCGCAGGTACGCTTGCGAGCTTCCTGGCCGGGCAGGCCACTACGCTTGGGGCGCTCCCGGTCTTCTTCCTCAAGGGGATCAGCCAGCGCACGCAGAACATCTTCCTCGGCTTTGCCGCTGGGATCATGCTGGCGGCGAGCTTCTTCTCGCTGATCATTCCCGGGCTCGAGGCTGCGGGAGATCTGCACGGCGGCAACAAGACGATCGCCGCGCTGATCGTCGCATCGGCGGTCCTGCTCGGTGCCGGCACCCTTCACCTGCTCAACCGCGTGGCGCCGCACGAGCATTTCATCCTTGGGCCGATGAGCGGGGCCGAGCGAAGCAAGCTGGCGCGCATCTGGCTGTTCGTGATCGCCATTTCGCTGCACAACTTCCCCGAAGGACTGGCGGTCGGCGTGAGTTTCGGGAGCCCCGATCATACCGCCGGCTACGCCACCGCGTTCGGGATCGGTCTGCAGAACATTCCGGAGGGCCTGGCAGTAGCGCTCAGCCTGGCGGCGGTGGGCTACGGGCGGATGTTCTCCTTCGTCATCGCGGTGCTGACCGGGCTGATCGAGCCGGTCGGAGGCTTTCTCGGCATCTCGGCGATCTCGCTGTCGAGCGAGTTGCTGCCGTGGGGCCTGGGCTTTGCCGGTGGCGCGATGATCTGGGTGGTGTCGAGCGAGATCATCCCTGAAACGCACCGCGACCACCAGGAAGGCACCGCGACCTTTGCGCTGATGATCGGGCTGGCGGTGATGATGAGCCTCGACTGGATCTACGGTTAACGGAGCAGTCGGACCTGTTCCGCTAGACAGTCGGCCGATGCAGCCTTCTCCCCTCAATAGTCGCGAGCGCATTGGAGCGATCACCCTGGTGATCCTTGTCCACGTCGGGGTGATTGCCGGGCTGCTGACCCTGGGATCCTCGCCGGGGGTCCGTGAGAGCCTGCAGAAGCCGCTCGAGATCTTCGATGTCGTGCTGCCGCCGCCCGAGCCGCCGCCACCGCCGCCGGTGGTGGTCGAGAGCCGTGCCGCGCCGAAGGAGGAAGGGGCCGCAGCGCCGCCGGCTCGGCAGGCCGAGGCCGCGCCGGTCAAGCGGGTCGAGCCGGTGGTCCAGCTTCCGCCGACCCCGCCGCCCGTGATCGCAGCACCGACGCCGGGTGCCGGAGCCGCGCCGACTGCGGGGGCCGCACCGGTCGATGGGCCGGGAAGCGGCGCCGGGGGGCAGGGCAACGGGACCGGGTCCGGAGGCTCGGGAACGGGTCCCGGAGGCGGCGGAAACGGCGGCGAGGGTGCCGGGCCGTCGGTGATCCAGAGCACGACGCTGACCGGTCGGAGCTATCCGCGCGAGGTGCTGCGCGCGTGGCCGCGGGGCGGGCGGGTGTTCATCGCGGTGCGGGTGCAGGTCGATGGCCGGGCCACCGACTGCAAGGTCAACCGGTCGAGCGGCAATCCGATCGTCGACCAGTGGACCTGCCGGCTGGTCGAGGAGCGGGTGCGGTTCCGGCCGGCGGTCGACGGGCAGGGCCGTCCCGAGGTGCGCTGGTACGGCTACATCCAGGCGCCGGTGAACTTCTAGTCGCGGACCTCGACCGGATCGACCCAGCGGTCGGCGCCGGGACGGGGGATCCACTCATTGCTCCCGGGGATCCACGCTTCGACCGGCTGGCCCGCGGTGTTGGTCGCGGGATACCAACGGAGCCGGCGGATGGCCGCGTTGCAGGTGGCGGCATCGAGGCCCGGGAAGCCGCTCGAGCGGGTCACGCGGCAATCGCGGACCCGGCCGTCGGTCGCGACCAAGATGCGGAAGCGTACGAGGCCGCGCGCGCCCTGCGCCTGCACCTGCGGAGGGACATCGCGCCATTCCATCCTGCCGCTGCGATATTCGGGCTCCTGCGCCATCCCGCCCGCACCACCGCCGCCGGTGCCATTGCCGAAGCGTCCGGCGCCGAGGCCGTCGCCTTCACCGCCGCGGCCGGTGCCGGGGCCGTCGACCGGCGCGGCGCCGGGATTGGGGGCGGTGCCGGTGCCGGCGATCGGCGCAGCGGGAAGCGGTGGGGGAACGGGCAGGCGGATCACCGGCGGCGGAGCGACCACGGGGGTCGGGGTGTTCTTCAGCGCCGGCGGGCCGGCGGCGCCTTCGGGATCGGCGGCACGCTCGGTCGGCTTGGGCGCGGGCTCGGGAAGCATCGGGACGGCGGGCGGCTCGGGCTCTGGCCGGTCGGTGATGTCGAGAAGGGTCAGCGGCTCGGCCAGCTTGGCCGGGACGGGGGTGACGCCGAGCCCGGTCAGCAAGGCATAGCCGATCCCGAGGTGGATCAGCGCGGCAAGACCGACGGAACGGGCGCGATCGGCGTTCGAGGCGAGCTGGCGGCGCATCACCGACGGTCCCTAGGCGGGCAAGGCTGAACCCCGACTTGCTCCCTTCGCCGCGCGGGCGTGCTGGCCGGGAGCGCCTTCGCCGAACAGTTCGATGATCCGGTCGCCCTCCTGCAGCGTGCAGGCGCCGGGATCCTCGAAGCTGATCGCCTCCCCGTCGCGGATGATGCGCAGGCCGACGCCGGTGTCGATCTCGGCCAATTGGCGGCCGACTTCTTCCGCCCCGACCATCCGCTCGCGCAGCTGGACCCGGCCGCGCGCCGAGGCGAGGTCGGCGAGATAGTCGGCGACGCCCGAGCCCTGCGCCGAGCCGGCCATCAGCAGGCCCGAGAAGCTGACCGGGTTGATCACGGTGGTGGCACCGGCGGCGCGGGCCGGAAGCTCGTTGTCGGAAGCCCGCACCGAGACGGTGATCCTGAGGTCGGGAGCGAGGTGCCGGGCGGTCAGGCAGACCAGGATCGAGGTGTCGTCGCGGCCGGCGGTAACCAGCAGCGCGCGCGCCCGCTCGACATGCACCGCCTGCAGCGTGGCGTCACGGGTGGCGTCTCCCTGCAGCACCATGCAGCCATAATCGTGGGCGTGGGTGAGGGCTTCCTCGTCGCAGTCGATCACCACCAAAGAGGACGGCTCGCTGCCGCGGGCGACCAGTTCGGCGACCGCTTCGGAGCCGCTGCTGCCGAACCCTGCGACGATGATGTGGTCGGTCAGACCAGCTTGAAGTCGGCGCATCAGATATTTGTCCCACAGGCGTTTGATGAAGAAGCTGTATGCGGTCCCGGCGAGGATCAGCAGGAAGAAGATGCGGATCGGGGTCACCACCAGGGCATCGAACAAGCGCGCCCGTTCGGTGATGGGCACGATGTCGCCGTAGCCGGTCGTGGTGGCGCTGATCATGGTGAAGTAGATGATGTCGGCGAGGCTGATCTTGCCGTCGTACATGTCCTTCAGGCTGTCGCGCTCGATCCAGTGGAAGCCGATGATCAGCGCCAGCAGCAGCGCCATGATCCCGAGCCGGATGGCAAGCTGGGTGCGGATCCCGAACTTCGAGCGGCGGCGCAACTGCAACTGGCTGATCGCCCACGGCACTTGGCGATTGGTCAGCACCCGTGCCGAGGCGTGGGCGAAACGGCTGGGCTGTGGCGAGCGGGCGGACACGGGGGCGAAACGATGTCAGGCGCACTAAGGTCCGGCGCGATCGTGCAGTGATGAATTCAAGGCGATGCGGCGTTGCTGCGCTTCTCAGTAACAAACAAAGATTACCGGTAATCACGGGCGGCCTTACTTCCACTTGTGGGACGAACGTTTAAAGACAGTTGGCGATCATGCTCCCTGCAATTCGCTTCGGGGTCGGTTCGGTAAAAGGGTGCAGGTTCACGTGACATCTCCCGGCATCCCGGAAACCAGTACCTTGGAAAAGGAGATCAGCGAGCAAACGTCGGACAAGGGCGGTCGCCGAGTCCTGCGATTCGGCGTGATGTGCGAAGAGCAAGGTCTTACCGACTGGCAGGCTCGGTGCATCGAAGATCTGCTGAAGGTCGATGGCGTGGAAGTAGCGCTGCTGATCATGCGCGACGGGCAGCCTTCGGCGCCGCCCCCCGCTCCTCCTCGCCGACCCGGCGGCAAGCGCCTTCTGTGGCGGGTCTATCGCCGCTTCATCCTCGACCGGTCGTCGCAGGCGGCGAGGCTGGTGCCGTGGCCAACATGGCAGCAGGACGTCGCCGTGTCGCGGGTTCGCGTCGAGCCGGTGGGACGCTTCGGAGAGCGATTCGCCCCGGAATCAGTCGCCGATATCCGGTCCCACAATCTGGATTTTCTGCTTCGCTTCGGATTCGGGATCTTGAAGGGCGAAGTGCTGGAGGCGGCACGTTACGGTATCTGGTCATTCCATCACGGCGATCCCGCAAGCTACCGCGGAATGCCGCCGGGCTTCTGGGAGATCCATGACGGCAATCCCGTCACCGGAGCGGTGTTGCAGCGGCTGACAGAACGTCTCGACGCCGGGGTTGTCCTCCACGCCGGACATTTCCAGACCCGCCACGCCTCCTATGTGCGAAGCCGTGACGACCTGCTGTTCGGAACGGGCGAGTGGCCAGCCCGTATCTGCAAGGAGATCCTGAGCGGCAACGATGCCGCGCTGCACGCCGACCCCATCAGGGACGAGGGACCCATCAAGTATGAGCCTGGAGACCGGGCGATGCTGACCTTTCTGTGGAGGCAGGCACGGGCATGGGTCGCCAATCAGGTCCGCTTCACCTTCTTCCAGCAGCAATGGACAGTCGGAATTCTCCCGGCGCCCGTGCACGAGGTGGCTCTTGCCCCGCCGGGAGCGGAAGCTCGCCAGGTGCAATGGCTCCCCGAGCCCCGTGGCCGGTTTCTCGCCGATCCGTTCGCGGTGGAAATGGCTGATCGGTCAGGATTGCTGATCCTCGCCGAGGACTTCGACTGGAACCAGAACATTGGACGAGTTTCCGCCGTCCGCATAGCCGGAGGTAAAGCCAGCGAGCCGCGCCTCGCACCGAGCTTGCCTTACCATCTTTCCTACCCCTATCTCGTTCGTCACGCCGACCGCTTGTACTGCATTCCCGAGTCCAGTCAGTCGGGACGCGTCGAACTACACTTGCTCGACGAAGAGGGCCTCGACTGGAACCTCGAGGCGATCCTGATCGAGGGGCGGCATTTGCTGGATTCGACGGTCTTCCAGCATGACGGCAGATGGTGGTTGCTGGCGACCGACGCGGACGATGGAGCCAATCTCAAGCTCCGGGGATGGTTCGCTGATGACCTGCATGGTCCCTGGCAGGAACATGCCCTCAACCCTCTCAAGACCGATGTCCGGTCGGCGCGGCCAGCGGGACGACCGTTCGTCCACGAGGGGGCGCTATACCGCCCGGCACAGGACTGTTCGCGGGTTTACGGCGGCGGGGTCGCGATCAATCGGGTCACCGCGCTGTCCCCCACCAGCTTCGAGGAGGAGACCGTGCGCACGATCCTTCCCGATCCCCGATGGCCCTATCGCGATGGCTTCCACACGATCTGCGGCGAGGGCGAAAGCACGATTATCGATGCTTGCCGCAACGCCTTCAGCTTGCGAGGTGCGGTGAACGAGATCCTTCGAAAAGCACGCTCTTTCGTCCGCCGCTAGCGAGAAGCTCAGGCGTCCAGCTCTTCCCCGCTTATCGCCGCTGCCCGGCTCTGGATGAAGGCGAAGCGGTGTTCGGGGTTCTTGCCCATCAGCCGGTCGACCAGGTCCTTGACCGGCTGGCGGTCCTCATATTGGCTCGGCAGCGTGACCTTGAGGAGCGAGCGGGTGGCGGGGTCCATCGTCGTCTCCTTCAATTGGTTGGGGTTCATCTCCCCCAGGCCCTTGAAGCGGCTGACGTCGACTTTCTTGTTCTTGAACTCTGCCTTCTCCAGCTCGGCGCGGTGGGCGTCGTCGCGGGCGTAGAGGGTCTTGGTGCCGGCGGTCAGGCGGTAGAGCGGCGGCTGGGCGAGGAACAGGTGGCCGCGGCGAACCAGGTCGGGCATTTCCTGGAAAAAGAAGGTCATCAGCAGGGTCGCGATGTGGGCGCCGTCGACGTCGGCGTCGGTCATGATGATGATCTTTTCGTAGCGCAGCGCCGCTTCGTCGAACTTGTCGCGGATGCCGCAGCCCAGCGCCAGCTGGAGGTCGGCGACTTCCTGGTTGGCGCGGATCTTGTCGGCGGTGGCTGACGCCACGTTGAGGATCTTGCCGCGGATCGGCAGGATCGCCTGCGTCTTGCGGTTGCGGGCCTGCTTGGCCGAGCCGCCGGCGCTGTCGCCTTCGACGATGAACAATTCGGTGCCTGCGGGCTCATCGGACGAGCAGTCGGTGAGCTTGCCCGGCAGGCGGAGCTTGCGGGCGGAGGTGGCGGTCTTGCGCTTCACCTCGCGCTCGGCGCGGCGCTTGAGGCGTTCCTCCATCCGCTCGACGATCGAGCCCAAGAGCGCGCGGCCGCGGTCCATGTTGTCGGTCAGGAAATGGTCGACATGGTCGCGCATCGCGGCTTCGACGAAGCGGGCGGCTTCGAGGGAGGTCAGGCGGTCCTTGGTCTGCGATTGGAAGTGCGGATTGCGGATGAAGACGGAGAGATAGCATTCGCAACTCTGCATGACGTCGTCGGCGGTGATGTCCTTGGCGCGCTTGTTGCCGACAAGGTCGCCGAAGGCGCGGACGCCCTTGGTCAGCGCGGCGCGCAGGCCCGCTTCGTGGGTGCCGCCGTCGGGGGTGGGGATGGTGTTGCAATAATAAGAGGTGAAGCCGTCGCTCCACAGCGGCCAGGCGACCGCCCATTCGCAGCGGCCTTGGCCGTCGGGGAAGTCGGCGGCGCCGGCAAAGGGCTGGGCGGTGACGCATTCGCGGCCTTCGAGCTGCTCGGCGAGCGCATCGCCGAGGCCGTTGGCGAACTGCAGGACGGCGCTCTCGGGGACCTTGTCGGAGGCGAGCGAGGGGTCGCACTTCCAGCGAATCTCGACCCCGGCGAAGAGATAGGCCTTGGAGCGGGCGAGGCGGAACAGGCGCTCGGGATCGAACGCCAGTTCGCCGAAGATTTCGGGGTCGGGATGAAAGGCGACGGTGGTGCCGCGGCGGTTGGGGGCGGCGCCGACTTCCTCGAGCGGACCGGTGGCGAGGCCCTTGGCGAAGATCTGGCGGTACAGCTTCTTCTCGCGCGCGACCTCGATCACCGTCTCGGTCGAGAGCGCGTTGACGACGCTGATGCCGACGCCGTGGAGGCCGCCGGAGGTCGAGTAGGCCTTGCCCTCGAACTTGCCGCCCGAGTGGAGCGTGGTGAGGATGACCTCGAGCGCCGACTTGCCGGGATATTTGGGGTGCGGGTCGACCGGGATGCCGCGGCCGTTGTCGCTGACGGTCAGGCGATTGCCTGGTTCGAGCGTGATCTCGATGCGCGACGCGTGGCCCGCGACCGCTTCGTCCATGCAATTGTCGATGACCTCGGCGGCGAGGTGATGAAGCGCGCGCTCGTCGGTGCCGCCGATATACATGCCGGGACGGCGGCGTACGGGTTCCAGCCCTTCGAGCACCTCGATCGCGGAGGCGTCGTAGTCGGATGCAGGCGGAAGCGGTGCCCCCCCGGGCCCAAACAGGTCGGTCATGGTGGGACGGTTGTAGGGGAGTGGACGGGCGAAGGGAACAGGGGGCGAACGCCAGTTCCTAGGGTTTGCCGAGGGGCAGGCCGGCGGCGAGCGCGGCGGTGACCGGGTTCATATATTCTTTCATGCCGCGGATCCGGCCGCGATGAAGATCGAAGCGCAGGACGTAGCGGTTGCGGTAGACGGCCCCGGTGGCGAGCAGCATGTCGCCTCGAGCCTCGACAAACACGGTGCGACCGTCGGCGGAGGGGGTGAAATCGGCTTCGGTCCAGCCGATCCGGGCGATCTTGGCGAACGCGCCGTCGACATAGCCGGTGAGGACCGCGTCACGCCCGGTGAAGCGGCGCCATGAGCCGGCTTCGGTCTTGCCGGAGCGGTCGAAGGGATATTGGAACACCGCCGCGTCATCAATCAGCGCGGCCACCGCCGAGCGATCCTTGGCAGTCATCGCGGCGAGAAAGGCGCGGACCGGGGCGGCGGGGTCGGGCCGGGCGGTAGCCGGTGCGGCGAGGGGAAGCGCGAGAAGCAGGAACAGCAGCAGCCGGCGGGTCATGGCGGTCCTCGGAGGTTACTCCAAGCTTGATAGGCGGGCCGGGCATCTGGCGGGCGGGCCGGGGCGGAAACGGTGGCGGGGCAGGGGTTCGCACCCCCTCTTGAACCGGAAAAAGTGGCCTCCAACATTGCTCCTGCCGGGCGCCGCTTGAGGGCCTGGTGACGGGCCGGGGCTTGTCGCTTCCTGCCCGCCTTGTTGCTCAACTCTTCAGGAGGACAAGACGTGCGTAGTGCTTTTGATTTCACCCCGTTTCGCCGCAGCGCTGTGGGGTTCGACCGGCTGTTCGACATGCTGGAAAGCAGCGCGGCATCCGGAGCGGGGGAGAATTACCCGCCGTTCGACCTCATCCGCACCAGCGAGCATGAGTATCGGATCGAGATCGCCGTGGCCGGCTTCCGCCGCGAGGAGATCGATATCACCAGCCACCAGAACGTGCTGATCATTCGTGGTCGCAAGGCCGACGAAGGCGGCGCCGATTACATCCATCGCGGTATCGCCACCCGCAGCTTCGAGCGGCGCTTCGCGCTGGCCGACCATGTGCAGGTGACCGGTGCCGATCTGGCGGACGGCATGCTGGCGCTGACGCTGAAGCGCGAGATCCCCGAAGCGATGAAGCCGCGCCGGATCGAGATCGGCGGAACGGCCCAGCCGCGGCACGACCGGATCGAGGCCGAGGTGAACAGCGAGACGCGCCAGAGCGAAACCGCCTGACGCATCATCGCCAACGAAAAGGGCTCCGGAGGCGAATGCTTCCGGAGCCCTTTTCCATGTTGGCCGAAGATTTAGCGTACCCGCGGGCCGCCGTAGGGGAGCGGCGGCGGGGGGCGGCGGTCGCGGCGTGGCAGCTGCGCCTGGTAGGCGACGCCGCAATGCTGGACGCAATAAGGATAGCCGGGGTTGGCCTGCTGGCCGCAGAAGTGGAAATCGGGCTCGCCCGGGTGACCCATCGGCCATTTGCAGATGCGGTCGTTGAGGTCGAGCAGGCCGGTCTTGTCGGCGATCTCGGGCGCGGGCTTGGCCGGAACCAGGCGACGCGGCGGGGCCGGGGGGATCGGGGGCTGCTGGTCGCCCGGGCCCTGGCGAACGAAGCCGCCCGGACCGATCGAGCGATAGACCATCACCGTCTCACCGGTCTTGGCGGCGGGAGCGGCGGCGGGGGCCGGGGCGGGCGTGGCGGCAGGCGCGACCGGGAGGTCGTCGTCCGGCATCGGCGCGGCGCTTTCGAGGATGGCGGCAATCGCCGGCTTCTCACGGACCCGCGACGGGGCCGAGCGTTCGGACGCCGGAGCCGCAGTCGAGGCCGGCGCGGCGGCGGCGGCCGTGGCCGATGCGCTCTTGTCCTCGCCCGCCTTGACCGGCGACGGACGCGAATCGAGGCCGAGGCGGTGTGCCTTGCCGATCACCGCGTTGCGGCTGACGCCGCCAAGATCGTCGGCGATCGCGCTTGCGGTCTTGCCTTCGGCCCACATCGCCTTCAGCCGCTCGATTCTCTCGTCAGTCCAGCTCATTCTTTGCGTCGCTTTGCTTCTTCGGGTTAACCGGTTGCCGTCCCAGCCCGCAGCCGATAGGCGCTGATCGCGTGAACGACCAGCCCTCATCCATCCCTGCGATGCCAGGCCAGCCGCGCCGCGCCTTCGCCATGACGCCCGGGGACGTGCGCCTCAAGGGCGTGAACTGGGGCGGCCTCAAGACCCTCTATGTCAAGGAGGTGCGCCGCTTTTTCAAGGTCCAGACCCAGACCATCTGGGCGCCGGCGGTGACCACCCTCCTGTTCCTGGTGATTTTCTCGGTCGCGCTGGGCGGCGCCAGCCGGCAGGTGATGGGCGTCCCGTTCCCGAGCTTCATCGCGCCCGGGCTGATCATCATGGCGATGATCCAGAACGCCTTCGCCAATTCGAGCTTCTCGCTGCTGGTTGGCAAGATCCAGGGGACGATCGTCGATTACCTGATGCCGCCGCTGTCGGTCGGCGAACTGATCGCCGGGCTGATCGGCGCGTCGGTCACCCGCGCGGTGCTGGTCGGCTGCGCGGTGTGGCTGGCGATGGCGCTGTGGCCGGGAGTCGACGTCAGGGTGATCCACCCGCTGAGCGTGATCTGGTTCGGGCTGATGGGATCGCTGCTGCTGAGCTTCCTCGGGCTGATCACCAGCATCTGGGCCGAGAAGTTCGATCATGCGGCGGCGGTGACCAATTTCGTGGTCGCTCCGCTGTCGCTGCTGAGCGGGACCTTCTATTCGGTCGAGGCGCTGAGCCCGCTGTTCCGGGGCATCAGCCATGCCAATCCCTTCTTCTACGTCATCTCCGGCTTCCGCCACGGATTCCTGTCGGAAGCCGATTCGCCGATCCTGTTTGGGGCGGTGCTGCTGCTGGTACTCAACCTTGCGCTGTTCGCGCTCTGCTATGGCCTTCTGAAGAGCGGGTGGAAGATCAAGAACTAGGCTTTTCAGCCACTTGGTCGTTTCGAGCGCTGAACAAGAGATAACGGGCATGTTCAGCCTGCGGAACCATGACGGGGCGTAGAACTTCTCTCATCAAGCCTCGATGAGGGAGAGTAAGCTCATGAAGAAGTTCCTGTTTGCCGCCGCCGGTCTTGCCGCCGTCGCCGCCGCCACTCCTGCCAGCGCCCAGGGCTATTATGGCCAGCAGCCCGGCTATTACCCGCAGTACGGTCAGCAGTACGGCTATCAGAACCAGCAGCAGCTGGTGCAGTTCTACATTAGCCGTGCCGATCAGCTGCGTCAGCGGGTCGAGCGTTTCGACGGACGTGACCGGATCAGCGAGCGTGAGGCCAGCCGCCTGCGCGCCGCCGCGATCGACCTGCAGAACCGCACCCGCAGCTATGCCCGCAACGGGATCAACGCGAGCGAGCAGCGTGACCTCGACAATCGCTTCGCGCAGTTGCAGCAGCGCATCGCGATCCAGGCCCGTGATGGCAACAACCGCTACGGCAACGGCTATGGCCGCGGTGTCGGCGGCGGCCGCGACCGCGACCGGGACGGCATTCGCGACAACCGCGATGGCTATGTCGACCTGAACCGCAACGGCGTCGACGATCGCCGCGAGGGGTTCATCGACAATAACCGCAACGGGATCGACGATCGCCGCGAGGGTTATCCCTACCGCCGCTAAGCGGCACGAGCCGAGGGGTTAACCTTCCCCTCGGCCCGGGCTAAGAGGGCGCGGCTCCCACCTCGGGGGCCGCGCCCTTTTTCTTTTGTTCTCCAGGAGCCCGTTTCATGGCCATCACGCCGCTCATGCCCGTCTATCCGCGTTGCGAGGTGCGGCCGGTCCGAGGCGAAGGCGTGTGGCTGATCGGCGAGGGCGGCGAGCGCTATCTCGATTTCGCCAGCGGCATCGCGGTCAACCTGCTCGGCCACAGCCATCCGCATCTGATCGGCGCGATCCAGAGGCAGGCCGAGACGCTGATGCACGTGTCGAACCTGTACGGCAGCCCGCAGGGCGAAAGCCTGGCGCAACGGCTGGTCGACCTGACCTTTGCCGACACGGTGTTCTTCACCAATTCGGGCGCCGAAGCGGTGGAATGCGCGATCAAGACCGCGCGCCGCTATCATCATGCGGCGGGCAATCCGCACAAGAACAAGCTGATCACTTTCTCCAACGCCTTCCACGGGCGGACCATGGCGACGATCTCGGCGACCGACCAGGTCAAGCTGCGCGACGGCTTCGCGCCGTTGCTCGAGGGCTTCGAGGTGGTGGCGTTCGACGATCTGGACGCGGCGCTTGCGGCGATCGACGAGAATACCGCGGGCTTCCTGCTCGAGCCGGTGCAGGGCGAGGGCGGCATCCGTCCGGCGAGCCAGGAGTTCATGGCCGGCCTGCGCAAGGCCTGCGACGAGCATGACCTGATGCTGGTACTGGACGAGGTGCAGTGCGGCGTGGCGCGCACCGGCAGCCTTTACGCCTACGAACAATATGGGATCGAGCCGGACATCCTTGCGACCGCCAAGGGCATCGGCGGCGGCTTCCCGCTGGGCGCCTGCCTGGCCACCGAAAAGGCGGCGAGCGGAATGGTGATCGGCACCCACGGCAGCACCTACGGCGGCAATCCGCTGGCGATGGCGGCGGGCAATGCGGTGCTGGACGTCGTCTCGACGCCCGAATTCCTGGCGCAGGTCCGCGAGACCGGGCAGCGGCTGCGCGCGGCCCTGGAGCAGATGATCCCCAACCACGACGGCTTGTTCGAAAGCGTCCGCGGCATGGGCCTGATGCTCGGCATCAAGATGAAGACCGACAGCCGTGCGTTCGTCGGTTATCTGCGCACCCGCGGCATCCTGACGGTGGCGGCTGGCGACAATGTGGTGCGCGTCCTCCCGCCGCTGATCATCGACGACAATGACATCCGCGCCTTCGTCGATGGCCTGAGCGCAGCGTCGGCGGATTATGAGGTGCCGGCCGAGGCGGCTTGAGCGTCGACCTGACGCCCTGGCTGATCGCCGGCGCCTTCGCGGCCTTCGGCGTCGGCCTGCTAATCTACTGCGTGCGCGGCTTCCGGCGCGGCCGGATCGTGCCGATGATCCGCTATTATCGGAACGAGCCCTATGATCGGCGGCGCGAACCCAAGAGGTTCTGGGTGTCGCTAATATACAATGGCCTGCTGGCGGGTGGGCTGGTGGTCGGAAGCATGGCCGCTCTGCAGGCGGAACGGCGACGGGTGCACGAGCGCCCGTTCCGCGACGCCTGCCTTGCCGATCGGCCCGACCGCACTCCGTACGACGTCATCGCCGCCTGCGACCGCTGGATCGCCGAAGCAAGGCCGTGGGGCTTCGATCTCGGGCTTGCCCGGGCGACCCAGGCGCATGCCCATTCGTTGCTGGGCGAACGGGAGCAGGCGACGCTTCTGCGGCGGGCTGCGATCGGCGCCTATGGCCGATCGCTCAGCGGCTATCCGGAGGACAGTGCTGCGCACTGGAACAGTGCCGCGCTGATGGTTGCGAACGGCGACTTTGAACAGGCGCGACTGTCCTTAGAGGCCTATGTCGCGCTGGAGCCCGACCGGGGCAACGGCTGGCTGGAACTGGGGATGGTCGACCTGTGGGTGCGAAAGCCGCAGGACGCGATCGTCAACCTGACCCGCGCGGTCGAGCGGCTGCCGGGGGAGGCACGGCCGCTGGCGGGGCGCGGTCTCGCCTTCCTGATGGCCGGGGACCGTGAACGGGCGGCCGCCGACATTGGCGCGGCGCGCAAGTTGGATCCGGATCATCCGTTGGTAACGGACGCGGTTCGGATGCTAGGACCGGAAAGCCCGCAGGCGCCGCGCTGAGCGCCGTCGTGGGTAAGAAGGGCGACCGGAGGCGAGGTGCCGGTCCGGCCGCCCGATCCCTCGCTTACTTCTCAAAGGCGGCGGTGATCTCGAGGTTGACCTCGTCCGACACCGCCGGGACCGCGTAGCCGAGGTTGAAGTCGCTGCGCTTCAGCCTGGCGGTGGCGGAGAAGCCGACCGTCTGCTTCTTGTTCATCGGGTTGGCGCCGGCGCCGTGGAGGCGGGCGTCGAGCGTGAGCGGCTTGGTCACGCCGCGCAGGGTAAGGTCGCCGGCAATGGTCGCCTGGGTTCCGCGAACGGTCACGCTGCGCGACACGAAGCGGGCGGTCGGGAACTTGGCGGTGTCAAACAGGTCGGCGGTGGCGAGGTGCTTGGCGAAGCCGGGCGAGGTGACGGTCAACCCCGACAACGGAATGTCGATCGCGACCTTGGCGGCGCGGGGGTTGGAGGGATCGATGTCGAGCGTCCCGCTCATCGCGCCGACCATCCCGTACAGGCGGCTGAAGCCGAAGTGATCGACCGACCAGACGACCTGCGTGTGGTTGGCGTCCACCGTGTAGCGACCGGCCTGGACGGACTTGGCGGCGGCGGCCGGCGCCGGCGGTGCGGGCTGGGCCGCGATGGCGGCGGTGCCGGCAAGGGTCAGTGCAGCGGCAAAGGCGAGGCGCTTGGTCATGGGGTTCGGAGCTCCTGTTGGATGGTATTCTTTCGTAACCACGTAACTGCGCGTGCCCGGCCCCGATCGCAAGAAGGCACATGGCTGTGACCCGCTCGCAAGGGCTGCCCCCAGCCGCCTTTGAAGAGACCGAACGGGAACCAAGGTTGTAATTTCGGGCGCCGAAGCGTATATGGAGATGGCTATCAGTCGCAAGTTTTGACGGTCTACGGCGCTTTGCGGCTCCTTACTCCTTCTCTCCATGCTGCTCCTAGCGTGCTGCCCGGCACTCGGGTGGCGCTACGAGAAGGACTACCACCATGATCACCGGAACCGTCAAATTCTTCAACGCCGACAAGGGCTATGGCTTCATCTCGCCCGAGGACGGAAGCGGCGACGCTTTTGTTCACATTTCGGCGGTTGAAGCGGCCGGCATGCGTACGCTCGATCGGGACCAGAAGGTTCAGTACGAGCTGCAGAGCGGCCGTGATGGTCGCGCGAGCGCTGTGAATCTGCAGAGCGCTTAAAGCCTGAGTCAAAGGGGAACGGCCCGCTTGTGTGATGGCGTGCGGGCCGTTTTCTTTCACTCTCCTGTCCACCCCCAGCGAAGGAAGACAGCCCCCGATGTCCACCCTCCAATTCTATTCCGAGCGCGCCGCCGAGTGCCGCCGCGACGCCGATGCCGCCAGCCTCGAGAACGTCAAGCGCCGCAACCTGGAAGCCGCCGAAGCCTGGGAAGCCATGGCCGAGCGCCTGACCCGCACCAATGCCCACCGCGATGCCAATGAGGCAGCCCGCGAGGCACGTTCCGTCTAACGGTTGAGGTCGGCAGGGGGGCTTCCTATCTCCCCTGCATGACCCCCGAAATCCTTACTCTCGATGCCGCCCTCGGCGTGACCGTTCCGGCGCGTCACGCCCGCGGCCGTGCCGCCCGCATCGGCCCTGCGCTGCGCACGATCCTGTCCGCCCATGCCTATCCCCCGCCGATCGAGAAGCTGCTGGCCGAGGCGCTGGCACTGACCGCGTTGCTGGGATCGTTGCTCAAGGACCCCGGCGGGCAACTGACGCTCCAGGCGCAGACCCAGGGCGGAGTCGTCGACCTGCTGGTCTGCGACTACAAGGGCGGCGAATTGCGCGGCTATGTCCGCCACGATCCCGTCAAGCTGGCCGATGCCGCCCACGCCCCGACGCTCAAGACGCTGTTCGGCGAAGGCTATCTTGCGATCACCTTCGACCAGCCGGCGACGCAGGAGCGCTATCAGGGCATCGTGCCGCTGGAGGGCGAAAGCCTGGGCGCTGCGGCGCAAAGCTATTTCAGCCAGTCCGAGCAGATCCCCTCGATCGTCCGCCTTGCGGCCGAGCGAAAGGAAGACGGCTGGGTTGCCGGCGGAATCCTGTTCCAGCACCTGCCCGAGGGTGAGGAAGGACGCGAGCGGCTGCACACCCGGCTTGACCATCCGGACTGGGACCATGTCGCGGTGCTGGCCGGATCGGTCCGCCCCGATGAGCTGACCGACGAAACCCTGTCGCTCGACGCCCTGGTGTGGCGCCTGTTCCACGAGGAAGAGGAAGTCCGCGTGGTGCCGGGCGCGCCGCTGTCGCGCGGGTGCCGCTGCGATCCCGACTATGTCCGTTCGGTCATCGCTCGATTTCCCGAGGACGAGCGCGAGCAGATGAAGAATGACGAGGGCGTGATCCGGGTGGATTGCGAATTCTGCTCGACCAGCTTTCCGTTAGTCTTCGATTGAAACGGAAGCGTGATAAAAGCGCCGGAATGAGAGTCGCACCCTTTCTGTTGCTTGCGGTGCTGGCCGGCGGATGGGCCGGGGCTGCGCAGGCACCCTCGGTCCTGCCGGGGGTGGAGCCCGGCCTGTGGGAAGTCAGCCGCGATGCGACCGGGCGCGGGGCCCGGCGCGGCTGCTTGCGCGATATCCAGCTGCTGGCGACCTATGCCCATGCCGGCGACCGCTGCAACCGGACGATCCTGGTCAATTCGCCGCGGCGATTGCTGATGGCGCTGGAATGCGGAGCGGGCGACTTCGGCCGGTCGGAGATCACCGTCACCACGCCGCGCTCGCTCAAGATCGAAACCCAGGGATTTCACCGCGGGGAGCCCTTCGACCTCAATATTTATGCCCGGCGGGTCGGAGAATGTCCTATTTCCGGTCGACGTTAAGGCGCTGTTTAACCATAAGCTGCTAGGAAGATGCGGTGCCCGGCCCCTGGTCGGGCACGCTTTCCTCCCTGACGGGCCATCGAGCCCGAACCTGGGCCGCCCTTCGGGGCGGCCCTTCTTTTTCGGGGCGCCGGATTTTGCCTTTCGAATCCCCCCGTCCTATGGGCCCGCGCGCCATGACTGCTACCCCACCCACCGCCGTTGTCCTGCTGTCGGGCGGGCTCGACTCCATGGTCTGCGCCGCGCTGGCGCGGGAGCGGGGCTTCCGGGTCTGCGCGCTGACGGTCGATTATGGCCAGCGGCACCGGGTCGAGCTGGAGGCGGCGAAGCGGATCGCGGCCGACCTGGCCGACCGTCACGTCGTGCTGCCGCTCGACCTGCGCGCGTTCGGCGGCTCCGCGCTGACCGCCGATGTCGCGGTCCCCAAGGACGGCGTGGGAGAGGGCATTCCGGTCACCTACGTCCCTGCGCGCAACACCATCTTCCTCAGTCTGGCGTTGGGCCTTGCCGAGGCGAGCGGCGCGCGCGACCTGTTCGTGGGCGTCAACGCGCTCGATTATTCGGGCTACCCCGATTGCCGGCCCGATTTCGTCGCCGCGTTCGAGGGCCTTGCCAACCTTGCGACCAAGGCCGGAGTCGAAGGCGATCCCTTCACCATCCACGCCCCGCTGCAGGAGATGACCAAGGCCGATATCGCGCGCGAAGCGGCGCGGCTGGGACTCGATGCAGGGCTGAGTCACAGCTGCTACGATCCGGGCGCCGATGGCGGAGCGTGCGGAACCTGCGACGCCTGCCGCCTGCGCTCCCGGGGATTCGAGGAAGCGGGGCTGCCCGATCCGACCCGCTACGCGGCGGCACCATGACCTATGCGGTCAAGGAATGCTTCCTGACGCTGCAGGGCGAAGGGGTGCAGAGCGGTTCGCGTGCGGTGTTCCTGCGCTTTGCCGGATGCAATTTGTGGAGCGGGCGCGAGGCCGGTCGCGCCGCGGCGCAGTGCCGCTTCTGCGATACCGATTTCGTCGGCACCGACGGGGTGAATGGCGGCAAGTTCGCCACCGCCGAGGCGCTTGCCGACCTGGTCGAACGCCTGTGGGGCGAGGGGCCCGAGCAGCGGCTGGTGGTGGTGACCGGGGGCGAGCCAATGCTGCAGCTGGACGCCGCGTTAGTCGACGCCTTGCATGCGCGCGGATTCCGGATTGCGGCGGAAAGCAACGGGACGCTTGCCGCGACTCCCGGGATCGACTGGCTGTGCGTCAGTCCCAAGGCCGGGACCGAGGTGGTCCAGCGGTCGGGCGACGAGCTGAAGCTGGTCTGGCCCCAGGCGGGAATTGACCTTGCCGAGATCGAGCGCTGGGATTTTCGCCACTTCCTGATCCAGCCGATGGACGGGCCGGAAGGCAGCGTCGAGGCTGCAGTCGCGGTGGCGATGGAGCGGCCGCGCTGGCGGCTGACCCTGCAGGCCCACAAGATCGTGGGCCTCGCCTGAGGCGAACTCAGGCTTCGTTGTCGCTTTCGTTCGCTTGATTGGCCGGCCCGGCGTCGTTCGCATCGAAGGCGGGCGGTGGCATGTCGTTTGCCATGCGCGAATCGTCGGCGGTGGCGGCATCGATCGCGGTGACGTCGCCGGCGACCACGTTCACCTGCTCAAGCCCGGCGTCCCCGACGCTTTCGTTGACCGTGGCGGGCTGCTTGTCGCCGCACCCGGCGAGAAGCAGGAGCGGCACGAGGGCGAGTGGGAGGAAGCTGCGCGACATGGGGGAGGGGCTAGCCGCTTTGTCCGCAACAGAAAAGGGGCCGCCGGCGTGATGCCGACGGCCCCTTTCCCGAGAACATCCGGGTTCCCGAAGGATCCCGGAAGCGACTTACATCGCGTTGTTCATCATCATGTTGGCGTCGTTGGCCATCATGTTGGCGTCGGCAGCCATGTTGGCGTCGGCAGCCATGTTGCTGTCCATGGTCATGTTGGCGTCCATGGTCATGTTGGCGTCCATCGCGTTCATGTCGGCGACGGCGTTGGTGTCGACAGCCATGTTCTCTTCCATGGCGGTGTTGTTGGCGGCTTCATTGCTGCTGCAAGCCGACAGAGCGAGGGCCGCGGTGGCGACCAGGATCAGAGCACGCATTCGATTCACTCCCTAAGAAAGTCGATCTGGCGTGGCCTTCCACGTCGCAAATCAGCGGGCTGTGTAGTGGCTCCTCACGCGCTCGCCAAGAGGGGTGACGAATGACCTAGTTTTGCGAGGAAGGCCGGGAAGGCTTTTTCGAGTGCCCGGTCGAGGTCGGACATGCCGGCGTCGACCCCCAAGGCGGCAATACTGGTGACCCCGTGGGTCGCGATTCCACACGGCACGATACCGCCGAAATGCGACAGATCGGGGACCAGGTTGATCGAAAAGCCGTGCAGCGTCACCCACCGCTTCACCCTGACCCCGATAGCGCCGATCTTGGCTTCGGCCGCGCCTTCGCCGGTCCAGATGCCGATCCGGCCCGGCGAACGATGCGCCTCGACGCCGAGCGCTGCCAGCGCGTCGATCACCCATCCCTCGAGCGCATGGACGAAGCAGCGGATGTCGCGTCCCCGCGCGGCGAGGTCGAGGGTCAGATAGCCGACCCGCTGCCCCGGCCCATGATAAGTATAGCGCCCGCCGCGTCCGGCATCGAAGACCGGAAAGCCCTGCGGGTTGAACAGTTCGGCCGGGTCGGCGCTGGTGCCGGCGGTGAACAACGGTGGATGCTCGATCAGCCAGACCCGCTCGGCGGCGGTACCCTCGCGCACCGCGGCGGCGCGGGCTTCCATGTCGAGGAGGGCCCGGGGGTAGGGAATGAGGCCGTCGCTGACCTGCCATTCGATGCCGTCGATGCTGCGCATGGCGTCTTCCAAGCCATGAAAAGTGGCCAAGGGGCAAGAGGGCGGCTACATCTTGCCGATGCAACAACAGGGTGGGTCAGGGATGAAGCTGTCGATCGGTCAGGCGTGGGACGAGGCGAGGGGCGTCTTCCGGGCCGACGGCAAGGCGATTTTCGCCGTGGCCCTGGCGCTGACGGTGTTGCCGGGAGCAATCCTGGAAACGATCGCTCCGAGCAACCTGCGCACCAACGAGACCCCGTGGTGGATCGCGCTGCTGGGCCTGGTCGCCGCCTTGCTCAGCCTGACCAGCCAGATCGCGATCAGCCGTATCGCGCTTGGACCATCGACCACCGTCGGAGGCGCGCTGGCCCTGGCCTTTCGCCGGATGCCGGCGCTGTTCGGCGCCTTGCTGCTGGCGATCCTGCCGTTCGCGCTGGTGCTGACCACGATCGGCATGACGCAGGGTACCGATCTCACCCCGGCCACTGTCCCGCCGGCGATGGCCGGTGCAGTGCTTCTGATCATGCTGGTCGGCCTGTTCGTCCTGATCCGGCTGCTGTTCCTGACTCCGCTCAGCGCCGAGCGCCGCGAGGGGCCAATAGCGTTGCTGCGATCGGCCTGGCAGCTGTCGCGCGGCCATTTCCTCAAGCTGCTGGGCGTGATCCTGCTGCTTCTGCTGGTCGCCCTGCTGCTGGTCGGCGCGCTTGGCGGCGCGGTGTCGGCGGTGGCGATCCTTGCCCTTGGCCCGATCGCTCCGGGCAACCTTAGCGCCCTTCTGGTGGCGCTGGTCCAGCAGGGGCTTGCGGCAATGGTGTCGGTGCTGTTCGTGGTGGTTGTTTGCCGCCTCTACGCGCAGGCCGCCGGCGAGGGATTCGTCAGGTCGGTGCCGGACGCCGGGCGCGACTAGGCCCTAGCTCCACTTCGCCAGCGGCGGGAGGCTCATCAGGATCGCGTCGACGTTGCCGTTGGTCTTGAGCCCGAAGATCGTGCCGCGGTCGTAGAGCAGGTTGAATTCGGCATAGCGGCCGCGAAATTCGAGCAGGCGGTCCATCTCGGCCTCGTTCCAGCCTTGCCCCATGCGGCGACGGACGATCGGCGGATAAGCGGCGAGAAACGCCTCGCCGACGTCGCGGGTAAAGGCGAAGGCGGCGTCGAAGTCGCCTTCCAGCCGGTCGTAGAAGATCCCGCCGACTCCGCGCGCGACCTTGCGGTGGGGAAGCCAGAAATATTCCTCGCACCATTTGGAATAGCGTTCGTAATAATCGGCGCCGTGCGCGTCGCACGCCGCCTTGAGTTCGGCATGGAAGGCGGCGGTGTCCTCGGGATAGGGAATCGCCGGATTGAGGTCGGCCCCGCCGCCGAACCAGCGCCGTGCGGTGCACAGGAACCGGGTGTTCATGTGGACGGCCGGCACGTGCGGATTGGCCATGTGCGCAACCAGGCTGATCCCGGTGGCGAAGAAGCGATTGCCGTTCTCGGCGCTGCCGGGGATCGATTTCGCGAATTCCTCGGAAAAGGTGCCGCCGACGGTGGAGACGTTGACCCCGACCTTTTCGAAGACCTTGCCCTTCATCAGCCCGCGGACGCCGCCGCCGCCGGGCTCGCCCGAGGGATCCTCGCGGTCCCACGGCAGATAGTCGAAGGAGGCGTCCGAGCCCGCCTCGCGCTCGATCGCCTCGAACTCGGCGCAGATACGGGTGCGCAGGTTTTCGAACCAGGCGCGGGCGGCGGATTGTTGCTCGTCGAGTGCTTCCATGGGCCGGGAGGCTAGCGGCTCGGGCGTGGGACGCCAATGATCGAGATCAAAGGAAGATCGTTTCGGCGCCCTCACCGACCAATGGACCCTTGAGGAGCGATGAACGGCCCGCTATCAGGCGCGCGATCATCCGCTCCGCCTTACCGGCGCGGGACTCACGTCATGCACCCGACCGGTGCGAACAAGCGAGCTCAAGGACCCGTTGATGGCCACCGTCGAAACAACCCAGCCGCTGATGCCCGGCGAGCCAAGCGCGGCCGAAGCCGGCGACCCGGGCGTGCGCCGCCGCGATTTCATCAACATCGCCGCGGTGAGCTTCGCCGGCGTCGGTGCGGTGACCGCGATCGCGCCGTTGCTGATGCAGGCCGCTCCGTCGGCCGACGTCCGCGCGCTGTCGTCGATCGAGGTCGACATTTCCAAGATCATGCCCGGCCAGGGGATCAAGACCAGCTGGCGCAAGCAGCCGGTGTTCATCAAGCAGCTGACGCCGGCCGAAATCCAGGCCGCCAATGCAGTGCAGCTGAGCGAACTGCGCGATCCGCAGAGCCTTGCCGACCGCACCAAGCCCGGCAAGGCCCAGTGGCTGATCACGCTCGGCGTCTGCACCCACCTCGGCTGCGTGCCGCTCGGCATCGGCGAGGGGGAAACCAAGGGTGATTTCGGCGGCTATTTCTGCCCGTGCCACGGGTCGCACTATGACACCGCCGCGCGCATTCGTAAGGGTCCGGCTCCGCTGAACCTGCATGTGCCCGATTATGAATTTGCTAGCGACACCGTTGTCCGGATCGGTTGAGGACTGACACAATGAGCTTTGCCTGGGCCAAGCCCTACGAACCCACCTCGCCGTTCATGCGCTGGATGGACCAGCGCCTGCCGCTGCCGCGCCTGGTTTATGGCGCCATCGGCGGCGGTTATCCGGTGCCGCGCAACCTGAACTATTTCTGGAACTTCGGGGTCCTCGCGGGCCTCGCGCTGATGATCCAGATCATCACCGGCATCGTGCTGGCGATGCATTATTACAGCTATGCCGGCGGCGCGTTCGACAGCGTCGAGCGGATCATGCGCGACGTTAACGCGGGCTGGGTCCTCCGCTACGTCCACCAGAACGGCGCGAGCTTCTTCTTCGCGATCGTCTACATCCACATCTTCCGCGGCCTTTATTACGGTTCCTACAAGGCACCGCGCGAGATGGTGTGGCTGCTTGGCCTGGTCATCTACCTGCTGATGATGGCCACCGCCTTCATGGGCTACGTCCTGCCGTGGGGCCAGATGAGCTACTGGGGCGCGCAGGTCATCACCGGCTTCTTCTCGGCCATTCCGGTGGTCGGCGAGCCGCTCAGGGTCTTCATCCTCGGCGGGTTCGCGCCCGACCAGGCCGCGCTGACCCGCTTCTTCTCGCTCCACTACCTGCTGCCGTTCGTGATCGCGGGCGTCACCATCCTCAAGATCTGGGCGCTGCACATCCCGGGTTCGTCGAACCCGACGGGCGTCGACGTCAAGGACGAGAAGGACACCCTGCCGTTCCACCCGTTCTACACGGCCAAGGACGGCTTCGGGATCGGCGTCGCGCTGCTGATCTTCGCGCTGGTGGTGTTCTTCTTCCCGTACAGCCTTGGCCACCCCGACAATTACGTCGAGGCCAACCCGCTGGTGACCCCGGCGCACATCGTTCCCGAATGGTATTTCTGGCCGTTCTACGCGATCCTGCGCGCCTTCACGGTGGACTTCATCCTGCCCGCCAAGCTGTGGGGCGTGCTGGCGATGTTCAGCTCGATCCTGCTGCTGTTCTTCCTGACCTGGCTGGACCGCTCGCCGATCCGCTCGACCAGCTATCGTCCGGTCTACCGGGTGTTCTTCTGGGTGCTGGTGGCCGACATCGCTCTGCTGGGCTATTGCGGCGTGATGCCGGCCGAGCAGCCGTACATCGCGCTCAGCCAGATCGCGGCGGCTTACTACTTCGCCCACTTCCTGATCATCCTGCCGCTCGTCTCGAAGTTCGAGAAGCCGCGGCCGCTCCCCAACAGCATCTCCGAGAGCGTGCTGCATGGCGAAACCAAGGAGAGCCGGCCTTACGGTCTTGCTCCCTCGGGTCCGACCACCGCTGCTCAGCCGGCCGAATAAGAAAGTAGACAGACCCATGGTCCGCATCATCGGTTTCTTCGTCGGGCTTGGCTTTGTCGGCGTCCTGCTGATCAGCCTCGTCGTCAACGGCGTCGACTATTTCCGGAACCCGCCGGAACACGCCGCTTATTATTACTTCCACAAGGACCCGCGCGAGGCGGAGCTTCCTTCGGACGGCATGGCGGGCAAGTTCGACCGCCAGCAGCTGCAGCGCGGCTTCCAGGTCTACAAGGAAGTCTGCTCGGCCTGCCACAGCCTGAAGTATGTCAGCTTCTACCAGCTGACCGACCTTGGCTATTCGGAAGCCGAAGTGAAGGCGATCGCCAACCAGTGGGCGATCGAGGTGCCGTCGGTGAATCCGGACACGGGTGAAGCGGCGACCCGCAAGGCGCTGGTGTCCGACCGCTTCCCGTCGCCCTATCCGAACGAGACGGCGGCGCGCGCGGCCAACAACAATGCCTATCCGCCCGACCTCAGCCTGATGACCGAGGCCCGTCACGACGGCGCTAACTACGTCTATTCGCTGCTGACCGGCTACGTCGACCAGGCCGGGTACAAGAATTCCAAGGGGCAGGAACTGCTCAAGGAATTCCCGGAAGCAGCAACCCCGCCGGGGCTGTATTTCAACCCCTATTTCGCCAACCTCAACATCGCGATGCCGGCCCCAATCGTGTCGGACGGTCAGGTGACCTATGCCGACGGAACCAAGGCGACCAAGGACCAGATGGCCAAGGACGTCGCGGCGTTCCTGGTGTGGACGGCCGAGCCGACCCTGGAGAACCGCCACCGCACCGGTTGGGCAGTGGTGATCTTCCTTCTGATCGCGACGGTTCTCGCCTACCTTTCGTATCGCAACATCTGGGCCAATGCGAAGCGCGAGGTGTCGATCCGCGGTCCGCTCGATCCCGACTTCCGCGAGCGGATGGACGAGCAGAAGGCCGACCGCGGCATCGCCGGCTAGGCGACGCCATTACGGCAAACGACCGGAAAGGCTCTCGTCGAGGGACGGGAGCCTTTTCTGTTTGGGGACAAAGCCACATGACCCGAGACGATCTGCGCGCGCTGGTTCGCACGATCCCCGACCATCCCAAGCCCGGGATCCTGTTCCGAGACGTCACCACCCTGCTGCTGCACGCGGAAGGCTTCGCCGCCGCGATCGATGCGCTGGCGGCGACGGTGCCCGAGCGGCCTGACCTCATCGCGGGCATGGAAGCGCGCGGCTTCGTGGTGGCGACCGCGCTTGCGCTAAGGCTGGAAGCGGGGCTGCTGCTGATCCGCAAGGACGGCAAGCTACCGGGCGCCACCATCGCCGAGGATTATGCGCTGGAATATGGCACCGACCGGCTGACCATGCATGTCGACGCCTGCGCGCCCGGTGCCACCGTGCTGCTGGCCGACGACCTCATCGCGACGGGTGGGACGGCGCTGGCGGCGGCCCGATTGGTCCGCAGGGCCGGGGCGGTGGTGATCGGAGCGCGCTTCCTGATCGACCTGCCGGACCTGGGCGGCGCGGCAAGGCTTCAGGCCGACGGGATCGAGACTCAGAGCCTGCTCGCATTCGAGGGGCATTGAACCAGCGACGATTACCGGATTCTAGATTTCCCCGGCCCGCGCGGGGCGGCCGATCCGCACCAGCACCCCGTCGGGATCACCGACCGCGAATTCGTACGTGCCCCACGGCTTGCGGTGCGGAGCGCTCTTCTCGATGATGATGTCACGGACTCGGTCGGCAACCGCATCGACATCCTCGCAGAACAGGAACATCCCGTGCGAATTGCGCTCGGGGATGACCCAGCCGGCCTCTGCGGGGCGCAGGATGATTTGCCAGCTCGCGCCATCGGTCATGATCCGGAAACCGGCGTCGCCGCCGCTGACCGAGAAGCCCAGGCGCTCGTTAAAGGCCTGGGTCCGCTCGATGTCATTGCACGGCAGGATCGGGCTGATCTGGTGCTTGGTCATGGCTGCATGATGCCACCATCCACCCAGCCCGTCACCGTACGCGTATTCTGGCGATCCTTCGCCCTACCGGGCGGTCAGCCTAGACGTTGAACTTGAAGTGCAGCACGTCGCCGTCAGCGACGACATATTCCTTGGTTTCCTGGCGCAGCTTGCCGGCGTTGCGCGCGCCCGCTTCGCCGCCCAGCGCGACATAAATCGTCGAAGGCGATGGTTTCTGCGCGGATGAAGCCGCGCTCGAAGTCGGAGTGGATCGCGCCGGCAGCCCGTGCAGGGTTGCGGTTCGCGCCTGCCGGACCATATGGAAGGGCAGGATCATGGACGTTTCTGACACCAGGCGGACGACCCGGCACCGCGGCCTCGCGCTGCTGCTAGCCCTGTTCTACGGGGTCCTGACGGGTGCCAGCCTGGCGCCCGTGCCGGTCGAAGCCCAGCCCAGCGCCGCCGCCTTTACCAAGCGTGCCGTCCTCGCCCCGGCGGCGACCGGCGGCCGGGCGGCGATCAAGAGTCAGCGGCAGGCACCCGATCCGATCATCCTCCCGCCGCTTGCCCGCGAGGTCAGGACGTTTGTCCTTCTCCCCGTCAGTGAGCAGGCGACAGTCTCCCGGCGTCTCGACGCTACCTCCGGCGGCGCGCCGTATCGCGCCAGGGCCCCTCCAGCCGCCTGATCGATCCTTTTCACGCATCGAACAGTTCTTGCCGCAGCCCCGAGTGCTGACGGCAGCAATGGAGATTTGCCATGTCGACCCAGACCCTGCGGCTGACCACGCTCAGCTATGACATCGATCGCGCGCTTGCCGGCGAGCTTCGGAGGGAGCAGCCGAGCCCGCTTCGCGTGTTCCGGCTGCGGCGCCTCAAGCAGGTGATCAGGACGCGGTTCGAGCGGCTGATCCGCCGCCGCCGCTGACGGCGCCTTTCCCAATTCGTTAGACCGGCGCCGGGCGGCGATGTCGCCCGGCGCCGCTGGAGTATGCATGACGTCCCATGACGACGCAGGTCGCGCCCGCTGGGCGGACGACCTTCAATCCCTCACGCGCCTCGAACAGCTGCTGATGCGCTATCCCAAGCTCGACCCCGCCGAGAATCGCGAGGTGGGGCAACTACTTGTGCAGACCGGGCCGCTCGACATGGGCCTGCTGTCCGCCAACCAGGCGGCGTGGACCCAGGCCGAGCGTTATCGCGCGGAGAACCCGCACCTGTTCAGGATGAGCGTCACCAAGCGGCTAGGCCTAGCGGCGCTGGCGCTGCTGACGGTCGCCATCATCTGGTGGCTGGCAGACATCGGCCTGCCGTAAGCGGAAGGGCGGGTGCGGCGACCGGGCCGCACCCGCCGAAGCCTCAGACGTTGAACTTGAAGTGCAGCACGTCGCCGTCGGCGACGACATATTCCTTGCCTTCCTGGCGGAGCTTGCCGGCGTCGCGGGCGCCCGCTTCGCCGCCCAGCGCGACATAATCGTCGAAGGCGATGGTTTCGGCGCGGATGAAGCCGCGCTCGAAGTCGGAGTGGATCGCGCCGGCCGCCTGCGGGGCCTTGGCGCCGCGCTCGACCGTCCAGGCCCGCGCTTCCTTGGGGCCGACGGTGAAGAAGGTGATCAGGTGGAGGAGGTCGTAGCCGGCGCGGATGACGCGGGCGAGGCCGGTTTCGGTAAGGCCAAGCTCGGCCAGGAATTCGAGCTTGTCGGCATCGTCCATACCCGTCAGCTCGGATTCGATCGCCGCCGAGACGACCACCGCATTGGCGCCCTCGGCCTTGGCCTTGGCGAATACCTGTTCGGAAAGGGCATTGCCGTTGGCGGCATCCTCCTCGTTGACGTTGCAGACGTAGAGGATCGGCTTGGCGGTGATCAGCTGGGCCTGGGCGAACACCCGGGCTTCTTCCTCGTCCTTGGGCTCCGTCAGGCGCGCGGGCTTGCCCTCGCGCAGCAGGTCGAGCGCCTGGGACAGGACCGAGGCCGCGATCTTGCTTTCCTTGTCGCCCTGCTGGCCCTTCTTGACGAGATTGGGGACGCGCTTCTCGAGGCTTTCGAGGTCGGCGAGCAGCAGCTCGGTCTCGACCACCTCGGCGTCGGCCAGCGGATCGACCTTGTTGGCGACATGCTGGATGTCGTCATTCTCGAAACAGCGCAGGACGTGGACGATGGCGTCCACCTCGCGGATGTTGCCGAGGAATTGGTTGCCGAGGCCCTCGCCCTTGCTTGCGCCCTTCACCAGACCGGCAATGTCGACGAAGCCCAACTGGGTGGCGATGATCTTGGCCGACTTGGCGATCTCCGCCAGCTTGTCGAGGCGCGGGTCGGGGACCGCGACCTGGCCGACGTTGGGCTCGATCGTGCAGAAGGGATAATTGGCCGCCTGCGCCGCCTGCGTCTCGGTGAGCGCATTGAAGAGGGTCGATTTGCCGACGTTCGGCAGGCCGACTATGCCGCAGCGGAAGCCCATTGGGAGTGTCTCGGATAGGAGGAAGGAAAGTGGCGGCCGTCTAGCCCGCAGTGGCCGCGCGGGCAACGTCCGGTGCCAGTTTCATCCGAAATGGCTGTTATTCCTCACCCGTTCTTAACCCTGATCCGCCACCGATATCCACGATGACCCTGAAGATGATGCTTGCTCGCCAATGGATGCTGGCGCTTGGCTACGCTGTGCTCGCGGGATTGGCGGTGACTCTGACCCGCTTCGACGGTGGAGTAGCCTTCCTGTGGGGGGCGAGCGCCCTGCTGATCGCGGCGCTGGTCCGAACGTCGATGCGCAACTGGTGGGCGCCGCTGCTGACCTGCTCGGTGGTCGGTGTCCTGGTGACGGGCTTCCTCGGTCTCGGCTGGGCGGTGGCGCCGTTCCTGCTGATCGCCAACATGGGCGAGGCGGTGATCGCTGGCTATCTGCTGAAGCGCGACCGCAGCAGCGGCGAACTGATGGCCAGCCTCAGCTGGTTCGGGCGGTTCGTGGTGGCGATGCTGATCGGGCCGGTGCTGATGGCCCCGGTCGCCGGAACGGTCCTGTGGGCTTTTGGCGGCAGTTTCACCGCAACCATGAAACATTTCGCGATCGGCCACGCGCTCGGCAACCTGGCGCTGACGCCGATCGCCTACATGCTGACCGGCCGCGCCGCGCGCCAGGAAACGCGGCGGATCCTGAAGCGGCACAAGAAGACGGCGCTGACGCTGCTTCCGACGGTCGGGCTGATCGTCTTTTTCACCTTCTGGCAGTCGAGCTGGCCGATCCTGTTTTTGCCGGTGATGTGGGTCGTGCTGGTGACCTTCCGCCTCGGCCGGCTCGGCGCCGCAGTCAGCCTTGCTTTGCTGACGGGGGTCGGGGGCCTGCTGACCGCCAAGGGGCTGGGTCCGGTATCGCTGACCGGTGCAACGCTCGGCGACCGGATGCAATTCTTTCAATTCTACCTGGCGGCAACGGTGCTGACGGTGATTCCGATCGCTGCCGACCTGCACAACCGCCAGAAGCTCAATCGCAGCCTGCGCCGGAGCGAAGCCGAATTCCGGCTGCTTGCAGAGCATTGCACCGACGTGATCATGCGCATCTCGGTGGATGGCAAGATCCTCTACGCCTCGCCGTCGGTCGAGCTGGTCACTGGCTACCACCCGAGCGAACTGGTCGGGCGCCACAGCCGGGTCCTGATCGATGCGGCAGACTTTGCGCGCGTCCGGGACGAGCATCGCGCCACCCTTGCGGCGGGCGGCGAAGCGCGGACCTACAGTTATCGCACGGTGGTGCGGAGCGGCGAGCAGCGCTGGTTCTCGACCCACGGCCGCGCCCTGCTCGACGAGGATGGCGAACCGATCGAACTGCTGTCCTACATCCGCGACATCACCGGTGCGAAGGCCGACGAGCGCGAATGGGTGCAGGCGGCGCTGACCGACAGCCTGACCGGCCTGCACAATCGCCGCGCGTTCGAGCGGGCCGCGGGCGGGCGCATGGTTGCCGGGGAGGCGGGAGCGGATTGCGTCGCGCTGCTCGATCTCGACCGGTTCAAGAGCATCAACGACCGCTTCGGCCATGACGCCGGCGACGAGGTGCTGAAGCGTTTCGCGGAGGTCGCGCTGAAGCTGACCCGCCCGGGCGACATGCTCGCGCGGCTCGGCGGCGAGGAGTTCGGCCTGCTGTTCGCGGACACGTCAATCGAGCAGGCGTATGAGATCTGCGAACGGATCCGGCGCGAAGTGAGCCAGACGGTGACGGTTGCGGAGGTTCGGATCACCGTCAGCGGCGGCGTGGCACCGCTCGGCTCCGATGGCCTGGCCGCCGCGCTCAAGTCGGCGGACGAGGCCTTGTATCGCGCCAAGCAGGGGGGACGCGACCAGCTGCTGCTGGCGGCCTAGGCGAAGTTGAAGCTGACGCTCAGTCGTTCGCCGCGCGCGGTGCCCGGCAGCACTTCGTGGCGCAGCCAGCTTTCCCATAGCAGGAGCTGGCCGGGGCGCGGATGAATGGTGACGAAGGGGCGAAGCGGCTCAGGCGCGTCGGGTCGCCGGGTCGGTGCGGCCATCATAATCGGCAGGCGCGGATCCTCGAAGCGGATCGCGCCACTGCCATCGGGAATGTCGATGTAGAGCGTGCCCGACAGGATCGAATGCGGGTGGATGTGCGCGCTGTGATGGCCGCCGGGCTTCAGGACATTGACCCACAGGCTGTCGAGCTTGGGCTTGACGTCCCAGGCGAGGTCGCGCGCGAAGGTGGCGGCGTGGCGGGTCAGGGCCCTGGCAAGGTCGGCGAAGGCGGGATCGCGACGCGGCAGGTCGTTCAGCGAGGCGTAGCTGGTGTAGCCCTTGTAGCCATGCTCCCTGGCCCAGCGGCGGCCCGCGCCGTCGTCCTCGGCAAGGCTGTGGATCGAGTGGGCCAGCTCGTCGAGGTCGAGCTCCAGGTCGGCTTCGTAAAGCGGGGTGGCAAACAGCTGGCGCATGGTCAGTCCTGGTGCAGTCTCATGGCGACGTCTCTCATGAAGCGGGCATCGTCGCCTTTTGCCAGCCAGTCGGCTTCGGACGCGAGGGCGGCGAGGAGATCGGACAGCGGCTCCATCTCGCTCTTGGCGTAATTGCCAAGGACGTACCCGGTCACCCGGTCCTTATGGCCGGGGTGGCCGATGCCGATGCGGACGCGGCGGAAGTCGGGGCCCAAAGCGGCGTTGATCGAGCGCAGGCCGTTGTGTCCGGCAAGTCCGCCTCCGACGCGGACCTTGACCTTCATCGGGGCAAGGTCGAGCTCGTCGTGGAAGACGGTGAGCGCGCCTTCATCGAGCTTGAAGAAATGCAGCGCCTGCTGAACCGCATCGCCGCTGTCGTTCATGAAGGTCTGGGGTTTCAGCAGCAGGATCTTCTGCCCGCCGATACGGCCTTCGGCGATGAGGCCGCGAAACTTCTTCTGCCAGGGAGAGAAGCCGTGCACCTCGGCCAGGGTGTCGAGCGCCATGAAGCCGACATTGTGCCGATGCAGCGCATATTGCGCGCCGGGATTACCGAGGCCGGTCCAGATCTGCATCGGAAGGGGAACTCCCCTCCTGCCATGAAGCAGGAGGGGAGAAACCGGTTACTCGCTGTCGCCGGCGGCTTCTTCGCCTTCGCCGTCGACAGTGGTGTCACCCTCGTCGCTCTTCAGCGCCGACGGGGCCACGATCGTCGCGATGGTGAAATCGCGGTCGGTGATGGTCGGAACCGCACCCTTGGGCAGGGTGACGTTCGAGATGTGGATCGAATCGCCCACGTCGAGCCCCTTGAGGCTGACTTCGATGTCGTCGGCGATTTCCGACGCGTCGCAGACGAGCTCGATCTCGTGCTTGACGATGTTGAGCACCGCGCCGCGCTTGATGCCGGGGCTTTCCTCTTCGTCGGTGAAGCGCACGGGCACGTTGACGGTGACCTTGCTGTGCTCACCAATGCGCAGGAAGTCGACATGGACCGGGCGGCTGGTGACAGGGTGGAACTGCACGTCCTTGGGAAGGGTGCGCGTCGTCTTGCCACCGGCGTCGATCATCACGACCGAGTTCATGAAGTGGCCGGTAGAGAGCATCTTGGCGAGGATCTTCTCCTCGACGTGGATGCTCAGCGGCTCCTGATTGGCGCCATAGACAACGGCGGGGACCCGGCCCGAATTACGCAGCTCACGGGAGGCTCCCTTGCCAGCCCGATCGCGCGTTTCGGCGGTCAGCGTCAGCTGTTCGCTCATACGTGCATTCCTTTGAATTGAATTACAGAACCGCTCCCCACGCCTCCAGGGATGACCATGCAGGAGCGGGCGGGCGCATAGCGCGGGTGGGCCGCAAAGGCAACTTGCGCGCGCCCGCTCAGGGCTGGCGTGGTTCCTTCGCTGCCGGTGTCTTCAGCGTCTGGCGGAAGCGGAACAGCTCCTCGCGCTGGACTTCGCCGACCTGGCCGGGGTCGAGGTCGAGCATGTCAAACGGGCCGTAGCTGACCCGGATCAGGCGGCTGACCTGTAGCCCAAGATGCTCGAGCACGCGGCGGACTTCGCGGTTCTTGCCCTCGGTCAGCGCCAGTTCGATCCAGCAATTGGCACCGGTACGGCGTTCGAGATTCGCGTCGATCGAGCCGTAACGCATGCCCTCGATCTCGATCCCGTCGGCAAGCTCCTCGAGCTGGGCCTGGCTGACCTCTCCGAACGCGCGGGCGCGGTAGCGGCGAACGACGGCGGTGGCGGGTAGTTCAAGCTGGCGCTTGAGTTCGCCGTCGTTGGTGAGGAGCAACAACCCTTCGGTCATATAGTCGAGGCGGCCGACCGGCATCACGCGGGGCAGGCCGCCGGGCAGGCGGTCGTAAATGGTCGGGCGACCCTTGGGATCGTTGGCAGCGGTGAGGCAGCCGGCAGGCTTGTAGAAGCGCCACAAACGGGCGGCAGCAGGCGGGGCGACGGGCTTGCCGTCGACGGTCACGCCGCGCAGATTCTCGAGGAGGGTCGCCGGGGTGGTCAGTATTTCGCCGTCGAGCGCGATCCGGCGGTCCTCGATCATCCGCTCGATATCGCGGCGCGAGGCCACTCCGGCCCTGGCAAGCAGCTTGGCGATCCGCTGCGGACCAGTCTCGCGCGGGGGGCCGGGCGGCTTGCCCCGCGGGCCGCTCGGGATCGGCCGGGCCGGCCTCGCGCCTGTGGCGGTCGGGGCACGACGCGGCGATTTCGCGGGGCCGTGCGGCGGGCGGGGACCGCGGGGGCCCGTCGGTCGTTGGGGGGGCAAAAGGTCAATCCTCTTCGAAGGCGAAACGATGCTGTTCGGCACCAAGGAACGTCACGTCAAGCGCATCCTGATCGTGGAGGACGAGCCGCTGGTGGCGTTCGACAATGAAACAATGGTGAGCAACGCCGGCTACACGGTCGTGGCGACGGTGGATAGCGTGCGTGAAGCGTTGGCGATCCTGGAGCGCGAAGTCGGTCGCGCCGGCGGTGAGGAAGCAGGGACTCCGGAACGGGGGATCGATCTCATCCTGAGCGACATCACGCTGACCGGCCGGCGCAGCGGGATCGATCTGGCTGCCGAGGCGACGGCGCGCGGCATTCCGGTGCTGTTCGCGACTGCAAATCCGCCCGAGGACGGGGGCGGCAACGCGCTTGGCGTCCTGTGCAAGCCGTATAACGAAGGGCGGCTGAAGGCGGCGCTGAAAGCGGTCGAGGAGCTGATCGCGGGCAAGGGCAAGGTCAAGGCACCGAACGGCGTGATCCTCTACAACCGGCCGCTCGCCGCCTGAGGGTCAGCGGGCCAGGGCCCGGTCGATCATCGCGTGGAAATCGGCGAGGCCATGCTCCAGCGTGCCGAGCGTAATTTCGTCGACCAGCCCGCTTGCGAGGCCCCGGTGACAGAGCGCGGCGGCGCGGAAATCCTCGGCCGCGAACGTGCCCTCGTCGAGCAGGGTCCAGCTCTTGTCCCAGTGCCGCTCTTCCTCCGCGTCTCGAGGGGGCGCGGGGATCAGCATGATGTCCTCGACCAGGGTGCGCCCGACATCCTGCGGCCAGCAGGTCAGGATGTTGAGGTAATCGGGGCTCATGACGAGGATGGTGTTGGGGAACAGGTGATAGGTGAAGGTCATCGCCTTGCGGAGTTGGCGCCAGTCGTCGCGATCGATGCGGCCGAGGTAGTCGGTGCGCCCGACTGCGGCGCGCTGGTGCGGGCCGATGCGGTCGGCGACGGTGATGCCGTCGTCGAAGAAGGGCGCGATGGTCTGCGCGTGAAGCCGCTGGACGTGATAGCTTTCGAGGAAGGCGTCGACGATCAGCTTCCAGTTGGCGGCGACCTCGTGCGTGCGCCGCCGGTAGAGGTGGAGGTCGGGCAGGGCGAAGGCGTCGAGATCGGGCGCAAGGGCCTCGGCAGGCGAAAAGTCGGCGGCAGGATCCCGCGCGAACCAGATCAGGCCGCCGCTCTCGATGGCGGGGAAGCGGCGAAGTCCCATGGCGTCCTTGTCGAGGCCGGGAAAACAGTCAGCGCGGGGCAGGCCGGCGAGCGCGCCATCGGGCATGTAAGCCCACGCATGATAGGGACAGACGATCCGCTTGGCCGGGACGATTCCGGTGGCCTCGACCAGCCGGGTGCCGCGGTGGCGGCAGACGTTGGCGAGGACGTGGATCTGGCCATCGCTGTCACGGCTGACGATCAGCGGCAGGCCATAGCCGTCGTGCGCAACGGCGGTGCGCGGGCTTGGCAGCATCGCCGAGGGGCCGAGCACCAGTGGCAGGCGGGCGAACAGGCGTTCCTGCTCGGCCGCGAACCGCGCTTCGTCGGTGTAGACCGCGGGGGGCAGGCGGACGATCCCGTCGCCCAGCAACTCGCCGCCGCTTGCCAGCCGTTCGGCAAGCGCAAGCTGGCCGGGCGTCGGGCGGGTCGACTTGGCCGGTGCGTCCATCGCGGCAGACTGCGCCTAGCGGCAGGCGGGCGCAAGCACTCACGGGCTGTTCAGGGGAATTGCGGCTGCTAGACGAGGAGAAGTGCACGAAGCGGGAAGGGAATAGTCCTTGGCGACAGCGGCGGCAGCGGACGACACGGCAAAGGTTGAGCAGCCCAAGGGCTGGCGCCTGATCAGGACTGCCCTTTCCAACCGCAAGACTGCGGTGATGCTGGCCTTCGGCTTTGGCGCCGGGCTTCCCTTCACCTTGCTGATCGGCACCCTGAACGCCTGGCTCGGGGAATGGCAGATCGACCTTGCCACCATCGGCGTGCTGTCGTGGATCGGACTTGCCTATGCCTTCAAGTTCCTGTGGTCGCCCCTGGTCGATCGGGTTCGCTTGCCCGGTCTGGAACGGCTCGGGCGGCGGCGCGGGTGGCTGCTCCTCTGCCAGATCATCCTCACCCTGACCTTTTTCGGGCTGTCGCTGTCGGATCCGCGCCTGGCGCTCGGCACCTTTGCCTTGATCGCGGTGGTCGGCGCGTTCGCATCGGCGACACAGGACGTGGTGATCGACGCGTGGCGGATCGACGTCGCCGACGAGCAAGCGCCGGTGGAAATCCTGTCGTCCATCTACCAGCTTGGCTTTCGTATCGCGGCGCTGATCGGCGGCGCGCTGGCGCTGGTCCTGTCCGAACGGATGAGCTGGCCGACGGTCTATGCGGTAATGGGCGTGTTCATGGGATTGACACTGATCGCGACGTTGCTCGCGCCCGACACCCCGCGCACCGCGTCCGAAGAGCAGCAGACGGCGCTTCGCCGCACGGGCGCGATTTCGCCCAAGCTGCGCGCGATCGGGCTCGGCATCGTCGGGCTCGGCTGGGCGTGGGCGATCTGGACGGTGGGCGCGTTCATGGCGAACATGCTGGGCGGAGCGGTCGATCCGGCGACTGGAAAGCCGCCGAGCGTGGGCGACTTCACCAAGACCTATGGCCCGCTGATCGTCGGTGCGACCGTGCTGATCCCCGCAATCGTGGCGGCGGTATTCAACTGGCTTGCCGCGCGGCCCGGCTATGTCCTGACCAGCGACGTGCCGGCCTCAAGCGGGCTCGAGCGCACCGCCGACCATGCCTATAGCGCGCTGATCCTCCCACTTGCCGAACTGGTCCGCCGCATGGGCTGGGGCGTCATCATCGTGATGGGACTGATCCTCAGCTATCGCATCACCGACAACATCTGGGGCAGCTTCGCCTTCCCCTTCTATCTCCAGGAACTGAAGTACACCGGCGACGAAGTGGCGTTCGCGTCCAAGATCTTCGGCGTGTTCATGACCATGGCCGGAATCGCGATCGGCGGGATCATGTTCGCGACCGTGGGGCGGATGCCGACCCTGATGATCGGCGCGATCGTGGCGGCGGCGAGCAATCTCCTCTATGCCGACCTCGCATCAGGGGCGGTCTATATCGATGCCTTTGCGCGGACCTTCGGGCTCGACGCCTTCGGGCATGACCTGCGGATGGTGCGGCTGCTGATCGCCATCTCGGGCGAGAATATCGCGGGCGGTCTCGCGGGCGCGGCGTTCGTCGCTTACCTGTCGTCGATCACCAGCCGCGAGTTCAGCGCGGTGCAATATGCTCTGTTGTCGTCGCTTACCTTCCTGATCGGCTCGCTGGGCCGGGCGGCGCTGGGCGAGATGATCGACCAGGTCGGCTATGCGCCGGTGTTCTACCTGACCGCGACGATCGGCCTGGTCGCCGTGGCGTTCGTCGCGCTCGAATGGGCGCGGCAGGGCTGGACGGGGCGGCGCGCGCGGACGAATGGGCCGGTACCGTCGGGCGATGCGGCCCGCGCGGCGGAAGGCGACACCGCCTAGTCCGGCGCTTCCTCGTTGAGCGCGAGGACCTCGCCCGCGAGGTAGAGCGAGCCGGCGATGAGGATCGCGGCGCCGGGAGGCGCGCTGGCGAGCGCGGATCGCAGGTCGTCGGCGGCGTGGGCGGGGAGGCCCTGGGCGGTGGCGGTGGCGGCGAGGGCGTCGGCGGTCATCGCGAGCGGATGGTCGAAGCCGATGGCGTGGACCTCTTCGACCAGCCCGCGGAAGGGGGCGAGCAGGGCGGCGGCGTCCTTGGTGGTGAGAGCGCCCGCGATCAGGTGAAGCGGGCGGCCTTTCGTGAGTTCGGTGATGCTGGCGGCGAGGACTTCGGCGGCCTGTGCATTGTGTCCGCCGTCCAGCCAGACGTCGCGGGTTCCGATCAGCGGGCCGGGGCACAGCTTCTGCAGGCGGGCGGGCCAGCGGACCTCGGTCATGGCGCGGGCGAGGGCCGGATCGGGACAGGCGACCGCATCCTGATGGCGGAGCATGGCGACCGCGAGCGCCGCATTGTCGGCCTGGTGCGGGCCGGGCAGGGCGGGGAGGGGCAGGTCGAGACTGCCGTGGGCGTCGCGATAGCGCAGGCGTCCATCCTCGACCTGGCCGTGCCACTGCCTGCCCTGAACGAACAAAGGCGCGGACCGGGCACTTGCCACCTCGCGGACGCGGACGGCGATTTCGGCCGGATAGCCGAGGGTGACGAGCGGCACGTCCGGTCTGGCGATGGCGGCTTTTTCGCCGGCGATCTCCGCCAGGGTTTGTCCCAGCCATTGCTGGTGATCGAGCCCGAGCGCGGCGATTCCGGTGACGGCCGGGCGAGAAATCACGTTGGTGGCGTCGAGGCGGCCACCCATGCCGACTTCCAGCACCAGCGCGTCGGCGGGGGTGCGGGCGAAGGCGAGGAAAGCGACGGCGGCGGTCGCCTCGAAGAAGCTTGGCGCGATCTCTGAGGAGACATCCAGCACTTCCTCCAGCAAGGCGGCGAGCGCGTCGTCCTCGATCAGCCGGCCGGCAAGGCGGATGCGTTCGTTGAAGCGGACCAGGTGCGGCGACGAGAAGACGTGCACGCGGTGCCCCGCAGCCTCGAGCGCGGCGCGAAGGAAAGCGCAGGTCGAGCCCTTGCCGTTGGTCCCGGCGACGTGAAACACCGGGGGAAGCCGCAGCTGGGGATTGCCCAGCCGGTCGAGCAGGGCGGTGATGCGCTCCAGCCCGAGCCGATCGCCACCGGGGGACAGGGCCTCCAGCCGCGCCAGCTGCGCCGCGACCCCGGGGTGCGAGGAGCGCGCGAAGTCAGCCAATCCGCCCTCCCGCAGGCGGGAGGGGGAGCAGGCTCACGCCGCTGCCCGCGCCGGAACCAGATAATCGATCAGGCTGGCGAGCGTCGCGCGAACGTCGCGGCGGTGGGTGACCATGTCGATCATCCCATGCTCGAGCAGATATTCGGCGCGCTGGAAGCCCTCGGGCAGCTTCTCGCGGATGGTCTGCTCGATCACCCGCTGTCCGGCGAAGCCGATCAGGGCGCCGGGCTCGGCAATCTGGACGTCGCCGAGCATCGCGTAGGAAGCGGTGACGCCGCCGGTGGTTGGGTCGGTCAGCACAACGATGTAGGGGAGGCCCGCTTCGCGCAGCATCTCGATCGCGACGGTCGCGCGGGGCATCTGCATCAGGCTGAGGATGCCCTCCTGCATGCGCGCGCCGCCGGCGGCGGTGAAGATGATGTACGGCGCGTGGGCCGCGATCGCGGCCTGCACCCCGGCGACAAAGGCCGAGCCGACCGCAACCCCCA